>PXFI01000065.1 GCA_003564295.1 Gemmatimonadota bacterium | reverse complement strand
CTCGGCCGGGCCGAGAGGGGCAAGGGTGGGGGTTGGACCGCGTGGCGTGTACCGGAGCCTGGGACTCCCCGGCACCGGACTCCATTACCGTGAGGAAACGAGTTGGGGGGCCCTGCGCGACTCCAGCGGCAGATCTGGAGGGGGCCTCTCAGGGACGGGAGGTACGCTCACTGCTCTGCTGCGGCTCCATGATGACGGTACAGTGGACCTGGTGGGAGAGGACGGTGCACCCCTCCCACCTCGCCTGGCGCGGAAGTTTCGAAAGCATAATGCGGCTCAGGTCGACGCGTTCATGGAACGTGCGGCCGAGCGCTGGAATGCTGGAATCGAGGACATCCTGCAGGTGCATCTTGGGACCCCCGAGCCACGCGAACCGGCCGTGTTCCGCCCGAACGAATTCCAGGTCCCGAAGCCAGATCCATTCCTGCCGCAGGCTGCCGGGTTTCTCGGGCTGATCTGGCCACCCCGAAGAGAACGCATCGACGAGGAGAACGCAGCCCAGCGATGCCGGTGGGAGCGCTCCCTGGCGGACTGGCGTCATCAGAAGCAGGGATTCGACGCGCAGGAAGCCAGGAGACGAGAGGACCACGAAATCGGGCGGTTCTCAGCCCCCGAGGCGATGGAGCGTATCTTCGGTCATCGGCTGGCCTCCCTTTCCTGGCCGCGGGAGACCCACGTCTCATTCCAGATCCGTGATGAGGGTAGCTCACTCCTGCTGGATGTGGACCTGCCTGAGATTGCCGATATGCCCCGCGAACAGGCCACTCCGGCGGCACGTGGCTTGCGGCTGAGGATCCGAACCAAGTCGGATACCCAGGTGCGTCGGGAGTATAAGCGCCATATCCACGGCGTGCTCTTTCGAATCGTTGGGGAGGCGATGCACCTCTTGCCCAAACTGGAGGAGGTGGTGGCAAGTGGGTATTCCCAGCGGCCTGACCCGACCACCGGAAACCTGCAGGACGACTACCTCCTCAGCGCCCGGATCACGCGTGCGTCATGGGAGATCCTGAATTTCCAGAACCTCGAGGCCATCGACGTGGTAGCCTGCTTCGACAGGTTCGACTTGCGGCGGAACATGAGCAAGACCGGAATCTTCAGGCCCATCGACCCGCACCTGGAAGGTGCGGGGCCCATTGGTTGATGGCGTTCCTGGATGAGGCCGCAGGGCACGCCGCCCGCACCTCCAAGAGCTTACCTGTCCCGTGAGAGCGTGGCGATGAATCAGCTTACCTGGCTTGGCATCCTCTTCTGTCTTTCCCAGTCCGCCATTCTCTCTGGGCTCAACCTGGCCCTCTTTTCGGTGTCCAGGCTGGAACTCAAGGTTAAGGCCGGGTTGGACGACCCGCTGGCGAAACGGGTCCTGCGTATGCGGCGAGACGCAAACCTGACGCTGGTGACCATCCTCTGGGGGAACGTGGGTGTCAATGTTCTCCTCGCTCTATTGTCGGGTTCGGTGCTCAGCGGCCTCGCGGCGTTCATCTTTTCCACGGTGATCATCACGGTGTTCGCCGAGATTACTCCCCAGGCCTACTTCACCCGTCATGCCCTGCGGATGGCCGCACTCCTCTCACCGGTGCTATGGCTATATCAGACCGTGCTCTACCCCGTGGCCCGGCCTACTGCCTGGGTTCTGGACCAATGGCTCGGCGGGGAAGAAGTCCGATACTTCCGTGAGCGGGACCTGCGCCAGGTGATCGAGCTGCACATGCAGGCAGAGGGGAGCGAGATCGCTCGGGTGGAGGGGCAGGGGGCCCTGAACTTCCTGGAGTTGGACGACGTGTCCATGGATGAGGAGGGGGAGCCGGTAGATTCGGACAGCGTGGTGAGACTCAAGTTTGAAGGCGCCCGTCCCCTGTTTCCCCGCATCGAGCCCAGCACGGACGACCGATTCCTGCGCGCCATCCATCGTTCCGGACAGAGCTGGGCGGTGATCGTCGACTCGGAGGGCGAACCCCGGCTCGTACTCCGGACAGACGACTTCATCCGGGAGGCGTTGTTCGAGCCGGAGCGCTTCAGCCCCTACCGGCATTGTCACCGGCCCATCATGGTGCGGGAGGGCAGGAGGAAGCTGGGGGAGCTGATCCAGCGGTTCAACGTGCGGCCCGGCAGCCCCGAGGACGACATCGTGGACGACGACGTGATCCTCCTCTGGGGGGAGCGGCCGAGGGTAGTGACGGGTACCGACATCCTTGGCAGATTGCTTCGGGGCATCGCTCGGCCGTCAACGGTGGCGGGTGAGAGGTTGGGATAGGGAAGCAACCATTCAGGAGGCATACCTCATGAGAGACAGGGAGTTGTATCAGGAGAAGCTCCGGGCTCAGCTGGATGAATGGAAGGCGGAGCTCGAGAAGCTGAAGGCGAAGGCGGCGGGAGCGAGAGCAGACGTCCAGCTGAAGATGAAGCCGGAGATCGAGAAGGCCGAACGCAGGCTCGAGGAGGGCAGGAAGAAGCTTTCGAAGCTGGCGGAGGCGAGTGACGAGGCCTGGGAGTCGGCCAGGGAAAGGTTGGAATCCGTGTGGGGCTCGTTGAAGTCGGCCTTTGACGAGGCTACCCGGAGATCCAGGGAGTAGTCACCCGCGGGCCGACCCGAAGGGCCAGGAGGGGTCCGGTCAGGCTGCTCCGGTCGCTTCCACTTCCTCCTCGTCCTCTGACGGGCATCCAGCGTCGAACCAGGCCAGGAACTCGTCGGCGGCGGCGTCGGAGAAGAGGACGGGCTCCCCTCCCCTTTCCCGTATCCATTCGGCGTCTTCCACGTTGAAGGTCCGGGCCAGCACTGGGGTGTCCCCCGCCATGGTCAGGACGGGCCCATTGTCCTCCGGCCGCCGGACGGTGGAGACCACCATGCGAGCCCTGGGAACCCCGGCCTTCCGCAGCACCTCAAAGTCCGTGATATCTCCCCGGATCGCCCGGAACCCGGACTCCTCCAGGAAGGCGATGACCACGGGATCGTCGTCCACCACCACCACCTCAGGGGCTGCCAGGGCCAGCTCTTCCAGCAGGGCCTGCCCGTGGGAACCACCGCCCAAAAGGACGATGTGGTCGTCCGGCGGTGGATCCAGCTCCGACACCCTGGTGCCTGGGTGAAGGTCCAGAAGCTTCCAGGTGAGGAGGTCCGTGGCCAGGAAGGAGGTGAGGGTCATGGTGACGAGGGTGGCCAGGGCGATGACGGTGAAGGTGTCCTGGGAGATGTGGCCCATGACCATGCCCTGGAGACCCACCACCAGGGAGAACTCGCTGGTCTGGGAGAGTAGGAGCCCGGAGAAGACCCCGGGACGGGCGGAAAAACCGGCTCGCTCCGCGAAGAACGCCACCACGGGGGGGGTGACCACCATCACCAGGAGGGCCAGCACCAGCCCTTGAAGGAAGATCTGGGTGGAGGGCAGGGAGAGGAAGGCCCCCAGGGCGGTGAAGAAGAGTGCCCCGAAGAAGTCGGAGATGGAGGCGAGCTGCCCCCGGGCCAGTCCGTTCACCGGGAAGGAGGACAGGGCCATTCCGGCGAAGAATGCCCCCACCACCAGTGGGAGGGCCACAAAGTGACTCACCCCCATGAAGAGGAACAGGAAGCCCAGAACCGACAGGAGGAAGGTCTCGCCGTCGCCCTCGGTTTTGGCCACCAGGAAGGGGACGATCCAGCGGAGACTCACCCAGGAAAGGAAGGCCATGCCGGCGGTAACGATAAGCCCCGCCAGGACGGCACCGGTCCCCTGGGAAAAGAGTACCGCCACCGGAATCAGAACGATGATGAGGGCGTCCTGGAGGAGGAGGACGCCCAGTACCATCCGCCCGAAGGGCTCGAAGAGCTGCCTTCGACGCTGGAGGAGGGGGACCACCACAAGAGTGGAGCTGGCCGAGACGGCCAAGGCCAGATAGAGGGATGCCTGGTTCGAGAAGCCCAGCAGCCGTCCGACCCCGAATCCAGCGACCGCCAGGACGAAGAACTGCCCCAGCCCCACGTGGATGGCGGCTCGCCGCTGCCCCCTCACTCGGCCGGGGTTCAGCTCCAGTCCTGCCAGGAAGACCAGGAAGGTGAGGCCCAGCACCAGGGCGTCTTCCAGGAAGTCGGCAGGTGCCACACCCATCAAGGACAGGAGCAAGCCCGCCACGATGAGGAACGGAATCGCGGGGAGGTTGAGCCACCGGGACGCGGCATGGCCCAAGGAGGCCGCCACCAGGAGGGCCGCCAGAGCCGTCATGCCTGGAACGCCCCCCTCTCCTGGACCGCCTTCAGAAGGCGCTCCGCCCCCAGATCCCGGGCCACAAGAAGGTGATTGGCTCCCAGGGCCAGGAGCTCCGGGACGTGGCTGGCTTCGAAGGCGTGGACACTCACGGGTATACCCCGGGAACGGGCTCGGTGGGTGAGGAGGTTGTTGGTCTCCTCGATGTGAAGGGCCGATACCAGGAGGCAGGCCCGGTTCAGTCCCGCCTCCTCCAGCACCGAGAGATACTCGGCGTTTCCCATGAGGGTGTGGCACGGAAGGCCCTGGAGCTTTCTGGGGTCCGAGTCCACGGCCAGCACCGTCTCCCCCCGCTCCGCCAGGTCCCGGGCCAACCTGCGCCCCAGGGAGTTCATTCCCACGATGATGATGTGTCCGGAGAGGGCAGAGCCCACCGGTTCGTCTGGTTCCTCCACCTGCCTGGCCCGGAACACCCCCAGGAGCTTCCAGCGGCGGCAATAGTCGTAGAGGGTGTCGGCGTAGAGGATCATGTAGGCCGAAACGGCGATGGTCACCAGGCCCACGATGCCGATGAGGGAGAGGATGGGGTCTTGGATGAGCCCGGCCCCCATGCCCATGGCGGCGAAGATGAAGGAGAACTCCGAGATCTGGGCCACGGTGACCGAGGTTCGAAACGAGGTCCGTTCCCCGAAGCCTGCCCGGGAGATGATCACCATGAAGATGAAGGGGTTCCCCACGAGGACGAAAAGGGAAAGGATCAGTCCCGGGAGCCAGTACTCCCGGGCCGCCGAAAAGTCCATCTGGATTCCCAGGGAGACGAAGAAGACGGCGATGAAGAAGTTCATCAGGGGGTGGACCCGCCGGCGCATCTCCTGATTGTAAGGGAGCTGGGCCAGGCTGATCCCTGCCAGGAACGCCCCTATCTCCAGAGAGAGCTGCATCTTCTCCGCGACCAGCACGAAGAGGAAGCACCAGGTGAGACTCCAGGTGAAGAGGGTCCCCGGGGAGTGGGCCACCCAGGCAAGGAGCCTTGGCAGCACCCATCGGGCAGCGGTGGCGGCCAGGGCCAGGAGGATGGCCATCCCCCCGAAGGCCAGGGCCAGGTTCACCCCTACCCCCGCAGCTCCTGCGCCCTCCTGGCGGCCGAGTCCTGCGAGGATGGTAAGGACCACGATGACCACCAGGTCCTGCACCAGGAAGATGCCTACGGCGATTCGCCCGTATAGGGCGTTCAGGTCCCCCTTCTGGTCCAGTAGCTTCACCACCACTACGGTACTGCTGAAGGTCAGGGCGGTGGCGATGAAGAGGCTCTCCATGGCGGAAAAGGAAAGGGCCATGGAAAGGGCGAATCCTCCGAGGGCCGTGAACACGACCTGGCCAAGTCCCGCCGCCACCGCCACCTTCCCCACGTCCCGGATCTTGTCCAGGGATAGCTCCAACCCCACCAGGAACAGGAGAAGGGCGATCCCGATCTCCGAAGCCAGGTGGACCACGTCGGACACACTGAGGAGGCCCGTGAGGGGGCCCAGAGCCAGGCCGGCCAGGATGTATGCGACAATGGAGGGTATGCGCACCGGGCGTGCCACGATGCTGAAGACGGCTGCGGTCAGGATGATGAATCCCAACTCTCTGAGGACCGTCACGTCGGACACGGTGGCCGACCGAATTCGAGCAATGGGGATCCAGGTCCGCAGCCGACTGCCGGAGGGGCCACGGCCGTCAAGCTCCGCTCATGGCCACGCTCATCCGGACCCGCTGGATCCTGATTGCGGTCTCGAGCCGCTCCAGGGTCTGATCCAGAAGAGGCAGGGGCGGAGCGAACTCCTCCTGGCGCTCCAGCGCGGCGTCCAGGGCCTCGGCCAGGGAGGTGGCCAGCTGGCGAGGCTCCTCCTCCAGCCACACCATCCGCAGGAAATTCTCCCCGGCAGCGAAGGCCAGACAAAGTCCCTCCCTGTCCAGAACGGCCGCCGGTCCCCAGAGGGCCTTGCGGAGAGTCGTGTCTTCCACCACCGCTTGTGGCAGGGCCAGACGCAAGTAAGCTTGCAGGAGGACACGGGCCACTGTGAGGCCGTCCATGGCTCCGCGGATGCGGAGGGCGGATTCCCGGTCCTCGCCGGCCATGTCTGAGGTGGTCGGGTCACTCTGGCACACGGCGGTGAGAACGTCATCCAGGGCTGCGGAGGCGTGCCGCCGCAGCTCGGCGTCGATGTCACCCTCCAGCTGTTGCAGGACCGAGGGTTGCGGTGGAGAAACCTCCCACCCCGCCGCGTCGGCGGCCAGGTCCGGCCAGAGCTCTGCAAGGAAGTGGCCCCAGGGATCGGCCACATGCACCTTGGTGGACCGCGCCTCTTCGCTGTCCTCACCCCCCGCCATCTCCTCGGTTCGTTGCAGGACGAACGGGCCCGGTACCCGGTAGGTGGCCAGAGGGCCATAGCTGCCGAAGCGAAGATTCACCTCCATCTGTGTACGGGTGAAGGTGAGGCGGTCATGCCGTCTGCAGAAGATGCGCAGGCGACGTCGGAAGTTCTCCCGGGAGACGCTGTCCTGGGAGGCGAGTCGGTACGACAGAGAGGCTTCTCCCAGGGCCAGGATGGCGGCAGTCCTCACCTCCTGGGGCACGGATGCGGCCATGTGCGGCGGAACCGCCAGGACGGGGAGCTCCTCCAGCACGGGCTCCAGGCGGTTCAGGACGGCATCGGCGGGAATCCGGCGGAGATGGGCCTGCTGATGCCGCTGGGCAAGGACGTCGGCTTCCTCCGTGAGGATTGCCACCTGGTCCTGGTAGTGGGCCAGTATGTCCTGGAGTAGGGGGCCCCGACGGCCCGTACCGGGGTCCGACAGCACGCTGCCAAGAGCCTTCCGGAGCTCCATACCGGTGGAGTGCATGACCTGCAGGTCTCCCGGCGCAACGGACTGGGCGTGCTCGGGCCAGTCCTGGAGCATGGTGAGGTAGGCTTCGGTGGCTACTGCCCATTCCAGGGGGTTGGCCAGGCCATGTCCGCCTTGCATTCCGGGGAAGCCGAATCGGTCCTGGGCCACGCGCCCCAGGAGGGTGAAGCGATGGGCGAGGTTATGGATCGAGGAGTCCGCAAGAGCCTCCGTCAGGGAGAGATCATCCACAGGAGTGGTCTGGTCCGTGAGCAGGGCATCTCGGGCGTCCTGTACCGCCCGGGTACGGAAGTCTGCCAGGCACTCGGAGAAGACGGTAAATGGCATCTGGTCGAAGGGGGGCAGATGCCTCTCCCGGTGCTCCAGGCAGCGGACCAGGGTTCGATTGTAATCCCGGTCGAACCCGGCCTGCATGTAGGAGTGGAGGTTTGCCTCCATGCGGTCCATCCGGATACCCAGAGTCAGAACGTCCTGGTGTAGGGATTGAAGATCGGCCTGGATCTCCAAGTGGCCGGAGGCCACCAGATCCTCCAGCTCTCCGAAGCGGGTGTCCAGAACCTGGAAGAGGTTGTCGAAACGGGCGTCCACCTCGTCCAGGCGTCCTTCGAGCTCGGTCCTCATGGAGTCCAGGGCGTCCCGGAGGGCTCGCACTTCCGTGGCCGCGCCGGGCCCCAGGGCTCCCGGTGTGAGGCCGAAGAAGGACGTGAGGTTGGCGGCCACGGCAAAGACGTTGCCGCTGAGTGCGGCGGTGGCCGTCTGCTGACCCAGGGTCAGGAGGTTGGCGGGGAAGGCGGAGGCGCTCCGGTGGAGATCAGATGCTGCGTTCCCCATCACCCGGATCCGCTCCGCCAGGTCCTGGTCGAAGCCTGCGAGGGCGGCGGAACGGGAGGCCAGATACACGAAGGATCGGCGGGAGGCCCAATCCACCGCCTCCCTGGCCTGGCTCTCCAGGCTGGAAACCAGAAGCCCCAATCCCGCTACCTCCCCCTGGGTGGCGGCCAGAGCCTGTTGAAGGGATCCGGTGACGGATCCCAGGAAGGCATGGTACTCATGGAGCACCTGCTCCTTTGCCTGGCCGACCTCTCCCGACAACGAGAGTACCGGGTGCAGGGCGAGAAGGGATTGGAGTTGAGGGACGCGGGAGAGGATCTCTTCCGCCCCCTCCCCGGGAGTGAAGCCCACCAGGGTGGAAAGGATCCCGTCCAGGGCCGAGACGGGTGCCTGGGACGGGTCCGGGGGGCGCAGGGGATCGGGTGTGTCCCCGGGCTCGGCCAGGAAGGCCGCCCGAAGGCGCCACGCCTCCTCCAAGGCTTCCTCGGCGAACCTCTGGAGTGGGTCCAGTCTGGAACCGTTTCCTCCGGCAAGAACCGAGGCCAGGGCGCCCCCCAGGGTGCGCTCTCCCGTGAAGGCCGAGGCCAACGTGGCCCCGAGGTGGCCCTCTTCCGAGCGCGTGTAGAGGGCCACGAGACGGGCGCCCTCCTCCGCCAGCTCCCGGCCCAGGCCCGAGGGGGCCAGGGGGATCATGGCCTCAAGTGAGCAGAGGGCTCCCTCCAAAGGATTCTCCTGGGCTCGACAACGCTGGAGGGTGGTGGGGGCATGGGCCTCGCCCGGGCCCAGTGCCAGTTCGGCCAGGAGAGGCTCCAGACCCTGCAAGGTCCCTTCCCCCTTTTGGGGAAGCACCCTGTTGAGGGCCGATAACAGGAGGAGGGCCGGGTAATCTTGTTCCGCCAGGAGTCGTTGGAGGCTTCCGGCGGTCCAAACCAGCTGTTCTGCCGATTCCTGGTGCTTCTGAGGCGGGAGGGCCTCGGTGACCTGATCGCCTTCCTGTGCGGGGGGCAGGGAAGTTTGCGCCGGGGCCATGGTCGGTCCGGCCAGGAGAACAATCAGGAGGCCTGCTGTCTTCATGGTCGCAGGGGTGATGAGGGGACCTTACCTCGGGGAGTCACCGTTACGGGTCATAACTCGGCCGCCACGCCCGCCGGCGTTGGTCCCGGAAGCGGGAGGGCCCCGCGGGCACGAGGGCCGGTCGGCAACGCAGCGTACAGGAAGATCGGCACGCCGCGACAGTGAAGCAAGGGAGGACATAGCGCCCTACTCCAGAACATACCTCGCCGCCAGGTCCTGGAAGGCGTTCACCTGGGCCGAAACCCAGCCCGAATCCCGGCCGAGTTCCCTGGCCATGAGCTCGGCCACTGCCGGGGCGGCTTCTGCGGCGGCGCGAGCGTCGAGTATCAGAGAGCGGGTGCGGCGGGCCAGGACGTCGTCCACCGTCCGGGCCATCTCCTCCCGGGCGGCCCATACCACCTCTCCGGCCCGGGTGGGGAGGCGGGGGTGGAGGGCCCGAGAGAGGGCCGGCTCCGAGATCAGGAGAGCCTCCACGGCTGGGGCGTCGGAGCCATAGGCGGCCAGTGCTCCGAACCGCTCCGGGTGCGTGTGGAACCCATGGATGTTGAGCTCGCGGGTGACGCATTCTCGGGGTTCGAGCTCGGCCACGACCGCGGCGTGGTCCACCGTGTCCTCCGCCATCTTCCGGTAGGTGGTCCACTTTCCGCCCGTGATGGTGACCAGGCCGGATCCGGACACCTGGAGGGTGTGGTCCCGGGAAAGGGAAGGCGTCTCTTCTTCTGCTTCCCCTCCCACCAGTGGCCGGAGGCCCGCGAAGCAGGACAGGACGTCGGCGGGCCCAGGATCCCGGGTCAGATAGCGGGCGGCGTGGGCCAGGAGGAAGTCCACCTCCTCTTCCAGAGGAAGGGGCTCCAGACTCGCTTCCTCCACCAGCGTGTCGGTGGTGCCTACCACCACCACCCCGTGCCACGGGATGGCGAAGAGGACCCGACCGTCGTCGGTGTGGGGAACCATGATGGCCGAGTCTCCCCCCAGGAAGGAGCGAGGGAGGACGAGGTGGACTCCCTGGCTGGGTCGGACCAAGGGGCGAGCTCCGGGATCGTCCAGACGGCGTAGCTGGTCGGTGAACACTCCTGTGGCGTTCACCACCACCCGGGCGGCGAAGGTTAGCTCCTCCCCGGTTTCCTGGTCCTCTGCCACGACCCCGGTGAGGTACCCGTTGGCGTCCTTGTCCAGTTCGTTGACCCGGGTGTAGGTCAAGAGCACTGCCCCCTGCTTCGCCGCAGTGTGGGCCAGGTCCATGAGGAGGCGGGCATCGTCGAACTGACCGTCGTGGTAGACCACTCCACCCCTCAGTCCCTCCGTCTCGATGGTGGGTAGCCGCTGGATCGTCTCTTCCCTGGACAGGTTTCTCGAGGACCCGAAGCCGTACTTGCCTGCCAGTGCATCGTACACCCTCATGCCGATGCCGTAGAAGGGGGCTTCCCACCAGACGTAGTTCGGGACCACGAAAGCCTGATCCGTCACCAGGTGGGGAGCGTTTCGGCGCAGGCGTCCCCGCTCCCGGAGGGCCTCCATGACCAGGGGGATATTGCCCTGCTGAAGGTAGCGCACGCCCCCGTGCACCAGCTTGGTGCTCCGGCTGGACGTCCCCTTGCCGAAGTCGCTTTGCTCCAGGAGAAGGGCCGAGTAGCCCCTGGAGGCGGCGTCCAACGCCACTCCGACCCCCGTGGCACCGCCTCCGATGACCAGGATGTCCCAGGGCCGGTCGGCTCCCCTGGCCTGACGAAGCATGGCCTCCCGATTCATGATTCCATTCCTCCTCTTTCGGTCCTCGGGACCGGAGGGCGTTGGCGTTCCCACCCGGCGGTGGGTCCAACCGGCCCGCCCACGGCACGAGGCTTCCCTGAGCCGAACAGAAGCATAGGCTCCCGCTGGCTTCAGGGCACGCCTTGGCTTCTGACCGGCCAGGTCCTAGCTTCTCCCGATCCGTTGGCGGTCTGTCAGTGAGAGGAAGCGACTCCCGCAAAGGAGGGTCCGTCCATGCTGGAAAGAAGAAGCTTCTTGAAGACGGCAGCCGTCTTGGGCGGGGGCCTTTCACTGGCGGGAGTCCATCCTCTCGTCGCTGGGCAGACTCGCCCTTCCCGTACCCTTCGCATCCTGATCCTTGGGGGCACGGGGTTCATCGGACCCCACCAGGTCTCCTACGCCCTGGAGCGGGGCCATGCCCTGACCCTCTTCAATCGGGGCAGGACAGCGCCGGATCTCTTCCCTGACGTGGAGCAACTGAGGGGGGATCGGGCGGTGGGCAACCTGGAGGAATTGGCCGGAGGGCGGGAGTGGGATGTGGTTGTGGACAACTCCGCCACGGATCCCGGGTGGGTACGGGATTCAGCCCAGCTTCTGAAGGACCGGGCCGGCCAATACATCTTCATCTCCAGCCAATCAGTATACGCTTCACGAGCGGAGATCGGCATAGACGAGACGGCCCCTGTGGGGCGGCCGGACCTGCCCAGGGAGGAGTGGACGGGATTTGGCCCGACGAAAGCCCTCTCGGAAGAAGAGGCCCAGCGGGCGTTCCCGGGCCGGACCACTATCGTGCGGCCGTCTCTCATCGTGGGTCCTGGAGACGAGACCGATCGGTGGACGTATTGGCCGGTTCGCGTGCATCGGGGCGGGAACGTGGCGGTGCCGGGAACTCCCCGAGATCCCATGCAGTTCATCGATGCCCGGGACCTCTCGGAATGGGTGATCCGGCTGGGAGAGAACGGGACGGCGGGCGTGTTCAACGCCGTGGGCCCGACGGCCCTCCTGAGCTCGGCGGAGATGTTCTACGGGATCCGGGCGGTCACCAGCACCCCTGTCGCCTTCACCTGGGTGGACGCAGATTTCCTGCGGGAGATGGGTGTTCGGGCCTGGTCCGACATGCCGGCCTGGCAGGCGCCCCGAGGAGCCGCGGCCGGGTTCTCCCGCATGAGCAACGCACGAGCCCTGGCGGCGGGCCTTACCTTCCGGCCCCTCGCCGACACGGCCCGGGACACCCTGGAGTGGTTCCTGGCCCAACCGCCGGATCGGCAGGCGAGCCTCAGGGCGGGTCTTTCCGCGGAGCGTGAGCGCTGGTTGCTGGCGGCGTGGAGGGTGAGGACGACCGGAGGCGTTCCTTGACGCAAGAGGAGGTCTGAGCATGAGAACTCGACGGGAGTTTGTGGCAGGGACGACGGTGGCAGGCCTGGGCGTGGGATTGGGGGGCCTTCCTCTCACCGGATGTGCGGTGGAGGGTGATGAGGAATCGAGAAGAACCGAGGGCAGACAGGGTGAAGGGGACTTCCAGGAGGTTACCCGGTCGGCCAAGCCCCTGCGGATCCTCATCCTCGGCGGAACGGGCTTCCTGGGACCCTGGCAGGTGGAGTATGCCCTGGCCCGGGGGCATGTTCTCACCCTCTTCAACCGGGGCCGGACCGGTCCGGACCTCTTCCCGGAGGTGGAAACCCTCCTGGGAGACCGTGCGGAGTCGGACTACGCCTCCCTGGCCGGGAGGAGTTGGGATGCCGTCATCGACAACTCGGCCAACGTGGCTCCCTGGGTCATGGACTCGGTCCAAGTCCTGAAGGATGCAGCCGAGCGGTACCTCTTCGTTTCCAGCATATCGGCCCACTCCGACAACAGCACCATCGGGCAGAACGAGTACGGACCTGTGTTCACGGAGGAGGAGTACGAGGAGGCCATGGCTTCCGGAGTCAGTGCAGGAGCTGCTTTCGGACCCCACAAGGCCCAGGCCGAAAGGGAGACCTTCAGGGCATTTGGCGAGCGGGGAATCGTGGTCCGCCCCGGACTCATCGTGGGTCCCGGCGACAGGAGCGACCGTTTTACCTACTGGCCCGTTCGTATCGACCGGGGAGGAGAGGTTCTGGCCCCGGGGGACGGGAGCGACTTTGCCCAGATCGTGGACGTCAGGGACATGGCCGCTTTCATGGTCCACCTGGTGGAGCAGGAAGCGTCAGGCACCTACAACGCTACGGGTCCCGAAGCGCCCCTCACCATGGCGGGGATGCTCTACGGCATCAGGGCCGTCACGTCCACCCCCGTCACCTTCACCTGGGTCGACGCCGACTTCCTCCGTGAGCACCGGGTGGGTGCCTGGATGGAGATGCCCGTCTGGGTGTATCCGGATCCTGAGAACAGGGGCTTCAGCGCCTACGACTGCAGCAAGGCCATGGCAGCTGGCCTCACCTTCCGGCCCCTTGCCGACACGGCCCGGGACACCCTGAACTGGTGGAAGGCCAAGCCCGAAGCGGAGCAAACCCTGAGAACGGGCCTTGCACCGGAGCGGGAGCGGACCATCCTGGAGGCGTGGCAC
Source organism: Gemmatimonadota bacterium (assembly GCA_003564295.1). GTDB lineage: Bacteria > Gemmatimonadota > Gemmatimonadetes > Longimicrobiales > Gaopeijiaceae > PXFI01. The sequence continues at coordinate 1,953 of PXFI01000065.1, read as the reverse complement.
GCCCGGAACGGGTAAAGGAGACCCGCATCATGAGCCTGGCAGACATTCAGGCCGTCATCGACAGTGCCAAGGCCCGGGGCATGGAGCACCTGGAAGGCTTCATCCGCAAGAAAGCGCCGGCCCTTCCCCCGGACAAGGTCCAGGAGACGGCGGAGGTGGCGGTGGAGATCATCGAGGCCGTGCCCGTCTTCCTTGCCCGGGCCGAACAGGAGGCCCGGAGCCGGCGCATGGTGAGCACCGTCCAGCCCGTCCTGGAGCACGCGGAGCGGTACTTTCTCCGCCCGGTGGACCTGATTCCAGAGATGACCCAGGGGCTCGCCGGCCTCCTGGACGACACCTACCTGGTGCTGAGGATCCTCGAGAACCTGGACCGGGGACCTCAGAAGTTCCTGGACTGGGACCTGGACTATCCCGTGGCCTTCCTGAGGAGTCTGGTGGGCGAGGAAATAGCGGAGAAACTGGACGTCCTCTCGGTGGCGGCTCTCCAGGAGGTTTCCCAGCACCTCGCTTTGGTGTGGGAGCAGGTGGCTCACGAAGCTTGAAGGCCCATTGCCGACGGCCACCGTTCCCGAAGGGTCTCCTTCGTGCGCCTACCCCTTTCCTGTCAGGCGCCGTATGACCGGAAACATGATGAGCACGCAGAGGACTTCCACGCTGCCCACCGCCGCGAAAGTGGCTGGATAGGGGTTTGCCGCGACCAGGGCGAAGAGGGATACGAGAGAACCCCCCAGCAGTGGCCCCAGGGCGAAGCCCAAAGACCCGGCGAAGTGAAACCCCGACATGGCCCCGGCTTTGTGGGCTGGCCCCGCGAGGCGCGCTGTCAGCACCAGGGAGGGGGCGTACATGAGGGCCGCCACCACGCCTCCCACCGCCATGAGCCAGACGATTCCGGAAGGGGGTGCGAGCCCGATGAGCATGAGCACCACACCGTAGAGGAAGCTGCCCGTGAGCAGCATGGCGTAGGCATTCCACCGCCTGGACAGAATGCCTGCCGGGAAGGTGAGGAGGGAAAAGGGGATGAGGAAGGCCGCCATGATGAGTCCTATGCGGCCTGGCGACATCCCCAGCACGCCGCTCAGGTAGAGGGACATGGTGGAGACGATGAACCCCACCGTGAGCCGGTCTGCGAAGGCGAAGACGTAGGGCACGAGCAGGCGGTGGTTCTGGACCAGGGTGCGGAAGGGGCTCTGTTTCTCCTCCCGGCGCTGGAGGTGCGGCGGGTCCCGCACCAGGAGTGCTGCCAGGACCGTGAGGGCCAGCATGAGCCAGGCTCCCAGCTGGGGCACCCGGAGTGCCTCTTCTCCCCCCACAACCCCACCCAGGGGTGCGCCGCTGGCCACCCCGAGCGTGACCGCGCCCCCCACCAGGCCCATGGCCCCTCCCAGCCCCCTGGTCCGTGCGTGGTCCGCCCCCAGAGTCATGAGAAGGGTGAGTGCTGAGATATGGGCACACCCCTCCAGGAAACGCCAGCCGAGGTAGACGCCGTACGTCCACTCGAGGGTGAGAGCGTGCAGAGTAACGGTGTTCAGGGCCAGGGCGGCCAGAATCAGCACCTGCCGCCGACGCAACACGTCCGACAACAGGCCCACCAGGGGTACGCAGAGGAGGGCCCCGAACATATTGGCGGACATGAACAGGTGACGGTCGAACTCGCTCAGTTCCGGATACCGGCCTACGGTGAGCCCCTCCAGTACCGGAACCATGCCCGTCACCGGCAGCATCAGGGCATAGACGAAGAACGCCAGGAGGAGGATTTGCATCGGTTGCTCGGTTGACCGCCCGCCAGCCTACCGGCTGGACGTTTGTTAGTGGGTATGGCGGGGCGGGGAAGTCTAGCAGCGTCGCCAAGGAAAGAGCAATATCTTCCGTCACTGGGCTTTCCCCATTTCCTCAGGTTCCCCGGGGGAAGATCGGATCGGGCACCCTGGCCCGCCCTCCGCCCGAGGCCCGCGG
>PXFI01000338.1 GCA_003564295.1 Gemmatimonadota bacterium | reverse complement strand
TCTGGGCTCAGAGCAGCCTCCAGGACCGGATGGGGATGACGCTGGTGGTGGAGCATGCCCTGGACCTGGACCGGGAGGGGCTGGACGACATGGTTCCCCTCCTGATCCAGGGCCTGGAGGGGGAGGGTCCCCTTTCCCAGGATCCCTCCCGCCGGGGGGACACGGCGGCGCTCCTGGGCCTCATCGGGCACCCGGATGCCCGGCCGGTGCTGGAGGCTCTTTCCCGGGATCTCAACGAAGAGGTGGCTGAGGCGGCGGCCGATGCCCTCGAGGATCTGGCCTGAGATGAGCCGGAGAGGTTGGATCGGGTTGCCCATGCTCTGTCGCCGTTCCTGGAGCTCCCTGAAGAACCGGGTCATGGTTGGGCTGTTGGCGGGGGCGGTGGCGAGCGCTGGGACTCCGCTCCCGGCGGTGGGCCAGGATCCTCTGCTTCCCGACTCCACTTCCCCTCGATCCTGGATGGTGCTCCCCTTCGCGGGATACACCCCTGAGACCAGCATGGCGTTCGGGGGGCTCTTCGCCTGGATTCAGGGGCAACCGGAGGATCCGGAGAGGGTTCGGACCTCCCTCATGACCGGTGGCCAGTACACCTTGAAAGGCCAACTCGTGGCGGGGCTGGATCTGGAGACACGTCCCGCTCCCGAGTGGTTCATCCGGGTGGGGGGCAACACCAAGATCCGATGGCCGGACCGGTTCTACAGGCCCGGGAACTGGACCGGGAGGGAAGCCCACGAGACCTGGTCCAGTCGGGGAGTCGATGTCTGGGGACGGTTTCTGAGACAGGCGGTCAACCCCCACCTCTTTGTGGGTCCCCAGGTGGCCCTCCGGTACGTGGAGATCCTGGAGGTGGAGGAAGGGGGCATCCTGGATCTGGAGGACATCCTGGGGGGGACGGATCATGGGCTGCTGGGCCTGGGTCTGGCGGCCACCTGGGACTCCAGGAGCTCCCCGGTCTACCCCCGCTCCGGCTCCTTCCATTCCGCGAGCCTGGCGGGGTACCGGAGCTTCCACGGGCCGCGGGCTGTGGTGGGCCGGGGCGAGGTGGACCTCCGGATCTTCCGGTCCTTGGGTCCGTCCACGGTCCTGGCGGCCCGGGGGCGCTTCCGGGCGGCCTGGGGAGACGTCCCCTTCACCCTGCACACCGGTATCGGGGGGACTGGTGGGGGCCTCAGGGGGATCTTCGAGACCCGGTATGCGGACCAAACGGCCGCAATGGGCGTGATGGAGCTCCGCCGGTTCCTCTTCTGGCGGGTGGGCTGCGTGGCCTTCGGAGCCGTGGGGCAGGTGGCCCAAAGCCCGGGAAGGCTCAGCCTGGGCGGGCTCCACGGTGCGGCGGGAGGGGGGCTCCGCTTCAAGCTCCTTCCGGCGTCGGGGCTGAATCTGGGAGTGGATTTTGCCATGGGAGAGGGGGAGTCCAACCTGTACTTCCTCCTGGGCGAGGTGTTCTGAAGGAGATGGGCCGGCGGGCCCGCCGCGCCCTTCCATGGCCCGCCGGTTGTCGCCACGGAGCACCGGCTGTTCGCGGATCGTTCGTCGGGAACGTATCCTTGAGGGGCATCTCGCCGCGCCCACTCCCCTCAAGGAGACAGCGTCATGAAGATCGCCGGCTGTTCCGCTCTCACCGCCGTATGGGTTCTCGCCGTGGCCTCCTGGGCCTGCACCCCCTCCGACGAGGAGATGCCGAGGGAGGGAGATGCCGCTCCCGTCTCCGCCCCTGTACCCGCCGGGCAGCTCGCCCTGCCGGGCCAGGAGGAGAACCCCTACGAGGCTCTCAAGGAAATCGCCATCATGGAAGAGATGGTGATGATGCCCATGGGGGACGGAGTCCGCCTGGCCACCCACATCTTCCGTCCCAAGGACTCGGATGAGAACCTGGTTCCCATCATCTTCGTGAAGACCCCCTACAACATGAACCTCTGGACGGACGGGGAGAGGAACCTGGGCCGGTACCGGGCGCCTCTGGAAGCGGTGCGCAACGGTTACGCCTACGTACTCCAGAACGAACGGGGCAGGTTCTTCAGCGAGGGGGAGTGGGACATCCTTGGCCCCCCCAAGACGGACGGCTATGACGCCCTCACCTGGATGGCGGCTCAGCCCTGGTCCAACGGGAAGGTGGGAACCCTGGGCTGCTCGTCCACAGCCGAGTGGCAGATGGGGCTGGCGTCCCTGAATCATCCGGCCCACGTAGCCATGGTGCCCCAGGGGTTCGGGGCTGGGGTGGGGCGCATCGGCGACTGGTACGAGCAGGGGAACTGGTACCGGGGTGGGGCCGAGCAGATGCTGTTCATTACCTGGCTCTACGGCGTCCAGAACACCCAGCGGCCCACCTTCGATCCCCAGACCTCCCGAGAGGACCTGATCCGCCTGTCCCGGTACTTCGACCTGGTCCCCAGAATGCCCAGGGTGGACTGGAGCGAGGTGCTCTGGCACCTCCCGGTGGAGGACATCATACGGCATGTGGAGGGGCCCAAAGGGATCTTCGCGGACCCGGCACCCGTGGCCACGGGAGGGCGCATGATCCAGAGGACGCCCGACGATCCGGCCTGGTATCGTGGTGGCCTCTACCACGACCACGAGCCCTTCGGGGTGCCCTCCCTATGGTTCATGTCCTGGTACGACGTCTCCGTGGGCCCGAATCTGGCCCTCTTCAACCATGTGAGGGAGAACGGCCTGGACGCCGAGACCCGGGAAAACCAGTTCGCCATGGTGGCCCCTGTGGTCCACTGTGCCTTCACCCGGGCCACGGAGAACACGGTGGTGGGGGAACGAAGCGTGGGGGACGCCCGGTGGGCTTACAGCGACCTGATCTATGGGTGGTTCGACTACTGGCTGAAGGGTGAGCAGAACGCCATCGCCGACACCCTTCCCAGGGTACGGTATTTCACCATGGGCTCCAACGAATGGAACACGGCGGAGTCGTGGCCACCGGAGACGGTGGAGATGACCACCTGGTACCTGAGCTCCGGCGGGAACGCCAACACGCTCCGCGGCGACGGCGTCCTGACCACCGAGATGCCTGGGCCCGATACGCCTCCGGACGCCTTCACCTATGACCCCATGGATCCGGTGGTCTCGTATGGAGGCAACGTCTGCTGCATCGGCGGCGCCATCGACGCCGGCTCCTTCGACCAGCGGGCCATCCAGGAGAGCCGCCAGGACATCCTGGTCTACACCACGGAGCCCTTTGAGGAAGGAATGGAGGTGAGCGGCACCATCGAAATCACCCTCTACCTTTCCTCCGACGTGAGGGACACGGACCTGACGGTGAAGCTCCTGGACGTGTACCCCGACGGACAGGCCTTCAACCTGGACGAGACCATCCAGCGGGTCCGGTACCGGGAGGGGTACGACCGGCAGGTGTTCATGGAGCCCGGGGAGGTCTATGAAGTGAGGGTCAGCCCCATGTCCACCTCCAACTACTTCGCCCCGGGCCACCGCCTCAGGATCGAGGTGTCCAGCTCCAACTTCCCGCGGTTCAGCCGCAATTTGAACACGGGGGGGAGGAACTACGACGAGACGGAGGGGGTGGTGGCGAACAACGTGATCCACCACTCGTC
>PXFI01000039.1 GCA_003564295.1 Gemmatimonadota bacterium | reverse complement strand
CTCAGGCCAGGATGCTCCGGGACACCATGGAGCTCATGGCCTGGTCGGGGATGCCCGCCGACAGTGTCGTGGCCTGGATGCTGGCCCGCTACGGCGAGCAATACCGGGCCGTTCCCCTGACCCGAGGGAGCGGCCTCTGGGCGTGGCTCATGCCGCCTCTTGTCCTGCTGGCAGGAATCGTGGCTCTGGCCATGGCCCTCAAGCACCTGCGGGCCCGGGAGGAGCACAGGCCTCTTCCCGCCCAGGACCTGACGGAGGAGGATGAGTCCATCCTTGCTCAGGCCCTGGAAGAGCTCAAGACGTCCGAGGAGGTTCCCTTCTGAGCCCTCCTTCCTCCAGGGACCCGAAGGGCCCGAACGGGGCCGAAATACGGTCCCCTTCCGTCATGGATCTAATCCATCTTGCTGGGCGGCGGCTCCTCACGCCCGGCGGCGAGGATCTCTATCGCCAGGTGGCTCTCCTGACGAGTCTGAGTCCCGGTGTCGAGGTCCTGGACGTGGGGTGTGGGACTGGTGCGGTCCTGGAGTATCTCTTACGGGAGCATGGGGTCCAGGGAACAGGTGTGGAGGCGGATCCCTACCTGGTCTCCAGGGTGCGGGAGCATTTCAAGGAGGTGGGTCTGGCCGGCGATGTGACACTTCAGGAGGCCTCGCCGGCAAACCTGCCCTTCCGGGACATGACCTTCGACGTGGCCATTGGGGAAGTGGGCCTGGCCGCCGCCGTGGAGCCCGAGGAGGCCATCCGGGAGTTGGTGCGGGTGGTGCGGCCCGGGGGCCGGGTGGTGCTCATCCAGCTGGTCTGGAAGGAGGCCTTGACGGATGCCCGGAAGGAAATCCTGACCGATCATCTCGGGGTGAAGCCGCTCATGACTGTGGAGCTTCGGCGCATGCTCCTGGACGCCGGGGTGGAGGAGCTCCACATCGAGGATTGGACAGAGGGGGACTCGGCCTCCCGGTCCCGGGGGAGGAAGCCGTTTCCGGACCTGGCCGAACTCTTCACCCTGGGAGAGAGGCTGGGAATTCTCAAGAAGGCCCGAAAGCGGTGGGGTTGGCGGGGGGTTCGTACCGCCCTCCGGAGGGAGATGGAGGTCCATCGGTTCCTGACCAGAGAGCGGGCTCTGGGGCTGAGCCTCGTCACGGGCGTGAAATCGGCTCCTCCCGCTGCCGGACCGTGACGAGCCGCCGCGCTACGGGGAGATCCGGAGATGCCTGCTGAGCATCGGGTGGAGGTGGCCCTGCCCGTGCCCGTCTTCTCTACCTTCACCTACGCCATGGATGGCTTTCCGCCCCTTCCCGGCACTCGGGTCCTGGTTCCCTTTCGCCGGGAGGAGAAGATCGGGTGGGTAACGGGGCCTGGCTCGGATGCGCACGATCCTGGCCGTGTGCGTCCGGTGCTGGACGTTCTGGAAGAGGAACCCTCCGTTCCGGAGGATATGCTGGAGCTGGCCCGGTGGATATCGAAGTACTATGTGGCTCCCCTGGGCATGGTCCTGAGGACCTGCCTTCCCTCGGCTCTGTCCGATTCCTCCCGGGACTTCCTCACTCTTCTTGGATCCCCGGAGGGTGCTGGTACCGGGAGGGAGCGAAGGCTCCTGGAGGCCCTTGCCCTGGCTGGGGGGCCCAGGAGGGTTCGAAGCCTCAGGAAGGCCCTGGACATGGGGTCATTCTGGCCCGAGATCCGCAGGCTCTCGGCCCGAGGGCTGGTCCGGCACGAAACCCTGCCGCCCAGGCCCCCCCCCGTCCGTTCCCGCAAGATGGTGCGGCTGGTGAACTGGCTCTCGGATCTCCAGGCAAGGGAGGCCATGTTCACACGCTCTCACCGGCAGCGGGAAGCCTATGAGCTCCTTGAGAGCAGCGGGGGGTCGGTGGAGCTGGGTCACCTCTTGGCCCAGGGAGGGTTTGACCGCTCGGTGGTGAAGGCCCTGGAGAAGAAGGGGGTCCTGGTGGTGGAGGACGAGGAGGTGGTCCGGGATCCCTTCCGGGACCAGGAGCCGCCGGGACCGTCCCGACACGCCCCCACCCGGGACCAGGCCCGAGTCCTGGAAGACCTCATGGGGGCCCTGGCTCAGGAATCCCCCCGCCCCGCCCTACTCCACGGGGTCACGGGCTCGGGTAAGACACTGGTCTATATCGAGCTCCTGAGGGAGGTGGTGAAGGGGCGGAATGGGGGCGCCATCGTCCTGGTGCCTGAGATCTCACTGACCCCTCAGACCGTAGCCCGCTTCAGGGCCGAGTTCGGGGACCAGGTAGCCGTGCTCCACTCGGCCCTTTCCGACGGGGAACGCTTCGATGCCTGGCGCCAGCTCCGAAGGGGGGAGAAGCTCATCGCCGTGGGAGCACGCTCTGCCGTCTTCGCTCCAGTTGACCGCCTGGGGGTCATCGTGGTGGACGAGGAGCACGACGGGAGCTACAAGCAGTCCGAGAGCCCTCGGTACCACGCTCGGGATGTGGCAGTGGTCCGGGCCGTCCAGGCAGGGGCCCTCTGTGTCCTTGGCAGTGCCACGCCCTCCCTGGAGAGCTGGCAGAATGCCGGGAGCGGGAAGTTCCGGCTTCTTTCCCTCCCCAATCGCGTGGGTGGGGGTGTTCTGCCTCCCGTGAGGGTGGTGGACCTGAAGAAGCTGTGGCGCAAGGGGGGGGAGGAGAGGGAGGGTGGCGAGGCTCGGGGTGGACCGAGGGATGGGGAGTGGGAGGACTCCGGGGGCAAGAGACAAGGCCGAGAGGGTGTTCTCTCTCCCGAGCTGGTGGAGGGCGTCAGGGAGCGGCTTCGGCGGGGCGAGCAGGTCATCCTCCTCCTGAACCGGAGGGGGTACTCCAACTTCGTCCAGTGCAGGGGATGCGGAGAAGTGTGGCAGTGTCCTGCCTGCTCCGTGTCCCTCACCTTCCACCGGACCACCGGTCGCCTCCTCTGCCACTACTGCCGTCACGAGGAGCCGCCTCCGGCACGCTGTGACCGATGCGGATCGAAGGACCTGTCGTTCAGAGGGATGGGGACCGAGCGGGTGGAAAGGGTCGTGGCTGAGACCTTTCCCGGGGCCAGGATCGCCCGTATGGACGTAGACACTACCTCGGCGAAATGGTCTCATCACGAGATCCTCGGGCGGGTGGGCAGGGGAGAGGTCGACATTCTCCTGGGCACGCAGATGATTGCCAAGGGGCTGGACTTTCCCAGGGTCACGCTGGTGGGGGTGGTGAACGCCGACGTGGGTATCCACCTCCCGGACTTCCGGGCCAGTGAGAGGACCTTTCAGCTCCTCAGCCAGGTGGCGGGGCGGACGGGCCGAGGTCCCCTGGGCGGGGAGGTTTTCGTCCAGACCTCCCTCCCGGAGCATTACGCGGTGAGGGCGGCCCTGAGCCACGACTATGCGGCCTTCGCCCGGCGGGAGATCCAGGAGCGGAAGAACCCTCCCTACCCTCCCCATACCCGCCTGGCCAACGTGGTGGCGAGCAGTCCCTGGGAGGAGGAGGCGGCCCGGGAGGCGGAGCGGAGCGCATCCTGGGTCCGAACGGCCGTGAAACGACACTTCCGGGCCGTGGAGGTGGTGGGCCCCGCGCCGGCGCCCATCGAGAAGCTCCACGGACGCTGGCGTTGGCACTTCCTTCTGAGGTGCATTTCCCCGGCGAACCTGGGTGTCCTCCTCCTTGCTTTCCAGGAGGGCTTCAAGGTGGGGGGGCGGGACGTGCGAATCGTGGTGGACCGGGATCCTGTGGCCCTCTTGTAGTGGTTCTTACCGCCGGGAGGTTGCCTGGCGCATCTCGCCCGAATATTTTCCGAATTGGGAGCATAAGCAGGAGAAGGTCGTGGAGCTCCGGCCGGGGAAGACCTGGCGGAGCCCCGGGAGAACGCAGGTTGGTTTCATGGGATGCCTGGCACTCAACGCTTCATATGAGCCCTTGACGCTCGTCCCTTTGCAGAGGGCGGTGCGGCTCATCATGGATCGCAAGGCGGAGGTCCTGGAGGTGGACGGTCGCAGGGCCTTTCGCTCGGAGCGGGTGGTTATCCCCGTGCCCCTGGTGATCCGCCTGGTCAGGTTTGTCCATGTTCCGCGCCGGTTCCGGCGACAGGTCACCAACACGTTCCTGTTCGCCAGGGACAACTACTCGTGCCAGTACTGCGGATGCCATCGGAGCGAGCTCAGAGGCCGGCAATTCCTGACTCGGGACCACATTCTTCCCCTTTCCCGAGGGGGTGGGAACACCTGGTTCAATGTGGTGACCAGCTGTTCTCCCTGTAACAATCGCAAAGGGGACCGGCTCCCCGAGGAGGCGGGGCTGACGCTCCGGACGGAGCCCCGGGAGCCGAACCATGTGCAACTGGTCTGGGCGGTGCGGCGTGTGACGCCGATCCAGGCCAAGTACATCGGGATGTTCTACGGGGAAGATACGGTGGCCTTCCTGGTGTCCAAGGGGGAGCTGGCCCTGTAGAGCAAGCCTTTGTAGGGGGGCGCTGATGCAGGGGGGTGGTGGCTGGGTGTTGTCGGTCCGGGTAGCAGGACTCCGCTGCGGGCCGAGGTTCCCCTCTCCCTCTGCCTAATCGTCCAGCCAGGCGTAGGGCCGCTCGTAGAACTGGCCGAAGCCTCGGACGATCCCCTCGGCTGCGTATTCCTTCCACGCCACGATCCATCCTCGGACCGCGTCCTGGCGAACCTCGTAGGAGAACCGTGGATTCTGGCTTCTCTCGGCAAGGAAGCGCACCAGGGAGGGGGGAAGGTTGGGTATTCCCTCGATGGAGATCTGGTCGGGATTGGAAAGGATTTCCTTCTGGATTTCCGACTCAAAAACCTGCAGTTCGCGGATGGCGCCCTCCACCGATGTCGTGATCCGGGCAAAGCTCTCCATGGCCATGGTACTGGCCTGGTTCCTGAGCTCCCGGAGCAGGGAGTGGGTTGTGGGAGCCCCCAACTCGTCCGCCACCTGTTCCAGCATCCCCAGCAGGCGTTGCTGGATTCGCAGGAGTTGCGAGAAATCCCGCAAAGGATCTCCTGTGAGTCGAGTTTCCCGAGCCATTCCACCTCCCGACTGAGTTGGAGCCCTCACTTCCAATCTACCGGCGTCCCCCCCCCGGGGAAACGACCATGAGGGGGCAATCAGGGGAGGTGACCATGACAGAGGGGCCGGGGAAGACGACCATGAGAGGGGTCTGAGGACTCCTTCCTTGAATTCGAGGTCACCTGCCGTCACAATTCAAGGATGAGCGATACCGAGCGAAATCACCAGGAAGCCTCCCGGGAGCACAGTGGGGCTGAGTCCAGCAACCCGCCCGAGGATCGGGCTGCTGAGCGGAAGGAGCCGAGTGTTACGCCTGGGGAATCCTCCGTTGAGAAGGGGGTCGATCCCGCTGAGAAGGACCAGGGCCGTCGACCTACACCCGCCCGGGTGGTCATGGAGGGAACCACCGAGGCCAAGACCGGGTCGGAGGAGAATTGGAGGATCTTTCGGGACCCCGCCAACGACAGGGATTGGGTCCTCACCGTGACCGGCCGATCCACGAGCGGAGTCCTGCCACTGCGCTCCATTCGACTCATGGATGTAACCTTCGCCCTGGCGGAGAGTCCTGCGGTCCCCCTCCGGAGGGCCCTTTGTCGGGAGGCCTTCTTGGAAGGACTTACCGATGATGAGGTTCTGAAGCTCTTTCGCAGGTCCAGGCCCCATCGGTCTTCCGAACCGAAGACTCGGAGGGAAGAGTCCGGGGAGGGCCGCCGAAAGGCCCGTCGGGATCGGCAGGACTGACGAACGGTCCCGACCCTTTTCACCTTCAACCCGTGTCGTTTCAACACGGGTGGTGTCTCCCCTGTGGTACGCCCCAGCTTTTCCCGACCGACCGAGACTCTCCTCAAGTCATTGCTAGTCAGAGAGTTGACGGGATGCTCACGATCCGGCACGGCAAATGCCATGAGGGTGGAATGGAGGATAGTGAGGCGAAACTGGACCGGCTTGGGCTGGGTCGCATCTCTGAATTGGGAACAGGAACATGACCAAACGGCGGGTGGCAAGGGTCGAGTGGAAGGAGCAGGGAGGGGAGATGTCACCGGGGATTGTCGTCGTAGACACCCGGAGAGAGTCCTGCGAAGACGGGCGGGGCCCTCGGATAGCAGCGTTCATATGGGGGGGCAAGGTTCGGCCCGTGCCCACCCTCCCCTACGGTAGATGGAAGGGAGCTGCCTGACCTCCTGAACAGAAACATTTGATTGAAACCGAGCGACCGCCGGCGGTACCACCGCCGCCAGGAGGCGACTCTCCGGACGGGGAGCCGTCTCCTTCGCTTTTTAACGAACCGCCTCTCCACGCGTCAAATACGGGTGGGAGGAAGTGGCCGACTCGGTCGGTAGATGAATCAGGTGGCGCCGATGCCTCGGCGCCGGGATCATGGAGGATTGGGATCATGTTGAAGAAGAGAATGCTCGGAATGGCTCTGGTCGTAGGCTTGGGGGTCTCCATAGCGCCCCTCCACGCCCAGAGGGGTCCCGCTGGCTGGGGGGAACCGGGTCCGCACATGGGGCGGTCTCTGGATGTGGCCCTGGAGCACCAGGAGGCGCTCGGGCTCGGTCCGGAACAGTTGTCACAGCTGATGGAGCTGAAGAACGCACTCGAAGTGGAGGTGTTGCCGCTGGCGGAGGGGATGAGGGCCCTGCGTGAGAGCATCTGGGCCGGAGAGATCGACCGGTTGGAGGGATTCCGCCAGATGGCGGCCCTGCGGGGGGAGCTCATGACGGTGGCAGCTCCCTTGATGGGGCGGGTCCAGGAGATCCTCACTGTGGAGCAGCACCGGAGGCTCCAGGCCATGGTCTGGCAGGCTCACCCGGGGTTCGGCAGGCCGGGCGTGGCGCCCATGGCCAGGCCGCGGGCCGGGATGAGGGGCCAGGTTTGGGGAGGCAGGCCCGGTGCCCGGTTCCAACCGGGCTTCCGCGGACCCGGCCGCTTCCACCAGCGGTGGTGGTGGGATGAGAGCCCGGAGGGCTCCTGAAGCGCCAGGCCCTTCCCCGGACAGGGTTCTGCCGTAGAATTGATGCTGGGTGATCCCCTACTTCTGGGGTGCCCCAACTCCCAGGTGGAAGGGAACAGGCATCCACGCCGGCCCGGGTGGGTGCCCTTCCCATTTCCGGACCTCAACAAGAAAGCCTTCCTCGGTGTCAGAGTAATTGAATTGAGAGAGCGAACGGACGGGGAGTTGGTGACGGCGTCCCTTCAGGGTGACCCCGGGGCCTTCGGGATCCTGGTGAAGCGTTACATGAGGCCGGCCTACCTGGTGGCCCTCTCCGTTACCGGGAACTCGGAGGATGCGGAGGACGTGGCCCAGGAATCGTTCCTGGTGGCACTGAGGAGGCTGGAGGATTGCAGGGAGCGGGAACGATTCGGAGGCTGGTTCCTCACCATCGTGCGCAACAGATCGAAGAACCTCCTCCGAAGGGAGCGGTTGAGGATGGGGGAGAGGCTTTCGCCGGAGCTGGTTTCCGGCTCCGGTGGTCCCGACGAGGACCTGAAGCGACTGGAACAGCGGGAACAATTGGAGAGGGGCATGGAAGGGCTGTCGGAGGTGCGCCGGGAAGTGCTCCTCCTTCACGACCTTGAAGGTTGGAAACACCGGGAGATCGCGGAGAAACTGGGAATGCCGGACGGTACGGTTCGGTCCCACTTGCACTTTGCCCGCAAGCACCTCAGGGAGCGTCTGGAGGGAGTGCAGGATCTTACCCCATCGGGGGAGGAATCATGAAAGATCTGGGTGACCGCATGCCCTTGGGGCCCCTGGATCCGGGAAACTCGGATCCGGGCTTCTGGGTCCGTTTCCATTCCCGGGTCATGGAACAGGCCCAGCTGGAGCTGGGTCGCCGACGGGCTCACATGGATCTCAGCATCCCTGAGGTCGTGTTCGCTTGGAGGCGGACGCTGGTGCCCATGGCCCTCATGGCTGCGGCGCTGGCGGGCATCCTTCTTCTGGGCCAGGGGCAGGCTTCGGTGCCCCTGTCGCCAATCGCCCTGGAGGAGGCCTTGACGCAGGATCTGTTGCAGGAACCCATCCCGCTGGTTCTCGGACGGGAGCGGGAATTGGATGAGTTGGCCTTCCTGTCTCTGGCAGAAAGGTTCTGATCATGCCTGTCGAGCGTAGCGTCAGGACCCGGCTCACGACGGCCATGGTTCTTCTCCTTGTCCTGGTGGCCGGGATGGTTCTCGGGGTGGCGCTGGAGCGCCGCCTGGAAGCAAGAGCCGTGTCGGCTGAGAGTGTCCGTGAGCGGGGCGGTGAAAGGATCGAGAGGGAGAGGGAAGACGTCACGGAGAGGGACAGGAGACCGGGTGATCGGTCACGGGACCCCTCGCCCAGGAGGCGATCGCTGCTCGTGGAGCAGGTGGGTCTCTCGGAGGATCAAAAGGAGAGTGTGGATTCCATCGTAGGGTACTACAGGGAACGCATGCGGGCCCTCCATGAGGAGTTCGACGCAGTCTACTCGTCCCGCTATGCGGAGATCCTGGATTACACCCGGAGTGCCATACGAGGGGTGCTGGACGAGTCACAGCGGGCGGCCTACGACTCGCTGCTGATGGAGTTCGACTCGCGCATGGAACAACGCCGGAGGGATTCCATCGGAGATGGGGGAGATGACCGACATGGGCGGTAATGGCAAGTCAGAAAACGACGTCATAATAAGGACTCAGGGCTTGAAGAAGTACTACGTCCTGGGGGCGGAGACGGTGCGGGCCGTGAGGGGGGTGGACCTGGTGATCAGGAGAGAGGAATTCGTGGCCATCATGGGCCCCTCCGGGAGTGGCAAGTCCACGTTCATGAACCTCATAGGCTGTCTGGATACCCCCACGGACGGTGAGTACTGGCTGAACGGGACGTCGGTGAAGGAGCTCTCCGACAATGAGCTGGCCCGGATCCGGAACAAGGAGATCGGGTTCGTCTTCCAGACCTTCAACCTCCTGCCCAGGGCCACGGCCCTCCACAACGTGGAGCTTCCCTTGATCTACGCCGGCGTTCGGGGCAGAAGCCGGAGGGAAATGGCCCGGGAGAAGCTGGAGTTGGTGGGTCTGGGCGACAGGATGTCCCACAAGCCCCCGGAGCTGTCGGGGGGACAGCGGCAGCGGGTGGCCATTGCCCGAGCCCTGGTGAACAATCCTGCTCTCCTCCTGGCAGACGAGCCCACGGGCAACCTGGACTCGGTGACCGGGGAGGAGATCATGGAAGTGCTGGCGGACCTCAACCGACAGGGGCAGACCATATTACTCGTCACGCACGAGCACAACATCGCTGCTTTTGCCAGGCGTCAGGTTCACCTGTTGGACGGACTCATTGAAAGAGACTTCATCAATCATCACGCAGGAGTCGAAGCATGAAGGAGTTCTCTCAGACCCGAACTGCTCTTTCAAAGCACGCTGATCTCGGGTACAAGGCTGGAGAGGGGGCCCGAAGGCTCCTGGTGTGTGCGGTGGTGGGGTTCCTGGCCCTTGGCCTGACGGCGTGCCGTCGGGGCGAGGCGTCCGAAGCCCGGACCGTCCAGACCACCGAGGCGTTACGCCAGAACATGCGGATTACGACCGAGGCCACGGGGCAGGTGGAGCCGGTTCGTAAGGTGGAGGTGAAGTCCAAGGCATCAGGCGAGGTCTTGCGGCTCTTCGTGGACACCGGGGACGAGGTGGAGCCGGGGACCCTCCTGGCGGAAATCGACCCTCGGGACGTCCAGAACGCCTACGATCAGGCTGCAGCCGACCAGGAGGTGGCTGAGGCCAGGGTGGAGGTGTCTCGTGCGCAACTGGAGCGGGCCACCCAGCTCCTGGAGGCCGGCATCATCACCCAGCAGGAATACGAGAGCCAGAACCTGGACTTCGCCAACGCCCGGGCCTCTCTTGTGAGGGCCCGGACCAACTACGAGCTGGCCAAGCTCCGCCTCCAGGACGTGAGGATCAGGGCTCCCATCTCGGGAACGATCCTTGTCCGTAACGTGGAAGAGGGAACGGTCATCCAGTCCGCTTCCACCAACGTGTCGGGAGGGACGGCTCTCTTCGTGGCGGCAGACCTCAAGCAGGTGCAGATCCGCACCCTGGTGGACGAGACGGACATGGGCCAGATCAGGGCCGGTATGGAGGCCACCATCACGGTGGACGCGTATCCCGGAAGGACCTTCCCCGGGGTCGTGGAAAAGATCGAGCCCCAGGCGGTGACGCAGCAGAACGTGACCATGTTCCCGGTCATCGTACGCCTGGACAACCGGGCGGGACTTCTGAAGCCCGGGATGAACGCCGAGGTGGCGACCCTGTTGGTGGAACGCCCCAACGCCCTGGTGGTGCCCAACAACGCCGTGGTCCTGTTCCATGAGATGGCCCCGGCGGCCACGGCCCTCGGATTGGACCCCTCCAGAATCGAGCTTGACCGGTCGGTCTACGCCCAGCTTGCCCAGGAGGCGGGACTGGGGGCTCTGCCGGGGCTCGTTGCCCGAGGCCGTGGAGCCGGGATGGGTACCCGGGGTGGAGCTGGGCAGGCTGCTGTGGGAGGTCAGGCCCCGGCGCCCGACGGCACAGCGCCGACAGCTCCCAGGACCGAGGGGGCCCCACCGGAAGGTGGAGCGGAGGCTTCCGAAGCCCTGGCCGCCCGGAGGGCCATGATGGATTCTTTGAGGGCTCAGGTGGAGCGGGGGGAGATCTCCCAGGACTCCCTGGACGCCCTGCGTGGCTCGTTCCGGGCCGAGATGGGTGGTGAGGCCGGTACTCCGGGTGCGGGCTTCCCCGGCGCCGGGGGGCTGCTGGAGGAAGCAAATCCGGCGCTTTCAGGTATGTTGAACGTGACGGGGACGCCCCGGCCGGCGGTGGTCTTCGTCAAGCGCGCCGACGACACGCTCGAGGCCCGGCCCGTTCTCATGGGGGTCAACGACTGGGACAACGCGGAGATCCTGGCGGGATTGGAGGAAGGTGAGGAGGTGGCCCTCATCGGGGTGGCCCAGCTCCTGGCCGCACAGCAGGCTATGATGGACCGGATGGGCAGCCGAGGCATCTTCCCGGGTGGCGGCATGGGCCCCATCATCCGGAGATAGGGGGCCAGGATCATGTTCGGACGACGCGGATCACTTCTCCTCACCGAGATCATGGGGGTGGCCCTGGCGGCCATCCGGGCCAACGCCTTGCGCTCCTTCCTCACCACCCTGGGGATCATTATCGGTGTGGGAGCCGTCATCACCATGGTATCCCTGGGAGAGGGAGCCTCCCGGCAGATCCAGACCCAGATCGAAGGGATGGGAACAAACGTCCTCTCAATCCAGCCGGCCCGGGGGCGGATGATGGGAGGGATCGCTTCAGGTGCGGCCCGCCTCTACGCCGATGATGCCGTTGCCCTGAGGGACCAATCGAACGGTCTCTTGAAGGTGGCACCGGAAACCTCCTCCCGCTTGCAGGTCACCTACCTGAGGTGGAACGACAACCTGGAGGTCTTCGGGACCTGGCCCGAGTGGTTCGAGATCAACAACATGAGGCTTGCCCACGGGCGCCTTTTCGATTTCGGGGAGAACCAGGGGCGGCGTAGGGTGGCCGTCCTGGGCTCGGAAGTACCCGTGAATCTTGGAGGCACACCCCCGGAGCTCCTGATGGGCCGCACCATCCAGGTTCGTGGCATCTCCTTCGAGGTCATCGGGATCCTGGAGGAAAAGGGCTCGGCCACGCCCTTTATGAACCCCGACAACCGGGTGTACGTCCCCCTGAACACCGCCCTCTACCGGGTCATGGGGGGGCGGGACTTCCTTGGGGGGATATCCGTACAGGTGCCCGGCACGGCCCTCATGGACCTGGCCTATTCAGAGATCGACCGGATCCTCAGGAGGCAACACCAGATCCTCCCGGGGCAACCGGCGGATTTCCAGATCCGGAATTTCTCCGACCTCCTGGCCACCTTCCAAGAGACCCAGCAGACCTTCGCTTTCCTCCTGGCGGGGATCGCAGCGGTGAGCCTCCTGGTGGGAGGCATCGGCATCATGAACATCATGCTGGTGAGCGTCACGGAGCGGACCCGTGAGATCGGGGTCCGGAAGGCCATGGGCGCCACCCGCTTGAACATCCTGTTCCAGTTCCTCATAGAGTCCCTGGCCCTCTGCCTCCTGGGCGGTGCTCTTGGCGTGGCCGCAGGGTGGGGCGGGGCCGCTCTTGTTGCCTGGCAGGGAGGTATGCCCACCGCGGTGGCCATGGAAGCGGTGATCATCGCCCTGGGCTTCTCCGCCGCCATCGGGCTCTTCTTCGGGATCTGGCCGGCCCGGAGGGCGGCCAAGCTGGATCCCATCGTGGCCTTGCGGTACGAGTGAGGCCAGCCATGTGAGGCGGCGCCCGAAAGGGGCACCCGGCGTCACGAAGAGAGCCCCCGTCCACCCGGGCGGGGGCTCTTTTTCGATGCTGTCGCGGCTTCCGATGCCGGTAGCCGCACGTCCATACCTCCACTACCTTTGGACGACGATCTCCACCGGCTGGCCCCTGCGAATCACCTGCATGCGGATGGTCCCCTCCCTGGTCCCCAGCCCGAATCGGAGATCCGTCAGGGATGCCACCTCGTCGTCGCCGACCCGGACGATGATGTCTCCTCCCATGAGGCCCGCGTCCGAGGCCGGCGTCCCTGCCGGAACCTGGATCACGAACACTCCCTCGGGAACGGAGAAGACAGCTGCCAGGTCAGGGTTCAGTGGGGCCAGGTGGGCTCCCAGCATGACGCTCTGCCCGAGGATGATGGGGGAAACGCTGATTCCTCGCGAGAATACCTGAGCCTCGAGGGACGTCTGCTGCCTTCGGACTTCCGTGACCTCCTGGCGCAGGCGAAGGATCTCGTTCCTGAGAGAGTCGCCAACCGGGCCCCTGAGGGCGAAGAATTCGAAAGGGATGGCGGAGTCCGGGCTTGTGAACAGAGTGCCGGGCCAGAAGGCTCCCGGCCGCAGCTCGGCGATGCTGAGCCTCAGGGAGTCCAGATTCTGGAGAATGGCCCCCCGGATGGTGTCCAGCCTCACGGCCATCTCCCGGAGGTTGGGCGCCATGGCCGGGAAGGGAGAGGGACGAGGGGCGGCCTCCACCATGACGTCCTGGGCTCTGCCTTCCCGGCTGATGGTCAGCCGGATCAGGTCTCCGGACTGGAGGGTTCCCGGGAGGGTAGCGAAGACCTTTTCGGAAACGGACTGCCCATCGAGCCGAAGCAGCGTGTCCCCCGCCTGGATTCCCGCCGCCTCGGCGGGGCTACCCGGCACGACCTGGGTTATGATGGCCGCCGTTTGCGGTACGCCCCGGAGGGAGATCTGGGAGAAATCCACGGCGAGTCCGATCCATCCTCCGGTGGGCCGGGGCAGGCTCCGCGGCACTTCCTGCGCCAGGCCGGGCCGGGGAAGGCTCCGCGGCACCTCCTGCGCCATGACGGGCCGGGGGAGGCCCCTCGGCACTTCCTGCGCCAGGCCGGGCCAGGGAAGAAGGCCGGCCCCAAGGAAGATGAGTCCGGTGAGTGGGGTTCTTTTCATGATGTCGCAACCTCTTGCTCCTGCTCCATTGGGCTCAGAAGACGCCGATTCCGGGGGTGGCGGCAGCCGTCCGGAGCAGAACCTCTCGTTCCGCCAGGGCGCTCACCAGCACGCCGTTCACGTAGGGATCCGTCGGGACCTGCTGAACGGCCGCCCTGCCCGCCGCCACGATGGCCTCCAGGGCGGCAAACCGGCTGGCCGGGTCCCCGATGAACCCAGGTTCCCCCTGGGCGTCCAGGATCTGCCGATACTGGAGGAGCGTCATCACGTAATGCTGCTCGGCGAGTCTCACCGCCTCCGCCGCATCCGCCAGGCTGGAGGGCATTTGAGCCTGCGTGCCCACCGGTATGAGCTCGATTCCGGGCGGCCCCGGGCCCTCGGCCCAATCCGGGGTCGATCTTGCTCCCGTCACGCCGGAGCCCAGGGCAGCGCCGCCCAGGAAGAGGACGAGAGCGGCGGCGGCCTGGAGCCATGGGACGGACCACCACCTGGAGGACGGGAGGGCGAGGCCGCCGGAGCGGATCAACCCCTCGCTGACCAGCCTGGCCTCCAGGGCTTCCCAGTCGCCGGACGGGGGACGCAGATCCGGAAGGGCCCCCATGGCCTCGGTCTGTTCCCGCATGGCTTCGAGCTCGGACCGGCAGAGCGGGCACGATTCCAGATGCTTCCGTTCTTCCGGAGAGGGCGCTTCGCTCACGAGGCGCCCCAGGGTCTCATTGGTCAGATGCTCCATGCTTCAGCTCCCAGTTCGCCATCCTCTCCCCCTGCCAGGGCGGGACGGAGCAACTCTCTCATCTTGCCGCGGGCCTTGAACAGCTGTGACTTGGAGGTCCCGGACGTGACGCCCAGGAGCTCGGCGATCTCGTCGTGGGTGTACCCTTCCACATCGTGCAGGATCAGCACCTGGCGCATGCCCTCCGGCAGCCGGTCCATGGCCTGCTCCAGGAGGTCTCCCAACAAGGCGTCCCCCTCCCCGGGATACACGGGAATGGCTTCCGGCAGAGGGACCTCCCGCCTGCTCTTCGTATCCGCCTTCCGAAGGGCCTGGAGAGCCGAATTCACGGCAATCCTGTGTAACCAGGTGGAAAAACGAGCATTTCCCCGGAAGGTGGGAAGGGCACGAATGGCCCGGATCCAGGCCTCCTGCGAGTAATCCTGGGCCAGATCGTCGTCCCCGGCGATGCGCCGGACCACAGCGTACACCCGCGGCGAATACCGTTCATACAGGGCCCGGACGGCGGAGCCGTTCCCCTCGCACGCCTGTCGGATGAGCTGGGCTTCGGTCATTCTCCGCCCTTCCTGGGTTCACCGGTTAGATGGCGACTCGCAGCCGTAGGGTTGCCCCAGCCCATATCCGGCGCCAGCCTCCTGCTGGAAGGTGGTTCCCGAGCGGAGGTGGGGGACTGGTGGTGGCCTTGCGAAATACGTGTCACCCCTCAACGATTCCAGATATAGTAGAAACCCGGAAGGGGGATGAAGCGAGTGGTGGGGGGCGTGGTGTCCAGGGGGTCCTTTCGGCGGATCCGGAGGGCACGGTTCAGGCTCAGGTGGGCTCCCAGGTGGTGGTCCGCCACCACATTCCAGTCCCCCCCCACGGGGCCCCGGGCCACCAGGGCGAAGCCGGCCCGTTCTCCGGGACGGATTGGGGGTGCGGCCACGGCCCAAAGGCCCACCCCGGAGAAGGGACGGAAGTCTCCAGGGCCGAAGTATTGCTTGACCATCACCGAAACCGCCAGATCCCGCAAGGACCAGGTGCCGATGTTGACCTCCACGCTCCGGT
>PXFI01000066.1 GCA_003564295.1 Gemmatimonadota bacterium | reverse complement strand
TGGAAGAGCCTGTACTCCGTTCGTGCCAGGGAATACCCGAAGAACACCTGGGTCCTGAAGGACCACGGCACGGGCAGACCGATCCGGGTGGAGAACCCTGCCCTCCTCCTGCGCCCGGTGGCGAACTGGAAGAATCGGTCCCGGGAGTTGAAGAGGGAGATGTTTCCACTCACCCGGGATTGGAAGAGAGCGGGGTCGGTGAAGGAGAGGGTAAAGGAGTTGATGTACCGGCCAAAGTCCCAGCGAAGGTGTCCTTGTTTGGCCTGCCCGAAGAGGTTGGGCTGATCATAGCCCAGGAAACCGGATACCCCCGTCCCACCGCCCACGGCGGTTCCGAAGTTGATGGATCCCGTCTGCTTTTCCTTCACGATGAAGGTGATGTCAACATCGCCCGTCCGATCATCGGGTCTGATCTCCGGGAACGGAAGCGGAGTCTCGAAGAAGCCCAGGGCGGCAATGCTCTGGTAGCTGGAGATGAGACGGGATTGGCTGTACACGTCTCCCGGAAGAATGAAGATCTGCTCTCGGATCACCCTCTCGTGGGTGTAGTCGTTTCCCTGGATGAGGATCCGCCTGACGTAGGCCGGATTCGACTCCGTGATGCGCCAGCCGGCCCTGACTGCCGGTTCGGCGTCATCATCAACTGGCAAGGGCTCGACCCAGGGGTCGATCCGTGCATAAAGGAAGCCCTCGTTGTTGTAGGCTTGCTGTAGCTCGAACCTGGCCTCCTCGAATGCTACGGCATCGAAGAAAGGCTCGTCACCCTCGTCCTCGCCCCTCCTGATGCCGAGGCTCCTGAGAAGACCCCGTTCCCTTCGTTGAACGTACCGCTCGATCTCCTCAGTGGAGAAGTGTCGGTTCCCGCTGACGGTGAAGTCGGCGAGACGATACCGGGGTCCTTCGTCAACCTCCACCTCGAGCCTGGTCTTACCCGTTTCGGGATCCACGACCAGGGAGTCCGAGACTATCCTGAAGTCCAGGTGTCCTTTTGATCGGTAGAGGTCCGGGATGGAGACCTGCAGGTCTTCAGCGAATCCCTCGGCGTCGTAAGTCCCGCTCCTGAACCAGAGGAACCCTTCGGGCCTGGTCTTCATGGCGCTGCGAATCTCCCCGTCGGAGAGAAACTCGTTGCCTTCGAACGCCAGCTGAGCGATGGTGATTCGGTGCCCTTCCGTCACGTCGAGGAAGAGATGGATCTCACCCGGACGATCATCGATCTCCTGGGTCCGCCTATCGATCCTTGCGAAGGGAACCCCTTCTCTGGCGAGATTGGTCCGGATGAATTGTTCGGCGGCGAAGACTCGCGAGGGGGAATAGGGTTGGCCGGGCTGGAGGCCGGTGCTGTCCCGTACCGTTCTCTCGGAAATGCGCTTGAGACCGGAGATGGTGACCTGAGCCACCACGTCCCGCTCTTCCACTTCCACGATGAGGGTTATGGGCTGGTCCGGGGCGCCCTCGGCCCTGAAGATGACGTCCTCGAATTGCCCGGTTCCCCAGAGGTTCTTGATGGCCCGCTGGATCTCCCGGTAGGAGACCTCCGCGCCGGCCTCGAACCCGAGAGTGCCGACGATGGTAGGGGTAGGAAGCCTGGAGTTTCCTTCCACGGCGATGGAATCGACTCTCACCCTCTCCTGGGCTCCCAGATCGTGGCCTCGGATGGCCAGCGGCGCCAAGGCAAGAAGCAGAATCGCGGCCAGGGCCGTGGCGATCTGCGCGGGTCCGGAAAGACGTGCCTTATTCACCCTCAAGTCTTCGTTGGGGACGCTGCGCCGAGAGAAAGCCCCTCCCCGCCCGCGTCCAGGTCCACCTCGATTTCGTCTCCGGCAGCAAACTCGGCCAACAGGATCTTCTCCGAAAGAGGATCCTCCAGGTATTTCTGGATGGCCCTGCGCAGGGGACGAGCTCCAAACTTCTGATCGAACCCTCGGTCCACCAGGAACTGCACGGCGGAGTCCGAAAGGCGCAGCCCGAGCTGCTCTTCGGCCAGGCGTTCCCGGACTTCGCCCAGAAGAATATGGACGATCTGTCCGATCTCCTCCCGACTGAGGGGATGGAAGACGATGACGTCGTCTACGCGGTTCAGGAACTCGGGGTTAAAGGCCCGCTCGACTTCCTCCTTCACCTTGTCGCGAATGATCTCGTAGCTGGACTTGGCGTCCTGACTGTGGAAGCCAAGGCCTCCGCCCTTGGAGATGTCTCGAGCGCCGAGGTTCGACGTCATGATCAACACGGTATTCTTGAAATCAATGGCCCGCCCGTAGTTGTCGGTCAGGTGACCTTCGTCCAGAACCTGCAGGAGTATGTTGAAGACGTCCGGGTGTGCCTTCTCGATCTCATCCAAGAGGACCACAGTGTACGGCCGGCGACGCACCGCCTTTGTGAGGGCACCCGAGTCTTCATAGCCCACATAGCCCGGCGGGGCTCCGATAAGGCGGGACACGGAGAACTTCTCCATGTACTCGCTCATGTCCACCCGGATCAACGCCTCACGGTCAGCGAAGAGAAACTCTGCCAGCGCCCTGGCCAGCTCCGTCTTCCCCACTCCGGTGGGACCGCTGAAGATGAAGGAACCGATGGGCCGGCGGGGATCCTTGAGACCGGCCCGGCTCCGACGAATGGCACGGGAGATGACTGCGATGGCATCGTCCTGGCCTACGACCCTCCGGTGGAGCTCCTCCTCCATGTGGACCAGGCGGTCGCTCTCGGCTTGCCGGAGCCTGGTGACGGGGATTCCGGTCCAGCGGCTAACGATGAACGCCACGTCTTCTCCGCTGATCTCGGGACGGTGCTTGCGGCGCTCCTCCTGCCAGGCGTCCTGACGGGTACGGATCTTCTCTTGGAGCTCCCGCTCCCGGTCCCTCAACTCGGCGGCCCTCTCGAAGTCCTGGTCCCGGATGGCTTCTTCCTTCTTCTCGGCGATTTCCGACAACCCCTGCTTCAGGTCCTCCACCTCCGGGGGCGGAACCTGGCTCGCGATCCGGGCCCGGGCTCCGGCCTCGTCGATGACGTCGATGGCCTTGTCCGGAAGGAAACGGTCCGTGATGTAGCGATCCGAAAGGCGAGCTGAGCTGTCGAGGGCCTCGTCGGGGATCACGACCCGGTGATGGTCCTCGTAGTGGGACCGGAGTCCCTTGAGGATGTTGACCGTTTCATCCACGGTGGGTGGATCCACGATGACCGGCTGGAACCGGCGCTCCAGCGCCCCGTCCTTCTCGATGTACTTCCGGTATTCGTTGAGGGTGGAGGCGCCGATGCACTGGAGCTCGCCCCTGGCCAGGGCCGGCTTGAGCATGTTCGAGGCATCGATGGCTCCCTCGGCGGCTCCCGCTCCCACAAGCGTGTGGAGCTCGTCTATGAACAGCACCACATTCCGGTTCTGGGAGATCTCGTTCATGACGGCCTTCAACCGCTCCTCGAACTGACCCCTGTATTTCGTGCCGGCGATTACCGCCGCCATGTCCAGGCCAAGGACCCGATGGTCCTTGAGGGCTTCCGTCACCTCCCCCCTGGCGATGAGCTGTGCCAGGCCCTCCACGATGGCAGTCTTCCCCACACCCGGCTCACCGATGAGGACGGGATTGTTCTTCTTTCTGCGACAGAGTATCTCCACGGCCCTTTCGATCTCGGAAAGCCGTCCTATGGTTGGATCCAGTTGTCCCTGGCGGGCCAGTTCGGTGAGATCCCGGCAGAAGTGATCCAGGGCCGGAGTCTTGGATTTCTTGTCCCCCTTCGGGCCCGGACTGCTGGCTGTGGGGATTCCGCTCCCCATGGCACCCGGATCTCCGCTGGGACCGACCTCCGATCCCAGAATCCTGAGCGTTTCAGACCGGGCGTCCTCGAGGGTCACCCCCAGGGAGTTGAGGACCTGGGCGGCGATTCCCTTCTCCTCCCGTAGAAGCCCCAGGAGAAGGTGTTCGGTGCCGACGTAGGAGTGGTTCATTTCCCGGGCCTCGGCCATGGCGTACTCAAGGACCTTCTTGGCGCGGGATGTATAGGGCAGCTCGCCCAAGGCGATGGTGGCCCTGCCCTTTCGGACGGATTCCTCAACCCCTTCATGAACTGCGTGCAGGTCCACGCTGAGGGCGGAGAGGACGGCAGCTGCCACTCCCTCCCCTTCCCGGATCAGGCCAAGGAGCACATGCTCCGTTCCGACGTAGTCGTGTTGGAGCCGAATGGCCTCCTCCCTGGCCATGGCCAGGACCTTCCTGACGCGATCGGTGAAATTGTAGTTCATAGGTCTCCGGAAGAGCCTCCACCCTCCGAATCGACGACCCCCTCCCTGGTGAGGACCTGCCGAACGAAGCTGGCGCGGTGCGCGTCACACTCAAGGGGGGGGAGATCGCGGCCCGCCGCCTGCTCCAGATGGGCCGTCTGTGAATAGATCATGATCTTGTTGAGAGTATATACTCTCAGGTCCGAGAGAAGTTTCAGACTTGCACCCAGCCGCAGCCCGCTCAGAAGGTTGATCAGCTCTTCAAAGGGGAGGGACCTGGCGTATCGGAGCAGCCCGTAGGCCCGCCAGATCTTGTCTTCGGTGATGGCGCGAGCCTCTTTCAAGAGGACCTGCCGCGCCTGTTTCTCGTATTGGATCACCTGCTGGACGATCTGGTCCAGGTGGTCAACCAAGTCCTCCTCGGATTGGCCCAGGGTGGTTTGGTTGGACACCTGAAAGAAGTTCCCCAGCACCTCGGACCCTTCCCCGTACAGGCCCCGAAAGGTCAAGCCGACCTGGTTAAGCCCCGCCAGGACCTGGCCTATCTCCTTGGTCAGGACCAGACCGGGCAGGTGCATGAGAACGGAAGCCCGGAGTCCGGTGCCAGCGTTCGTGGGGCAGGTGGTGAGGAAACCGAACTCCGGGTGGTAGGCCCAGGGTAGCTCCGTGCCCAGCTCTTCGTCCAGCCGGTCGACGAGGCCCCAAGCCTCCTGGAGCCGGAGACCCGAAAGGAGGCACTGGAGCCGCAGGTGGTCTTCCTCGTTGACCATGACACTCAAGGGAGCCCGGGCCGAGAGAAGGACCGATGCTCCGTTGAGGGGGGTCCCCTTGTCGCCTCCCACCAATTCCCGGGAAACCAGCCGCCGTTCCAGGAGGATCCGGCGTGAGCGGGAATCCATCTGCGACAGCTCCCACAGGGACGCTCCCAGCAGGTGCTGCGATTTGTCGCAGACGTTCCTGATCCGCCCGAGAACCGCCTCTCGGTCATTGACCCGGGAGCGGGGGCCGAAGGCGATTCCCTGGAGGTTCCTGGCCAGGCGAACACGGGTGGAAAGAACGATGTCGGACGATGGGCCGCTGGCGTCAAGCCATCCCAGGCCATAATCCGGCACGATGGCCAATTCATCCATGATCAGCGTCAGGGAGTGGGTTCCAGGGTGCGAATCTGATCCCGCAGCTCGGCGGCCCTTTCGAAATCCTCCAGGCTGACGGCCCGGTGGAGCTTCTGCCTCAAGGCCTTGAGTCGTTTCTCCTTCTCCGTGGTGCTGGGATCCGGTGGCAGGTAGATCTTCCCTACGTGCTGGGTACTGCCGTGGATGCGGCGCAGGAGCCCACGGAGGTGCACTTCGAAGGTGGAATAGCATTGGGGGCAACCGAGGCGGCCCATCTCCCTGAAGTTGGCGGATGAAAGCCCGCAGAAGGGACAGGAGGAGTCAGCCCGTGGTTCTCCCTCGGACTTGGCTTCTTCTCCACCCAGCTTCGCCAGGAAGTCGGCCAGCGGTACGTTCCCGGTGGGGCCTGAGGCGTGGAGCCCCTTTTCCCCAGCACACCGCTGGCAGAGGTGGAGGGTCGTCATCTGGTTGTCCACCACCTGGGTAAGATGTACGACTGCCTGGCTGGAGCCACAAAGGTCGCACGCTCGCTGCGTCTTCTCCTTATCCGTCAAGCTCGGTCTTCTCCTCTGGAGGCCATTCTGTGGAAGATCCCGGGAGCTCGGACCGAAGGACTCCGTCTCTGAGCTCCAGAACCCGGTCCGAACGGCGGGCCAGTTCGAGGTTGTGGGTCACCAACACCATGGAGGTGCCCTGCTCCTCCCGTAAACGGAACAGGAGTTCGTGGAGCTCCTGGCTGGTGGGGCGGTCCAGGTTCCCCGAGGGTTCGTCGGCAAGGAGCACCAGCGGGTTGTTGACCAGAGCCCGGGCCACGGCCACACGCTGCTGCTCTCCGCCGGACAACTGTGTGGGAAGATGACTCCTACGTCCTGACAGCCCGACGGAGTCCAGAAGCCCACGGGCCCTGTCTCTCGCTTCTCTCTCCGAAGCGCCGGCAATGCGATTGGGCAGGGCCACGTTCTCCAACGCCGAGAAATCCCGGAGGAGGTGGTGGAACTGGAACACGAACCCGATATCCCGGTTCCGGATTCGTGCCCGGGACTCCTGATCCATTCCCGCCAACGCCTGTCCCCCCACCAGAACCTCACCCTCCGTCGGACGATCCAACGCCCCGAGAAGATGGAGAAGGGTGGACTTCCCCACACCGCTGGCTCCGATGATGGCCACGACCTCGCCAGCGTCCACCCGTAGCTCTACCCCCTGGAGAATCCGGAGTTCGCTCCCGTCTCCGCCCCGGTAATGCTTGCGAAGGTCTCGAGCCTCGATAGGGGGGGGGAGCCCTTCTGCTCCCGGGGATCGGAGGTGGGAGCGGTCATTCATGCCGGATCGCATCCACAGGTTCCAGCCTCGAAGCCTGAAGGGCCGGGTAGATGGTGGCGGCGAAGGCCACGGCGATGCTGGCCACGAAGATGAGAGCCACGTCCAGGGGCTGCAGCGCCACGGGGAGCCGGTCTATGAAGTACACGTCAGGTGGGATACGGATGATCTCGTAGGTGTCGAGCAGCCAGGACAAGAAACACCCGAAGACGGTTCCCGCTGTGGTCCCGATGACCCCGATCCACACCCCTTGGAGCATGAACACATGGAGGATGCTCTTGTTGGTCATGCCCATGGACTTGAGGATCCCGATCTCCCGGGTGCGATCCACCACCACCATCACCAGGGTGCTCACGATGTTGAAGGCCGCCACCAGCACGATGAGGAACAGGATGAGGCCCATGGCGATCTTCTCCAGCTTGAGGGCCGCGAAGAGCGCGCTGTTGGTAACGGCCCAGCTCTGGGCGTCATAGGGATACCCCAGCTTCTCTCTTATCTCCCCCGCGAGCTGGGTGGCATCCCAGGGATCGTCGGTGCGCACGCCGATGCCGGAAATCTGGTCCGCCTCCACCAGCTGGAGGAGCTCCTGGACATCTCCCATCCGGGCGTAGAGGTTGGAAATGTCATAGTCATAGAGGCCCGTAGAGAAGGTCCCCGTCACCTCGAATTGCCGCATTGCGGGCGCGAGCCCTCCGAAGGGATCTCTACGGAGGTTCTCGAAGGAGGCCACCAGGAGCGTATCGCCCGGAAAGATGAGCATCCGGTCAGCCAGGCGACTACCCACCAGGAGGGGGGGGAGGCCCGAGTCGGTGTCCTCCAGGGAGAGGACTCCGGACCGTATCCGTTCCTCTATGCCTGTTGCCGCTTCCTCCAGGGACTCCGTATCCACACCGTAGAGATCTGCCGCCTGGCTGTAGTCCCCGAGAACCAGGACCACCTTGGTGAGGACGAAGGGGGTGGCCGCCTCCACCCCTCTCACTTCCAGGATGTTGTCCAGCACCTGACGCCAGTCCCCCATCCTCAGGGCGTTGGAGTATTCCAGCACGAGAACGTGTGGGTTCGCCTCCAGAATCTTCTCCTGGAACTCCTTCTGGGCGCCCGTCATTACGGCGATCACCACGATGAGGGCCGTCACACCCACGGTGACACCACCCAGGGCAACCCAGGTGATGAAGGAAAGGAACCTGCCACCCCTTCGAGGAGCCAGGTAGCGTCGGGCTACGTTCCAGGCAAGCCTCATAGCGCTCTCACCGGGGCTACTGCCCCTGCTCCTCTGTGCGGAGGATGGGGAAGAGGATCACGTCCCGGATGGAGGCCTGGTCCGTGAGAAGCATGGTCAGGCGATCAAGGCCGATTCCGACCCCGCCCGTGGGCGGAAGCCCGTACTCCAGCGCCCGGATGTAGTCCTCGTCCACCTGGTGGGCTTCCTCGTCACCCCTGGCCCGGAGGCCTGCCTGTTCCTCGAACCTCCGGCGTTGGTCCATGGGATCATTCAGCTCGGAAAAGGCATTGGCCAGCTCCTGCCCGGCCACGAAGAGCTCAAACCTCTCCGTGAGGGAGGGGTTGCTTCGATGGAGCTTGGCCAGCGGGCTCAGCTCTCGTGGATAATCCAGGATAAAGGTGGGTTGCTGGAGTGCGGGCTGGACCAGGGCCTCGAATAGCTTGTCCAGAAGTTTGCCTCGACCGGCTACCTCCAGATCGGGAAGACGGAGGCGGTAGGCCCTTTCCTTGAGCTCTTCCTCCGTCGCCCGAAGAGGATCCATGTCCATGGCGTCTTCGAGCGCTTCCAGCAGGCGAATGCGCCGGAATGGCGGTTCAACCCGGATCTCAGCACCCTGGTAGGTCAGAGTCCTGGTTCCCAGCGCACGATCCACCACGTGAACCAGCAATCTCTCCACCTGATCCATCATGTCCTGGTAGTCGGCAAAGGCCTGGTAGAACTCCAACATGGTGAATTCGGGGTTGTGGACGCGGTCGATCCCCTCGTTTCTGAAATCCTTGCCGATCTCGTAGACCTTTTCGAACCCCCCCACGATGAGCCGCTTGAGATACAACTCGTCGGCGATGCGAAGAAAGAGGGTCCGGTGGAGCGTGTTGTGCCGGGTCAGGAAGGGTCGGGCAGCGGCCCCGCCATATACAGGCTGCAAGACCGGGGTTTCCACCTCCAGGAACCCTTCATCGTCCATGAACTCCCGAATGGCGGTGACGATCCGGCTCCTGGTCTTGAAGACCTCCCGGACCTCCGGATGCACGGCCAGGTCTGCGTAGCGCCTCCGATACCGAGCCTCGATGTCCCCGAATCCGCTGTGGGTGATCCGTTCACCCGTCTCCGGGTCTGTTTCGGTCTTGCCTATGGGCAGGGGCCGGAGGGATTTCGACAGGAGCTCCCATGTGGAGGCGCGTACCGTGACCTCCCCCGTCCGGGTACGGAACAGCTCTCCCTCCACGCCAAGCCAGTCTCCCAGATCCACCAGATCCAACACGTTTTGAAAGGATTCCTGGCCCAGGAGGTCCCTGCGGAAATAGACCTGAATGGTCCCAGAGGCATCTTCCAGGTGGCCAAAAGCGCTCTTGCCGTGACCCCGAAAGCTCATGAGGCGGCCGGCAACGGATACGGGGGATCCATGTCCCTCGGCATCCAGGGTTCCCGCCGACTCCTCCTGTCGAAAGAGCTCCACGGCCTCCACGGCCTGGTGGGTCCTGGAGTATCGGTAGGCGAAGGGACGTATCCCCCTGTCTTCCATGAGCTCCAGCTTCTCTCGCCGGGTCCTCATGACCTGGTTCAGATCCTCGGTCATGCCGCCGCCGTTCCTCCGAACTTCTTCAGGTACGCTTCGATGAACGGATCAAGATCCCCATCCATGACACCGTATACGTCTCCTACCTTGAGGTCGGTTCGATGATCCGAAACCATGGTGTAGGGAGCGAACACGTAGGATCGGATCTGGTTCCCCCAACCGATGTCCGTCTTCGTGGCCTCCAGGGCCTCCCGCTCCGACTCCTGCTCGCGCATGGCATGCTCGTAGAGGGCTGCCCGGAGCATCTTCATGGCGGTGGCCCGGTTCTTGTGCTGGGATCGCTCCTGCTGGCATGACACCACGATGCCCGTGGAGATATGGGTGAGGCGCACCGCCGAGTCCGTCTTATTGACGTGCTGGCCACCGGCGCCCGAAGCCCGGTAGGTGTCCACGCGAAGATCCGACTCGTCGATTTCCACCTCGATATCGTCTTCCACCTCCGGATAGACGAACACCGACGCGAAGGACGTGTGACGGCGGGACTGGGAGTCGAAAGGAGAGATCCGCACGAGCCGATGGACCCCCTTTTCGGCCTTCAGGTAGCCATAGACGTGGTCACCCTTGATCTCGAGGGTGGCACTCTTGATTCCCGCTTCCTCCCCGGGCTGGAGGTCGAGTACGTCGATCTCGAAGCCACGCCGCTCGGCCCAGCGCGTGTACATCCGTACCAGCATCTCCGTCCAATCCTGGGATTCCAGTCCTCCGGCTCCCGGATGGATGGTGAGTATGGCGTCGCGGTGATCGTCCGTTCCCTGGAGCATGGTCCGGACCTCCAGGTCTTCCAGCATCCCCAGCACCACTTCCAGCTCCCGGGCCCAATCGGCTTCCAGCTCCTTGTCGGGCTCCATGGACAGCAGCTCAGCCATCTCGTCCAAGTCCGTGGTCCGCCTGGAGAGGGTCTTCCACGGGTGGACCCACGTCTTCAGCTGGTTGGCTTCCTGGATGGTCTGGCGGGCGTCCTCCTGGTTCTCCCAGAAGGTTGGGGAGGCCATGGCTTCCTCCAACTGCTGGAGTTTTGCCTCCCGGGTGGGAATGTCAAAGATACCCCCGAAGCTCTGAAACGCGTGACTTCAGGTCGGAAAGCCGTTCCAACAACTCGTTCGTCATGGCCTCAATTCCAGGTGTGGACGGACCTCATGATAATGTACAAGAGGGGTCGCAATCCGGAGCGACCCCTCACAAATCTCGCAAAAACCCATCCAGGACCCAATGGGGCATCAACGTCTAACCCGGTCTGCTCAAGGATTCGCCCGCCCAAGGTATGGCGGAGCTGGTGTGCCGCTAGGCGCAGCAGTTGATCTCCCGGTGTGGTCAAGAATTCGCCCGCGGCCTGGCACCTCCCGAGGGTTGGCAGCGGCGGCACGGGGGTTCTGTGGCGGCAATCCGGATCAAGAGGCCTCGTCGCCCCCTGACAGGATCTCGGCCAGGGCCTCCTCGAAGAAGGAAGTGGTGGTAGCGACTTCTTCGCCTACCTGTTCCACGAACTCCGTCCAGGACTTCTGGATCTCCTCTTCGAACTCCTCCCTGACTCGCCCGCTGTCCCGTGCAATCTGATATCGGTCCGGGTTGTACAGGATGATGTCGGACACCAGGACTCGCGCCAATCTCTGGGCCTTCTCCAGGGGGTCCCGGCGTTGGAAGAGCGGACCAATGGCGGGTGGGGCATCTGATTCGCCGGTGTGAGGAGTCCCCGGAGCTTTCTCCGGGAGGGGCTCTGCCGGGGGGGGGGCGCCGAGAGACGGAGAATCCAGGGGAAACGTCCGTTCCGGCTCTCCGAAGGTCGGTTCTGCAGAGCCGGTTTCCGGCTCGGGCTGTTCGGCCTCGGCTTCCTCCACCGGGGGCTCCGGGGCTGCCGGTTCCGACTCGGGCTCAGGCTCCTCCACCGGGGGCTCAGGAAACGCCGGTTCCCATTCGGGCTCGGTCTCCGCTACTGGAGGCTCCGCGAGCCAGGGCTCGGGCTCAGGCTCGGGCTCAGGCGCCTCCGGCTGGCTCACCGGGACGTCCGGGAGCAGCGGCTCGGGCTGTTCGGCCTCGGCTTCCTCCACCGGGGGCTCCGCAAGTCCTGACTCCGGGCTCGGCTCTGCAGGCTTCTCATGGCCCTCAATCGTGACGGCTTCCTGCTGGAGGGCCGATGTCGTCTCCGCAGGAGAGGGAGCTTCCGGCACCTCCGGGAGGGTTCGAGCCGGTGGGGCCTCCACGAAGAAGACCTGGCTGCACTCGCTGCAGCGGGCGTGGACGCCCCCAGAGGGCACCTTATTCGGGTCCACGGGAAAGATCGTCTTGCAGGCTGGGCATTCGACAGTCATGGCGTTGGTCGCTTTGAGAGGAGTCCCGCATCAGGGTCATTTCACAAGGATGTCAGCTCCCCGCGCTCAAGGAGCTCTTTCGGCTTGCCCGTGCCTCCTGGGAAGGAGGGTAGGCAGCTCGAGCGCCCGTCAATCCCCGGCGATCCACCACGTACACAGATCCGGGAAGCGTCTTCGCATAGGCCTTCATTTCCGTGGCCAGCTCGCTCACCTGGGCGGTGTGGGAGAAAGCTTGGCTGAAGTTGGTCACCACTCCGATGGATAGGGTCATGAGAGGGATCCGGTGAACCGTTCCCCTCCGGTCCTTCCCGAGGAAATACCCGGCCTTCCGATCATCGGGCGTGTACTGATAGGGGATCAGCTCATCGAAGAGTTGAACGATCTCGTCGCAACAGACCTCCAGGTGTTCCATGGAGACGTTGAAGATGAAGTCGTCTCCCCCGATATGCCCGACGAATCCACCTACGGAGAGGGATCGCACCACGTCCCGAAGAATTCGGGAGGTCAGGTAGATGACCGAATCCCCGCAATTGTAGCCGTAACGGTCATTGAACTCCTTGAAGTGATCCAGATCGGCGTAGCAAACGGCGAATGGGCCCCCAGCCGCCATGCGCTCGGCGAAGTCCCGTTCGATTTGTGCAGTACCCGGCAGTCGGGTTGTGGGGTGGACATTGACGTCTCTGGCCGCTCTCCGAAGCACCAGCTCCAAGCGCAGAGATTTCTCCTTGTCCGACACCAGATCGCTTACGACCTCGTCCGCACCTGCCTGGAGCCCGGCGGCGGGCAACTCCTCCAAGTCCTGGTTCTCGCCCCTCACCAGGACCACCGTCGGGACGATGGAGGTGAAGGGATCCCGCTTCACGGCCGCACACAATCCCAGAACCGTTTCTGGATCGCCGGAAGCTTCCAGGATGAGACAGGCAGGAAACGACCGGTTCAGGAGGGCGTGGACCTCCTCCGGGCTGTCCACGACGAGGAGGTCCAGGGCGTGAGCTTGATGAAAACGGCGAACGAGCCCGGGAGGTTGCCTCGCCGGGAAAGCGAAATAAATGAGGGTGTTGCCCAAAGCCATGCGACTCCGATGGAGTACCGGAAAACAAATGAATTAGACTAGACTCTCTTAGACCCTGGTGTCAAACACTCGAATTGGTAATCTGCGGCGACGGAACGAAGTCGATCTTCCTTTCCAGTCGATCCACCCGGCTCACCTGAACCCGGATGGGGTCACCAAGACGGAAACGGCGACCTGTCCGTTCACCCACCAGCGCATGTTCCGCCTCTCTCAGCTGGTAGAAGTCGTCCGTCAGGGCGTTCACGTGGACCAACCCCTCAACGAAATATTCATCCAGAAGCACGAATACTCCAAATGTCATGATCCCGCTAACTGTTCCCTGGAACTCCTCTCCCAGGTGCTTTTCCATGAACTCGGCCTTCTTGAGGGCCACGCTGTCGCGCTCTGCATCGGCGGCGAGTTGTTCCCGAAGAGTAGAGCGTTCTGCGGCTCGGGCCAGGCTCTCCCCACCCCAATCGTCGGGGATGTCCCCTCCGTGGAAGAGGGCACGGCTAACGACACGGTGCACCAAGAGATCCGGGTACCGCCTTATGGGGGAGGTGAAATGGGTGTAGCTGGAAGCCCCAAGTCCGAAGTGGCCCAGATTTCGGGGGTAATAGTGTGCCCGGGCCATGGATCGGAGAATCATGGTGGAGACGAGGTTCGCTTCGGGCTTCCCGCTGACCGCCCTCAGCACCTTCTGGAGATCCTTCACGGTGATTCGCCGGTTCGGCAAAGAGTAGCCGATGGTCTTCAGGGACCGGCGAAGATCTTCCATGCGGTTGGAGGGGGGTGGCTCGTGGACGCGGTAGGGAATCGGAAGGCGTTTGCGCTCCGATTCTCTGGCCACGGTCTCGTTGGCCAGGAGCATGAGATCCTCGACGAGCCGATGGCTTTCCAATTGAACCACCTCCAGGATGTCCACCGGAGCTCCCTCCGACCCCAGGATCACCCGTGCCTCGGGAAGATCGAAGTCCAGAGAGCCTCGTCGACTCCTCCTTTCCCGGAGGGCCCGGGCAAGCTCGGCGAGGGTCCTGAGGTCCTGATCAGTCCGGGAGTCAACTTGGCTTTCCCCGGCCAGCACCCTTTGCACCTGGTCGTAGTCCAGCCGGTGGCGGCTACGGATGCGGGTCCGCTCAAACCGGTGCCCCCGTGCACGTCCAGAAGCGTCCAGAGTGACGAATAGGGATACGGCTCCACGATCCACATCGGGGCGAAGGGAGCAAAGATCGGACGAGAGCACATGGGGCAGCATGGGTACGACCCTATCCACGAGGTAGACACTGGTTCCCCGTCGCAGGGCTTCCAGATCCAAAAGGCTACCCGGCTCTACGAAATGGGACACGTCGGCAATATGGATTCCGACTTCCCACAGGCGGTCTCCCGTCGCTTCAATGGACAGAGCGTCGTCGTGGTCCCTGGCATCGGACGGATCGATAGTGAAGACGTGAAGGTCGGTCCGATCCACCCGCTCCTCCCATCCCTCCTTTTCCTTCTTCGCCACGACTTCTCGGGCCGCTTGCTCCACATCCTCAGGGAACTCCAGGTCCAACCCGTATCCGAACAGGATGGAGAGGACGTCCACGCCCGGTTCCGTGATGGGGCCCAGGACCCGCTCCACCTGGCCCAGGGGGTTCAGCTTGCTGCTTCCATATGCGGTAATCCTGGCCACCACTATGTCACCCGTTCGGGCTCCTCCTTCCTCCCCGTCCGGGATGAGGACGTTCCGGGGGATCCGGTGGTCCAGAGGAGAGACGTACCCGAATCGCCCAGCGCTGCGGTAGGTGCCAACCACTGTGGGGTGGGCGCGCTTCAGGATCTTGATGATGCGTCCCTCGGGGTTTCGTCCCCTGGGGCGTGCCTCAATTCGCGCAACGACCTGGTCCCCGTGCATGGCGGAGTCCAGCAGCGTGACAGGGATAAAGACGTCGAGGCTTCCATCGTCCGGGGTCACGAATCCGTCTTCGCTCCGGGCGATGGAGAGAGTGCCTACCGTAAGACCAATCTTTCGCGGCAGGGAATAGCGCTGGCCTTTGACACGGTATACGGTGCCGTCCCTCTCCATCCGTCGCAGCAGATCCCGGAAGGCTCGGAACTCCTCAGAGGGTATGCCAAGGGTCCGGGCAAGCTGTTTGGCTTTCAGTGGGCCTGATGGGGACGCTTCCAGCGCTACCTTGACGCGAAGCTCCAGCGATTCATCGCCCATGAATGATGCTCGTGGCGAGACGGAACCGAACGGCCAGTTCATAGGTTTGAAAGGGAGCCGGGTGAATGAGGATCTCCAGGTGACCCTGATCCTTCCCAAGGAGTTGCAGCCGCCCCGAAACCAGGGCGTCCACGGCGCTCAAGAGATGATTGGCCAGTATGATGCCGATCATGTTGGTGGCGCTACGGAAATTCTCGTCGCTCTCCCGGATCAACTGGCCATACTCCTCCCGGTGGAGCAGGTTTCCTCCCCAATTCCAGGCC
>PXFI01000131.1 GCA_003564295.1 Gemmatimonadota bacterium | reverse complement strand
ACGGAAGCCGGGCCGACAAGGTCTCCCACCCTGGTGAAGACAGTCATGCCCGGAGTGGTGAGGAGTTGAGCCCCCACCAGGCCCCCCTCCGGTGGCACCACCTGGGAGGAGACCCGCCCCAGGGGATCCAGGATCAGGGAGAACCCACCGTTGGCGGCCCGGGCCACCGGCATCCGGTTCTCCACTGCACGGAGCACCAGGTGGGCCGGGTGTTGATGAAGGAACAGGGCCCCCAGGCCGGTGTCGCCCTCCCCGAACCAGATGTCGCTCGTGAGATTCAGGAGGGCATGGGCACCTTCCCGCCGGGCCTTTCTGGCCAAGGCCCCGAAGAGGGACTCGTAACAGACCAGGGGCCCGAATACCCACCTCCCGTACTCCAGGGTTTTCCCTCCGCTACCGGACCGGTACCTGCCGGCCTCCATGCCCGGAACCAGGCGGACCTTGTCGTACCGTTGAGAGATCTCCCCGGCAGGCGACACGAGATAGGCAGAGTTGGTCGGGGTGTGGGCGCCGTCTCCGTCCGGAACCTGGCCCAGACCACCCACCACCAGGGGTGCCCCGAACCGGACAGCCATCAAGCCCAGCTCCTCCCGCAGGAGGACCGCCTCCTCTCCCTCCAGGGGAAGGGGAACGGTAGCTTCGGGCAGGAGGATCAGCTCCGCCGAAGGAGATACCCAAGAAGACTCCAGGGTGGTGCGGATCTGTGCCATGGCCTCCCTGGCCGATGCCATGGGATCGGACCTCAGCTCCCGAGCCACATGGGTGCCAATCACGACCACCTTGGGACCCGGCTGCAAAGGCAAGGTCCCGGCCCGCATCCACCCCAGGAGTGGGGGAACCAAGAGGACCGCAACCATGAGGACCCGGAAGACGGGAAAGCGTCCGGAGCCCCATGGAGGTCCTGGTCCCCACCCAGCATCCTCCGAACACGTTCGTCGTCCTGATTCCTCCACCCGCAGGCCCTCCCATCTTCCCCTTCCCCTTCCCCCCACCCTCACCATCTCCCGGGCCACCCATCCGCTCACACACGCCAGCCAGAACGCCACTCCCGACTCACCCGCCCACTCGGCCATCCCCAGGAGCCAGGGCCAGGGCGTGAGGGTCACGCCCAGCCCCAGCCAGGGGAATGCAAGCCCCATGGGAAAGTGGGCTCGGATCCACTCCACTCCCACCCAGGCCAGGGGCACGGCAAGGGCCAGGGGCATCCCCTCGCCGTGGTGCAGGCGATGGAGGATCCATGCGAACAGGGCCGAGAGCCCACCCAGGAGTATGAGGAGGACTCCGTACCCGGGGAGGGCCCAGGAGAAATGGCGCCCTACCTCCAGGGGCACCCACACCAGAGAGAAGCCCCAGAACAGGAGCCCGAAGATCAATCCCTGGAGGGATGCCCGGGATCCGCCCCCGGAGCTCGGTGGTAGCAATGCCACCCCCACCGCCATGGGCGCGAGGGCGAGAAAGGCCAGGGGGAGAACGTGAAAGGGAGGTTGGGCCAGAACCAGCAGGGCGGCCGAAAGAAGGGGTGGGAGAACGAACCTGGTGTCAGGCCACCTGGCCGGCACTGGTTGACTCCTCTGAAGCACTCAGGCCACGGGTGGGAGGACCGGCACCTGCGACGACCCGGAGCCGGCTGGAGACCAACCAGAGAGACAGGTTCAGGGGCACGACCAAAGCCAGGATCTCGGC
This sequence comes from Gemmatimonadota bacterium, assembly GCA_003564295.1. Taxonomy (GTDB): domain Bacteria; phylum Gemmatimonadota; class Gemmatimonadetes; order Longimicrobiales; family Gaopeijiaceae; genus PXFI01. The sequence goes on along the minus strand of PXFI01000131.1, from coordinate 1,895 downwards.
ACCGCCCTGGCCCAGTCCCGGGACAAGACGTGCCAAGGCTCCCGCCAGGGACACGGCGGCCAGCACGGCAGCCACACCCCTGCCCCATGAGGGAAACCGTCTGCGGGTGACGAAAAGCACAAAAGCCAGCAGGAGGATCAGAAACAGCGGGTTGGCGTGAAACAGGTTCCAGTTCCCGTACCAGAACACGTGGTCCGTGAAGATCCATGCCACCAGGAGGAGAAAGCCGCCCAGGGCGGCGACCAGAGCCCAACCGCCCGCCAGGACGCCCAGAACGAGCCGACTCTTGAGGGTCCAAGGGTTCGGGCGCCGGGCGAACCAGAACATCCCCCCACCCCAAAGCAGTCCCGCCAGGAGGAACCACGGCAGGGCCAGGGGAGGAGCATCCGGCTCCGGCGGCCGGTCCGGGACCACAAGAGTCCGTTCACTGACCACCAGTGGCCGACTCCCTCCCTCCCCATCGGGAACCATGACCTCCCGGAGCCGTTCCATGAGACGCTCGGGCAGGAACATCTCCTCCCAGGCGGTGATGGGCCGGTCGGCCCTGGGACCCAGGACGAACTGGCTCCCCAGATAGGCGGGCCGGTGGTCCCTCAGGAGTCGGCGCGTGTGCCACCTGTAGGAATAAGTGGTCGTGTCGGCCGCAGAGACGGCTCTGATACGCCCACCCAGAGCCAGATTCAGGGCGTCCCGGACCCGGGTCGAACAGTTGTCCCGGTAGTAGTCGTACTGATAATCCCGATTCTCCGGGAGAGCGTTCCACTCCACGAAGGCCAGGAGTTCCGACTTCTGAAGAGGCGTCAGGGCCAGCTCCTGGATCCAGACCTGACGGTCGGCCCTGCGGTACTCCTCCAGGGAGGCGAAAGGATCCAGGGGAGCCATGTGGTACAGCATTGTACCTCGGATCAGGCGCGGAATGAAGTCCACCTGGCCGAAATCGAAGACCCCCCAGTTGTAGGCCGCCCCCTGTCCCGTGGCTTCGTCCTGAATCCAGATGGCATTGTGGCCAAAACGCTCCCAGATGGCATCCCCCCGCCCGATGGTCATGAGAAAGACCCGGAGCGATTCCCCTGGTTCTGACCCGGTCTCCAGGAAATCCTCCTGGGCTCCCAGGGCCAGGGGCCCCAGGAGGAGCAGGAGCAGCCCAAGCCGGGGCCCTGGCAGCCATCTCACCGGGAACGGCCCTCACCCGGGGCGGGTGGTACCAGCATGATCTGCCCACCGAAACGAAGCTCCATGTACCGCAGATCCTCCAGGAGCTCCACGCGGGCCAGGCCGTAGAGGCGGAACTGGTCACTCAGGAGGTATTCCAGCCCACCATGGACATTCAGGCCCGGGGACACGGTGTCCATGAAATCCTCCACGAAGGTCCCTGAAATGGCCCGCCCCTTGGCGTTGAAAACATGCAGGCTTACGCCGGCACCGGCGAAGGTGAGGAAATCGAAGGGAACCGACCAGACGAAGTGCCCGTCCAGGCTGAGGACCAGGTCCGCCCAGTCAATGGTACCCAGCTTCACACCCGTGAACCCGGCGCCAGGGTCGCCCTGCTCCCATATGAGCTCATCGATCCTCCGTTCCAGCTTGGCCACCTCGGACCGCTTCATGGTGGAGGACCAGTAGGCTATTCCGGGCACGATCCGAAGGCCCGGGCCCAGATAGCCCAGATCGAAACGGGCTCCCACGGTGTAGGTGGGATCCACACGGGTGGGAAAGATGTAGCCACCCTCCAGGGAGAATCCCCTGAAGGACAGGTGTTCGTAGTCGTAGTCCGCCAGGGTCGTCTGAGCGTGAGCCTCGCCCTCCATGGCCAGGAACGCCAGACTCACCACAAGAGCCCCGGCCCACCGGGAGTGCTGCCGGTGCCGTCCTCCATGGCCGCTGAATCTCTCCAGCGT
>PXFI01000267.1 GCA_003564295.1 Gemmatimonadota bacterium | reverse complement strand
GCATCAACCCGAAGGTGGACTCGCCGGGTGCAAGATCCTGTGCAGCAGCTCCTCCTGGCGACGGAACATCTCGCTGCCGAACCGCTCCTCCCCCTCCGGATGATGGTGGCCCAGGAGGTGGAGGGTGCCATGAATGGCCAGCCGAAGGAGCTCTTCGTCAAGGGGTATGGACAGCTCCGAAGCCTGCCTCCGGGCTTGTTCGTAGCCCACGTAGATGTCCCCCAGAAGGGGCTCTCCCTTCTCCTGCAACGCAAAGGCGATGACGTCGGTGGGCTGGTCCTTGTCGAAGAATCGCAGGTTCAGGTCCACGATCCCTTCGTCGTCCAGGAAGGTGATGGAAACCTCCCCTTGCCCGGTCCCTTCCGCGGCGAGGACTGCCTTGATCCCCCTTTCCAGGAGCTCGGCAGGAAGGCTCCAGGAGCCCACCTGGTTCACCAGGACCCCGGGGGATTGGCCCTGGGAGGGCATCAGCCGCCCCCCTCACGCCGGCCCTTGGGAGGCAAGCTGTCGGCCGCCTCCTTCTGGGCCCTGCCAGGCAAGCTGTCGGCCGTCTCTTCCCCTGCCTCGGCAGGCAGGGTTTCGTCCGCCTCCTTCTGGGCCTCGGTGAGATGCCGCGTGGCCGGATAATCCAGGCGCTGATGGTACATCCCGCTTACGGCCTTTACAAACTGCTCCTGGATGAGGTGGATCTCCTGGAGGGTCAGTGGCGCCTCCGAGAGCTGACTGTCCCGAATCTTCCCGTCCACGATGTTGCGGACCAGCTCCCGGACCCGCTCCGGCGACGGATTCTGCAGCGCCCGGGTGGAGGATTCCACTGAATCCGCCAGCATGGCGATGGCCGTCTCCTTGCTTCTGGGCTTCGGGCCGGGATACCGGAACTCGTCGGGGTTCGGCTCCTCTTCCGATTCCTCCTTGGCCTTTTCGTAGAAGAATCCGATGAGCTGGGTGCCGTGATGCTCTGGAATGAACCGCACCACCACCTCAGGCACCCCTTCATCCCGGGCTATCCGCACCCCTTCGATGACGTGCTCCCTCACGATGCCGGCGGAGGTATGGGGCTTGAGCTTGTCGTGGGGATTCCTTCCCCCGGGTTGGTTCTCCACGAAGTATTGGGGCTTCAGCATCTTGCCCACGTCATGGTAGTAGATGCCCACACGGGCAAGGAGTCCGTTGGCACCGATGGCTGTGGCGGCGGACTCGGCCAGATTCGCAACATTGATGGTGTGGGCGTAGGTGCCGCCCGCCTCCATGGAGAGACGCTTGAGAAGGGAGCGGTTCGGATCGGCCCACTCCAGTAGCGTCTGGTCCGTGGTGATTCCGGTGAACCATTCGAAGACCGGCATGAACCCCATGGCCAGGATGGCGCTGACCGTGGCGTTCACCGTGGCAAAGAGAATTGCCCAGAGGACGGACTCGGGCCCCATCCTTCCCAAGAGCCCGAGGGCCAGGATGGCCAGGGCATACCCGGCGCTGATGAGGGCGATGAAGACCCAGGTCTGGGACCGACTTCGTATGGCCCGGACCGAGAGGGCGGCGGTGGCTGCCCCTGCCAGGGTCACCACCAGGATGTACAGATCACTGAAGGGAGGCTGCACCCCCGTGAGAACAGCCAGCACCAGGGCCAGAATCAAAGCCATTCGCCCGTCCCACAACACCGCCACCGGGAGAGTGGCGAAAACGATGGGAAGGAGCTCCACGGGAAAGCCTTGCCTGGCAACCACGGAGGCCGCCAGGAAGTAGGCCAGCACCAGTGCCACCATGAAGACGACCCAGCGGAAGTTCCCGTACACGTCCTTTCGGTACAGGAAGAGGAGGGTCCCGAAGATGCTAAGGAGGAGAAGATTCAGGAGGAACCCTCCGAAGAAGGCTGGCCAATCCCGCCCCGGGAACCGCAGGAGACCTTCCGCCGCCAGGGTCTCCTGGTAGGCGCCCAGAATCCTCAGCTCTGCCTCCCCGATACGGTCCCCCCGCCGAACGATGACCTCTCCCGGCAGCACGTTCCCCTCCACTGTGGACACGGCCTGGCGGGCCTGCTCCCGCTCCCGGTTCGTGGAAAGGACGTCGAAGACGTACGGTGACTCCTGGAAGGCGATGAGGATCAACCGGAAGATGGTCTGGAGCTCCGGTGGGCTCGGCCCCAACTCCGCCTCCCCCTTGTTGTAGAACTCCCTCCCCCACAGGAGGGATTCGGCTGGGATGGTCCGCTCCTCTCCGGACGGATACCGGACCTTGATGCGGTCCGTGGTGATCTCCTCGGCGTCGTTGGGGTCCAGTACCCTGGGCAGGATCTCCCGGATCACCGTGGCGGAGGCCCGCCGCAGCGTCCGGAGGGTGGCGGGATCCAGGAACTGCTCGGCCTGGCCCTCGAGAGTGGTGATGCCTTCCTGGTCCAGCACTCTCCGCACCGCCTGAACTTCTCCCTCCTCCACCGCCACCTCCAGGCGGTCGAAAAAGCGGTCCAGGCGGGCCGCCATGGAGTCCCCGGCTTCGGGCCGATAGACGAAGATGGGGGGCACGGCGGCCTCCGCCTCCAGCCGGGCCAGGCTCAGCTCCCGGGGAGGCCTGGGGATGTCGAAGCCGATCTGGGCGACGATGTCCTCGTGGGCCACCACACCTTCCTGCGGCGGCGTCACGGTGCGACGGCCCTCGGAGGGAAAGAGGAAAGCCAGCACCAGGGCCAGGAGCACGATCAGGAGGACTCTGGCCCCGTGATGCATGGCCCCCTGGGGCCAGACGTTCCTGGGAGGCTCGGAGAGCTCCTTCAACACGGCCGGCTCCTTGAAGCCATCTCTCCGTCGTCTCATTCTTCGTCCCCTCCTTCATCCCGAGCATAGGCCCGGATGATGTCCTTGACCAGGCGGTGGCGGATCACGTCACTGCCGGTCAGATAGATGAGGGCGATTCCTCCGATCCCTTTCAAGATCCTTTCTACCTGGAGAAGGCCCGACTCCTCCTTCCGGGGAAGATCGATCTGGGTCTTGTCCCCGGTGATCACCACCCTGGAGTTCAACCCCAGTCGGGTCAAGAACATCTTCATCTGGAGGGTGGTGGCGTTCTGGGCCTCGTCCAGGATCACAAAGGCGTCGGACAGGGTCCGACCCCGCATGTAGGCCAGAGGCGCGATCTCGATGGTCCGGGATTCCAGGGCTCTGCGGACCCGCTCCCCCGGCATCATGTCCTCCAGGGCATCGTAAAGGGGCCTCAGATAGGGATCCACCTTCTCCTGGAGGTCTCCCGGGAGGAACCCCAGGTTCTCTCCGGCCTCCACGGCGGGCCTGGCCAGAATAATGCGCTTGACCCGCTTCTTGTGGAGGGCGTCCACGGCGGCGGCCACGGCGAGGTAGGTCTTTCCGGTCCCGGCGGGGCCGATGCCAATGACCACGTCGTTCTCGTGAATGGCCCCCAGGTACCGCCTCTGGCCCTCGGTCTTGGGGGAGATCACCTTGCGCATGCCCGGCAGGGCGATGCGCATCTCCTGATCCGGGGCAACCAACCCCGTTTCCCCCTGGGCCCGAGAATCGTCCGCGAACCGGCCGATGTCCGACGCATCATAGGGGACCCGAAGACGGGCCAGCTCCACCATGTGGTGGCCCACGGGAATGGCCCGTTCCACCGATGACAGTTCGCCGGAGAGAACCATCTGGTCTCCCCGGAGCACCACCCGGATCCCGAAGGTGCTGGCCAGCTCCAGGAGGTTGGCGTCGTTGACACCCGCCAGGAGCAGATGATCGGCCCCCTCCGCATCCAGGCGGTGCTCCAGGATCGTTTCGGTCTTCTCGGGCATGTGCCTCCTATGGTGTGCCCGGTCCCTGGATCCCCCCGTCCTCCGTGTCCACACTACCGTCACCGGGTCCCAGCCTCCGCAGGTGCAGCTCCCGCAACTCCTCGTCGGAGAGAAGGATGGGCGCCCCTTCGAAAAGGGCCCGTGCCGCCGTGGTCTTGGGGAAGGCGATGACATCCCTCAGGCTCGGGGCTCCCACGAACTCCTTGACGACCCGGTCCATCCCCAGCGCGATGCCACCGTGGGGCGGCGTACCAGAAGCCAACCCCTCCAGGAGAAACCCGAACTTCCGGTCGATCTCCCCATGGGAGAGGCCAAGGTGTCGCAAAATGGTCCGCTGAACCTCCGGCCTGTGGTTCCGGACGCTGCCGGATCCGAACTCCACGCCGTTGTACACCAGATCGTAGGCCTGGCCCCGTGTGGCAAGGGGATCGGTCTCCAGGAGCCCTTCGTCCTCGGCGTGGGGGTGCACGAACGGATGGTGGGTAGCGGCGAGCCTACCACCTTCCTCCACCTCGAAGATGGGAAAGTCCGTGACCCAAAGCCATGCCGCTCCTCGCTCCGGGCCGCGGCCCAAGGCCCGGAGGGCGGGCACCCGGACGGCGCCGAGGGCGGGAGAGGTCACACGGTCCGGCCCCGCCGCCACCAGGGCTGCGTCGCCGGGGCGGAGACCCAGGGCCTCATAGGTCACCTCCTCCATAAAGCGGGCCAGGGGCCCGGAGCCACCTTCTTCCGCCCGCTTCACCCATAGAAGTCCGGGAGCTCCGGCCTTCTTCGCCACTCCCTCCAGCCCCTCCAGGTCCTTCCGGGAAAGCCCGCCCCCTCCTTCCAGGAGCAGGCCGCGGATGCGTCCCCCTCCCGCCACCGCAGCTTGGAGCACGCGGAATTCCAGACCCTCAAGGACCCTGGTCCAGTCCTGGATCCTGAGGGAATACCGGAGATCCGGGCGGTCGGAGCCATAGGACTCCATGATCTCGGCATAGGGGATCCGTGGGAAGGGTGCTTGGACGTCCACCCCTGCCACACGACCCAGGGCAGCCATGAGCCCCTCCATCCACCCGAAGAGGTCCGCCGGTTGGATGAAGGAAGCCTCCAGGTCGATCTGGGTGAACTCGGGCTGACGGTCGGCCCGGAGGTCTTCGTCCCGGAAGCAACGGGCGATCTGGAAATACCGGTCCATCCCCGCGGCCATGAGGAGCTGTTTGTAGAGCTGGGGGCTCTGGGGGAGGGCGAAAAACTCACCCGGGTGGTTCCGGCTCGGGACCAGGTAGTCCCTGGCTCCCTCGGGGGTAGGCTTGGTGAGAATGGGGGTCTCCACCTCCACGAACCCCAGACCGCTCAGGTAATTCCTGACTTCCAGCACCAGCTCGTGCCGCAACCGGAGATTCCGCTGCATCTCCTGGCGCCTCAGGTCCAACACCCGGTGCCGGAGCCGGAGGTCCTCCGACGGGAGCTCCTCCTCCGGAGATCGGAACACGGGTATGGCCGGGGTCACGGCCCGGTTCAGAAGCCGCATCCGTACAGCCTTCATCTCCACTTCCCCCGTGGCCATCTCGGGGTTCCTGGCTTCCGGGGGACGGAAGGAGATCTCCCCCTCCACTTCCAACACGTCTTCGGCCCCCAGGCCCCGGGCCAGGGCCAGGGATTCAGCCTCGGTCCAATCCGGCCCTACCGAGACCTGGAGGACTCCGCTCCGGTCCCGGAGGTCTATGAAGAAGAGCCCTCCCAGATCCCTTCGCCGATGGACCCACCCGCAGAGTCGAAGGTTGGAACCGGCATCCGCCCCCCTTATCCCCCCCACCATGCGGGAGCGGTACGAAGTCTTCTCGATCTGGATGGCGGGATAGGTCGGCATAGGTGTCACTTATCGAAGAGTTACGGGTTCATGGCCGCGTGGCCCGGATCCGAGGACCGGCGAGACACGCGGACCTGCTGAGCGTGTGATACGGCCCCGCGCCAAGGAAATTGCGGGCTGCCGTCGGCAAAAAAAAGACCGCCGCCCTGAACGCAGCGGACCCCGGGACCATAATCCCCTGATTAGACGGTGCCAGGTGACTCAAGCTCTCGGATCCACGAATGCACCCCTGGAATCGACCTCCCCTCCAGCCTCGGACGAGGTACCGGACCCGCGTGGCCGGGACCAGATCCGGCATCAGGCCCAGGGTTCACGTTCCGAACCCGTACCGGCTTTGCTAACTTAACGGTGGGGAATTGGTCCTTCAAGAAAACCCGAACCCGGCAGCCGTTGTCTCGATCCTGCGTCCCGGTGGCCCTGGCCTTCGCGGCCCTCCTGCTTCCAGGGGGCGCCCGTGCACAGGGAATCTTTGACTGGCCCATCCGGGCAGCCCTCCACCCGGAGGCGGTGCTGACCGGTGCCGGAGCCCTGTTCTGGAACCCGGGGGGGCTGGCCGGCAGCGTGGGCACCAGCCAGGAGATCTGGATAACCCACGTCGTGGGGCCTCCGGCTACCGGAGTCCGGGGCGTTGCCGCAGCGGGAGTGTTGGACCTTCCCTGGGGGTTCCGGGGAGGGTTGGGCTATTGGCACCTGGGAATCGATGACATCCACAGGACCACCACCTCACCCGATCGGCAGCCTGGAGACATCCGCCTGGCCGAGGACGTGGCCGTCCTGGGAGCAGCCAACGATCTCGGCAACCGTACCGGAGGCGGCGCCGCCATCAGGGTCACGCGGGGATCCCTGGGGTCGGACAGCAGGACCACAGTGGAAGGGGAAATCGGAATCCAGCATCTTTTGTCGTTGCCCTTGAGCCCCCAGGTGGGGCTGAGCCTCCGGGGCCTGGGCGGTGAACCCACGACCCTGGCAGGGGCCGAGCTCTCTCTGCCGGCGCTGGCATCTTCCAGGCTGCCCATCCGGATCGGTTACGGGATCCAGACAGACCGGAAACTCAATTCCCTGGAGCACCGTCTCTCCCTCCGTGCGTCCTGGGTGGACCGGGTCCATGCCGGAATCGCCCTTTCCTACCTGGGGGAGGTGGACGGATGGACCCCTCTGGCGGTCCTGGGGGCCGATCTGGGCCGGTATTCCCTCTCGGTCCTCCGGGAAGCACTGGCCAACAACTTCGGGGCCATGCATTTCTTCCGGGCGGCTATCCGGTTTCCCTGACGCACCCGACAGTCCATGACGAAGAGGGCGGATCTGCTGGGCATGACCCCGGAGGAGATGGAAAAGGCCCTGGGCCGGCACTTCAGCCACCGGGACCAGCCCCGCTACCGGGTGGCGCAGGTTCAGCGATGGGTGCTGGAGACGCTGGCCCCGGACTTCGGCGCCATGACCAACCTCCCCGGAGAGGAGAGAGATGCTCTCACGAAGAGCTTCTCTCTGAACGAACCCGGATGCGCCATGGTGTCCAGATCCTCCGACGGGACGGTAAAGCACCTCTGGAGGCTGGAAGACGGCGAGCTGGTGGAGTCGGTCCTCATCCCCGGCAAAGGCCGGATGACCCTCTGCATCTCCTCCCAGGCAGGCTGCGGCATGGGGTGCACCTTCTGCGCCACCGGCTTCGGAGGGCTGCGCAGGAACCTTACCGCCGGCGAGATCGCCGCCCAGTATCGGGCTTCCCAACGTTGGTCCATGGCGGAAGGACTCGGGCCCATCAGCAACGTTGTGTTCATGGGGATGGGCGAGCCTCTTGCGAACCGGAAGGCCCTCTTCCCCGCCCTGACGATCCTGAACCGGGGCTACGACGTGGGCGCCAGACGCATCACCGTGTCCACCGTGGGATTGGTGCCCGGGATCCTGGAGTTGGCCCGGCGGCCGGAACAGTTTCGCCTCGCCCTCTCCCTCCACGCCCCCGACAGCGAGCTGCGGCGCACCCTGGTCCCCCTGGAGGACCGCTATCCGCTGGCGGAGGTGGTGGGCGCACTTCGAACCTTCGACGCGGCGGGCGGGAAGCGCATCACCCTGGAATACACTCTCATCCACGGGGTGAACGACCATCCGGTCCAGGCCAGGAAGCTGGGCGACCTGGCATGGGACCTCAAGGCCTTCGTGAACCTGATCCCCTTCAACCCCATTCCCTACCAGGACTGGCGGCCCAGCTCACCGGAGCGGATCCAGGCCTTTGCGGCGATCCTGGAAGGGCGTGGGGTCGGCATGGCCATCCGGGAGCCCAGGGGCAGGGATATCGATGCGGCGTGCGGGCAGCTGCGGGCCGAGGCCCTGTCGGGGGGAAGAACGGTTCGGGGGGCCGGGGCAGAGTAGCCGGCCTTCCATGCGCTCCCCCCTCTCATGTGCTCTGCGCCGGTCCGGCAAGGCAAGAGCCCCCTACCGCAATCGCCTCCCGACGCGCCCCCACCTGATCTCCCTGAGGGCGGGGAAGGGCCTGAGGGATTCCTTGTCGTAGGAGAAATAGATGATCATGGCCCGGCCCTCCAGGCGCCACCCTTCCAGGAGGCCCCAGTAGCGGCTGTCCAGGCTCGTGTCCCGGTTGTCCCCCAACATGAAGTAGTGGTCCGGTGGGATGAGGAGGGGCCCCCAGTTGTCACGGGTGGGCTGGTCCTCTCCGTCCGCCTCGTCCCGGAGGACGTGCTCGTCCTGCCAGGCCATCCAGGGGGAGGCGTCGTCCCGATGCGGGTCCTGGTGCTGGACGTACGGCTCGTCCATGGCCTGGCCGTTCACGAGGAGAACCTTGTTCCGCATCTCCACGGTGTCGCCAGGCAGTCCGATCAGGCGCTTCACCAGCTTCAGGTCCTGCTCGTGGGGAGGGTCGAACACCAGGATGTCGCCCCGCTGGACCGTGGAGTAGCCCGGGATCCGCCAGGAGGTCCCGGGAACCGGGCTTCCCACGGCGGCCCGGTTCACCAGGAGGAGGTCTCCCACCAGGAGGGTGTCCTCCATGGAGCCGGAGATGATGACGAAGGTGTGAAGGAGGAAGCTCCTTATGATGAGGAAAAGAACCAGGGCCACCGCAAGGGATTTCAGCCATTCCAGGAGGGCGTTCTCCCGGGGTTCCTTGCCCTTCCCCCCGTCCTTGGGAGAGGTCCCTTCCTCCCGGCCCTGTCCCCTGCGTTCCGACCGGTCTTCCCCGGTGCTTTCTTTCCGACGACGCTTGCTCGCCATACCTGTAGGCCTGTGGGGTTATTGGATCAGGAAGGATCCAGCCGGCGGATGAACCGGCGAAGATCCCACCATGGCAACCTGCCTCCTGCTTCCTCCCGGGACGGGCCGGGCCGGATCCACTCGGGCCCCAGACGAACCGTCACGTCCAGATAGAGGCTCGAATCCGGCTCCGATCGAACGGTCCGGATTCCCAGGACGCCCGCCACCGAGCGGGCCAGATCCGGACGGCCGACCCGATCCATCACTACGGAAGAATCCTGAGTGAAGGATTCCGCATTCCCGTAATATACAACATCGAAGCCACGGTCCCGGAGGGTCCAGGTCGCCTCCCTGGCCATTCCGGGCTGGCCGCCGGCGTTCAGGACCTCCACCTTGACCCGGCCGGGGGCGCCCGGCAGGGCGGAGGGAGGCGGCGGACCCGCCCCCGGCTCCCACCACTGGGCCAGGGAGGAGCCCAGGAGGATCCCGGCGCTGGCCAGGACCACCACCAGGACTAGATTTCTGAGGCGCTGGCCCACGTCTCTCCCTCCGATAGCCTGTTCCAGAAGGCCACGGTTTCCGGGTGGAGGGGACGCATCTCCCCCACAAGATAACGGATACGAGCCGAGAGGATCTCCCGGACCACCCCTTCCAGGTCTTCGGGAGCACGCCGCCTGAGCTCGCTCCGCCATTCCTCCCTGAGGATCCGGCCCGGCTCCAGGAAGTCGGCGGCGTAGAGGGCCATTCCCAGGGGCCCGAAAGCCGGTGACCCCAGCGTGTGGAAGGCGATGGCGTGCAGAAGCTCTTCATCCTCCACCCCCTCCTCCCTGAGACGCTGGGCGACTCCTGGTCCGTGGAGGACCTTCCCCGGAAGCCCCTGGAAAGGTGGAGCCAGCTTCCCTCGCAACACCTCCTGGTCCTCATCCCGCAAGGCATCGTGAAGATGGCCGGCGGCCATCCATCTCATGACCTCCTGTGGAGCCTCCCCCCGGGCGTTGGCCCATTCGCCCAGGAGGGCCGAGACCCGGGCCATGTGCCGGCGGCGGTTCTCCCGGGCTTTGGCCCACTCGGGAAGAGCTCCCCTGGAGGCCGCCACCACAAGAGGATGGAGGAGGCCGGCCCCCGAATCAGGCAGGGGCGGAACCATGGGTCTCACCCGACAGGACGACATTGTCAATGAGGCGGGTCGTCCCGCAATGGACCGCCACAGCCACCACCGCTCCCGGCCCCACCGGGTCCAGGGGCTCCAGACTCTCGGGATGAACGATCTCTCCGTACTGGAGCTTGAGAAGGTCATGCGTCTCCAACTCCCGGACCAGGAGCCTTTGAAGCACGCCCAGGGACCTTTCCCCGGCCTCGAAGGCCCCCTGTACACGGAGAAGGCTCCGGTGGATCCCCGCAGCATGGGCACGTTCCTCCAAGGAGAGGAACACGTTGCGGGAGCTCATGGCAAGGCCGTCAGCCTCCCTCACGATGGGCCCCAGGCGAACCTCCACCTCCAGATCCAGGTCCCTGACCATCCGCCGGATGAGGACAGCCTGCTGGTAATCCTTCTGCCCGAAGACAGCCACCCGGGGACGGAAGAGGTTGAAGAGACGGGCCACCACCGTCAGGACGCCCCTGAAGTGGCCGGGACGAAACTCGCCACAGAGCCGTGGGCCCAGGGGTCCCGGATCCACCGTCACCACCGGGTCACCCCATGGATACATCTCCTGACGGCTGGGGTGGAAGACCAGATCCACCCCCTCTCCTCCAGGAGGGACAGATCCCGTTCGAGGTCGCGCGGATATCGGTCCAGATCCTCCCCGGGGCCGAACTGGAGGGGGTTCACGAAGATGGACACGGCCAGGAAGTCCGTCTCCCGCCGGACAATGTCCAGAAGGGAGAGGTGGCCTTCGTGCAGGAAGCCCATGGTGGGCACAAGGCCCACCCGGAGCCCTCGCTCCCGCACGGACGAAAGGGCCTCCAGAAGGTCGCTACGGGTGGCGGCGAGGATCACGGCTCCCTGGAAAAGCTGTGCTCGGGCCCGGGGTAGATCCCTTCCCGGACCTCCCTGACATAGGCGTCAAGTGCCTTCCGGGCATCCGAGTCCAGGTCCCCGAATCGCTTCAGGAACTTGGGCCGGAACCCGGGATTGAGGCCCAGGGCATCGTAGAGGACCAGAACCTGCCCGTCGCAATCCCCTCCAGCGCCGATCCCGATGGTGGGGACCGTGAGGCTCAGGGAGATCTCCCGGGCCAGCTCCGCCGGAACCAGCTCCAGGACGATGCTGAAGCAGCCCGCCTCCTCCAGGGCCCGGGCCTGATGGCGGAGGCGTTCCGCCGCCGTCTCATCCCTCCCCTGGACCCTGTATCCTCCCAGGGCATGCACCGATTGTGGAGTCAGCCCGATGTGACCCATGACGGGGATGCCGGCCTGGACCAGGGCTTCCACCGCCCGGCAGGCCCCCTGCCCTCCCCCTTCCAGCTTCACCGACTCCACGCCCGTCTCCTTCATCACCCGTCCCGCGTTCCTCAGGGCATCCTCGGCAGAGACCTGGTAGCTCAGGAATGGCATGTCCAGCACCAGGAAGGTGTGGGGAGCCCCCCTTCGCACCGCTTTCCCGTGGTGGATCATCTCCTCCAACGTCACGGGAACCGTGGATGGGTAGCCAAGCACCACCTGGCCCAGGGAGTCGCCGATGAGAATGAGGTCCACACCGGATTCTTCAACCAGCCGGGCGAACAGGAAATCGTAGGCCGTCAGGACCACGATCTTGTCCCCCCTCTTCTTCATGTCGAGGAAGCGGGGAATGGAGCCGCGAGGCTTTGGGTTTTCCGTTTCCGTGGACAAGGAGCGCTCCCTCCCGTGAGACAGGTCATGGGCCCGAGCCTCCCCGGTGGAAGGCGAAGCTTGAAGGATAGGAGGGGCGGAGTTGGGTGTCAAACAGGGCGTGGGACTCCGGGGAGGTGGGCTCGCCTCATCGTCACGGCCCGGATAGCTTTTGTCCATGGCCATGACGTGGGACGCCCCCCTTACCGCTGCCGTCGCCCGGGAGCTGGACACCCTCCTTGGGAACGACCGTTTGAGGGGCCATCGGTTTCGTTGGGACGAGCGGGAGCTTACCCTCTTCTTCCGGACCGGCACCCTTCGATGGTCCCTGCACCCCGCTCGAGGATGGGTGGTGTTCCTTCCCCCGGAAACTCCTCCCACGGACGCCCGGCCTCTTTCGGCCCGGGTGGTGAAGGTGGAAGCACCTCCCGACGAACGCCTCATCCGCATCCATCTCAGGAGGCTCCGAGGACGCAGCTACCCGATCCAGGTCGTGTTGGAGCTCATGACGAACCAGTGGAACGCCCTTCTGGTGGAGGGGGAGGACGAGAGGATTCGACACCTCCTCTGGACCCGGCGGCTGGCGGGACGAACCCTTTCGGTGGGACACCCCTACCTGCCCCCGGAGCCCTCGAAGAGAAAGGGGATCCACGAGCCCCTGACCCTCCAGGAGTGGGAGGAGCTCACGGCACCGGCTACCGGGAGGGACAGGAAGAGCATGATCCTGGACCGGCTCGCTTTCTCCTCTCCCGTGAATCTGCCGGCCCTCCTGGGCGAGGCTACGGGCGAGGAAGGAGGAAGGGACGGTGCTCCTCCCCACGGATACCTCCTCTGGCAGCGCCTCCGGTCCCTGAGCACTCTCCAGCCCTGCCTTCTTGACCTCACTGGAGGACAGCAACCCTATCCGATTGCCCTGAAAGGCTTTCGATATGATGAGCTCAAGTCGGTTCTTCAGGCCGTGGCGGCAGCGGCCGAAGGTGGAACCGGGGAAACGGCCGCTCTGGATAAGGTCCTGGAGCGCCTGGAGCGGGCTCTTCGTCACGCCAGGGGACGGATAAACGGGATCCGCCGGGAAATGGCCGGGGGACGGCGCCATCACCACGAGCTCAGGGAGACAGCGAACCTCCTGCTGGCCCATCTGGGGCTGGTGGAGAGGGGAGCTTCGAGCGTTACCCTCACGGGATTCAACGGCGAAACGGTGGAGATCTCTCTGGATCCGTCCCTGAGCCCCCAGGATAACGTTCAGGCCCTGTACCGGGAAGCTGCCCGATCGGAGCGGGCCAGGAAGCGTCTGCCCTCCCTCCTGGAGGAGGCCGCCAAGAAAGTCGAGGAGCTGGAGATCCTTCGAAAGGCCCTGGTGGAAGGCCACATCCTTCCGGCGGAAGTGGAAGGCCGCCTGCCGGGGGACGCCCGGGTGAGAGACCCCTCCCGAGGACCCGGGGAGGAAAGGCTTCCTTATCGCAGGTTCCAAAGCTCCGGTGGATTGGAGATCCGTGTGGGACGGGGAGGCGCCGACAATGACGCCCTCACCTTTCACCATGCCCGCCCGGAGGACATCTGGCTGCATGCCCGGGACGCAGCGGGCGCACATGTCATCCTTCGGTGGACGGGCCAGGGAAGCCCTCCGGCCCGGGACCTGGGAGAAGCTGCCGTCCTGGCGGCCCTTCACTCCCGGGCCCGGCACACCGGGATGGCTCCGGTGGACTGGACCCGCAGGAAATACGTTCGAAAGCCCCGGAAGGCCCCCCCCGGCCTGGTCCGCCCCGAGCGGGTCCAGACTCTCTTCGTGGAGCCGGACCCGGACCTCCCCCTGAGGTTGGATCAGGCACAGGGGGTTCCGGACGCCGGTTGAAGGTCCAGGGGCTCCGGACGCCGGTTGCCGGTTGAAGGTCCAGGGGGCACTCGGCTCAGCCCCGGCGGGTGAGACCGTTCCGGGACGAAACCTCAGATGAGATAGTCGGAGACCTGGATGCCGTACTTCTCGGCATCCACCGTCTTGATGATGGCGCACACGGGCTGGCCCGTGTCCGGATCCGTTTCGGAGAGATCCAGGGTCAGGGGCTCCGCCCTGGGCACGCCCATGGAATCCGCGATCACCTTCACCAGGGGCTGGTGAAGCTTTTCAGGATCCTTGTTCACCCCCGCCACCACAACCAGCTCCATGGTGTCCAGGATGGCCAGGGTGCCCACCGGATACACTCCGGTGGCATTGATGAGGGCCTTCACCAGCGCCGGATCCATCCCCCGGGCGGGATTGTCCCGCATCTCCCGGAGAACCAGGTCGGGGGGGCTTGGCTGGTACTGGTAGCTCCGGATGGAGGTCCCGGCATCGAAGGCATCAGCCACGGACACGATACGCGGGAAGAGGGTGGGATCCCGGGGACGACGGTTCTTGGGGTAGCCCGAAAGATCAATCCGCATGTGATGCTCGTAGGCCATGAGCATCTGCCGGTAGGGCACGTCCGAGAACCCATGGAGATGGAAGAGGGCCAGCATGCCCTCCGTGGGATGTTGTTGGAGTTGGAACCACTCCTCCTTGTCAAGCCCCGCCGGCTTGTTGATGATGTCGACGTCGATCCGGCTCTTTCCCAGATCGTGGAAAAGGGCCCCGAGCCCCAGCTCGTAGAGTTGGAGCCTGTCGAGGCCCAGGCGTTGGCCGATGACCACACTGAAGATGCTGACGTTCACGCAGTGGGTGAAGGTATATTCGTCGTAGTCCCTCAGGGTGGTCATGGTGATCATGGAGGGCTCGTTGGACAGCACCTGGTCCACAATGCCCTGCACCGCTCTCTTCACCTTCCGGACGTTCACCGCCCGGCCCATGCGAGCGTCGGTGAGGGCGTCCTGAGCAACCCGCACCGATTGGGCGTAGGTCCGCTTCGCCGCGTTCAGGGCCTCCTCTTCCAGCTCCGGCTCCCGTACCTCCTTGGCGGGCAGTACCTCGATATGGAGGATGGGTGCCCCACCCATTGAGTGGACGAACGAAGCGAAGGGATCCTCCGCCTCCCCGGACTCCCGGAGCAGGAGTGAGAGAAAGGGGGCCCACTCGTCCCTGCTGATGCCCGGTAGCACCTCCACCGCGCCAATCCCATGATCGGTGAGGACCCGGGCGAAGCTGCCGAAGGTGGAGTAGTTGGTGAGATCCAGGCGAAGGCGGGTCTCGTTGAGGAAGAAGAAATCTCCCACGACCCGCAGCTCCACAGAGCCTTCCTCCTCCACCAATCCGGAGAGGATTCGGTGGAGGTCATCCAGGGCATGCTGGACGGCGGAGTTCTCCAGGGGATAGAGCTTGAGGGAGCGGACTGCGGCGTAGAACGCCGAGAGCGCCTTCCGCCCCACATCCTGCAGGCGGGCCGAATCCTCCGGCTTCCGGTAGGCTCGGGCCGTCACGGCCTCACCCCTCTTCCCTCAAGGCTCGGTTCACGGCGCTCCGGACCACGGGGTCCTGCTCCTCGCGAGCCCTTTCCAGAGCGGTCATGGCCTCGGGGGTTCCGATCTTGCCCAACCCCAGGGCGGCACAGGCCCGGATCTCCCCCGTCTCCCTGCGGCCCATGAAGCCACGTCCGTTGAGGAGCTTGTCCAGGAAGGGCACCCCCTCGGGATCCTGCATGAGGCCGTAGCTCTCAAAGAAGGCGATCTGCTCGGAGATGTCGGCCGTCCGGATGGCT
>PXFI01000359.1 GCA_003564295.1 Gemmatimonadota bacterium | reverse complement strand
TCTTCCGTCGCCGGCGGGACGCCGCCGCCAAGGCACTGGCGGAGCAGGGGTTCACGATCCAGGTGCCCAGGGCGACCATGTACCTCTGGGTTCCCGTCCCGACCCGGGAGACGTCCATGGAGTTCTGCCGCCGGGCCCTGGAGCAGGAGGGAGTCATGATCTTGCCGGGGAGCTCCATGGGCCAGGGAGGGGAGGGGTTCTTCAGGGTGGCCCTTACCACCTCGGAGGCCCGTCTCCATGAGGCTGGGACCCGTCTCGGGCGCCTCCTTGGCTAGGGTGGGTCCGGGGGTATCCCGCCCATCCCCATCGGAACCGGTGCGAAGGGGGGGGTAGAAAACACACCATGACAGGCCGTTCTCCTCTATCGGGTTCTCCGGATTCGCAGGCCGGGCCCCGGATGCACCCCCGAGCCAGGTATCGTGGAGCTTTCCGGGTCTCCCTGGTGATCAGCGCCGTTCTGCATCTTGTGGCCATCGCCCTCTATCCGAGCCTGACCCGGGGGATGCCTGAGTGGTTCCCCCCCTACATTGATCCGACTGCCGTACCCCGGCCTCCGGGCATGGAGCTGGTGAACCTCCTGGAGCTGCCCGCCCCTGTGGATACCGAGGACCCGGAGCGCCTGGATGAGCCGGAGCCGGAGCCCGAGCCTGAAGTGCCCGAGGTGCCGGAAGTGGTTGCGCCGCCGGAGCTGGAGGTGCCGCCCACGCCGGTGCCCCCGGAGGAGGTGGAGATAGAGGAGCTCCCCACAGCCGCCGAGCGCCTCCGGCCAAGAGCCGGCGACCTGCGCCTCTGGGCTCCCGTTGATCCGGACCTGGCGGCTCTGTCGGAGGAGCAGCTCCTGCGGCTCATGTTCGCTGCCGAGCTCGAAGTCCTGGGCGATTCCCTGGCGGCGGCCGAGGAGCTGGCCCGCCGGGCAACGGACTGGACCTACGCCGATGCCGAAGGACGGAAATGGGGCGTATCGCCAGGAAAGCTCCACCTGGGGGATATCACCATCCCCCTGCCCTTCGCCTTCGGGGCTCCCCCGGGGCAGCGG
This sequence comes from Gemmatimonadota bacterium, assembly GCA_003564295.1. Taxonomy (GTDB): domain Bacteria; phylum Gemmatimonadota; class Gemmatimonadetes; order Longimicrobiales; family Gaopeijiaceae; genus PXFI01. The sequence continues at coordinate 2,549 of PXFI01000359.1, read as the reverse complement.
GACCAGGTACGGGACCGGGTGTGGGAGTGGGAGCAGATCGAGCGGGGGGCCGTGACCAGCGAGATCCTTCGGACCCTGCGGGAACGGGACGAGGCCATCCGGCGGAGGATGGATGCCGAACGGCGTGCGGACACCACAGGGGTGCAGCGGTAGGGCGCGGGCTTCCGGTGCCGGTGACGAGCCAGGGAAGAGCTCCGGGGGGAACGGTGCTCCAGGGCTCCGAACCGTGGGGGCTCCGGTTTCCGGGCCGCCTGGAAATTGACGCCCTCCAGGGGTTCGGGTAATCTTCCATGTTCTCCGCTCTTTCCGGGAGTCTTCCGGAAGGAGCGGACCCGTTTCCCGATGCCTCTGGCCGAAGAGGAAGGCTCCCGGCCGGGTTCCACCCCGGACCGGCACGCCACTTGGGCCTCAACTGGAGACACCGTGGCCATAGAACTGGCTCCCCGACTGGACCCAAAGGCTATCGAGCCTCGCCTTTACTCCCAGTGGATGAAGGGGGGCTACTTCCACCTGCCCGCTTCCGCCGTCCTGGAGGACATCCGGGACCCCTTCGTCATCGTCATCCCCCCGCCCAACGTGACGGCGGCCCTCCACATGGGGCACGGTCTGAACAACACCATTCAGGACGTCCTGATCCGCTGGCGGAGGATGCAGGGCCGGGCGGCCCTCTGGGTCCCGGGGACCGATCATGCCGGTATCGCCACCCAGAACGTGGTGGAACGGCTCCTGGCCGGGGAGGGGAAGAGCCGGGAGGACCTGGGGCGTGAGGCCTTCCTTGAGCGCATGTGGGATTTCGTGGCTGAGACCGGCGGCGCCATCCTGGACCAGCTCAAGGCCATCGGGTGCAGCTGTGACTGGGAACGGACCCGCTTCACCCTGGATCCGGGGCTCAGCAGGGCGGTCCGGGAGGTCTTCGTCCGTCTCTACGAGAAGGGGCTCATCTACCGGGGCGAGTACATCATCAACTGGTGCCCACGCTGCCTGACGGCACTCTCCAACGAGGAGGCCGAGGGTGAGGCGGTGGAGGGGAGACTGTACCACCTGCGCTATCCACTGGCGCCGGGGCTGGAGGAGGCTGCGGCGGCGGCTCGGGAGGCGGGTGCGACCTCCCTGGGCCAGTTGCCGGACGGGCGCTGGCACCTCACCGTCTCCACCACCCGGCCTGAGACCATGCTGGGGGACACGGGGGTGGCGGTGCACCCGGCGGACGAACGCTACCGTGGCCTGCTGGGTGGTGAGGTGGACCTCCCCCTCACGGGACGCCGGGTCCCCATCGTGGGCGACGAGATCGTGGACCGGGAATTCGGCACCGGGATGGTGAAGGTCACCCCGGCCCACGATCCCAACGACTTCGAGATCGCCCAGAGGACCGGCATCCCCCTCCTGGATGTCATGACGCCGGATGCCCGCATGGGCGAGAACGCTCCGGAGGCCTTCAGGGGCATGGACAGGTTCGAGGCCAGGAAGGCCGTGGTGGGGGCCCTGAGGGAAGCGGGTCTCTTCGCCGGAGAGGACTCCCATGCCCATTCCATTCCCCGGTGCTACCGCTGCGATACGGTGGTGGAGCCCCGCCTGAGCGAGCAGTGGTTCGTGAGGATGAAGCCCCTGGCGGAGCCGGCGCTCCAGGCTGCCCGGGACGGGACCGTGACCTTCGTGCCGGACCGCTGGAAGAAGGTCTACGAGCACTGGATGGAGAACATCCGGGACTGGTGCATCTCCCGGCAGCTCTGGTGGGGGCACCGGATTCCCGTCTGGTACTGTCAGGATTGCGGCGAGACGGTGGTGGCCCGGGAGGACCCGGACCGGTGCACGGCCTGCGGGGGCGCCGGGCTGGAACAGGATCCCGACGTCCTGGACACCTGGTTCTCCTCCTGGCTCTGGCCCTTCTCCGTTTTCGGCTGGCCCGAGGACACGGACGACCTGCGGGCCTTCTATCCCGGCCACGTCCTCTCCACGGCTCCGGAGATCCTCTTCTTCTGGGTGGCCCGGATGATCATGGCCGGCTACGAGTTCCTGGGCGAGGCGCCCTTCCGGACCGTCTACCTCCACGCCACAGTCCGGGACATCCAGGGCCGGAAGATGTCCAAGTCCCTGGGCAACGGCATCGATCCCATCGAGGTGGTGGACCGCTTCGGGGCCGACGCCCTTCGCTTCACCGTCCTCTCGGCGGCTGCGGTGGGCACGGACATCCACCTGGACCCCCACGACCTGGAGGCCTCCTTCTCCTCGGGAAGGAACTTCGCCAACAAGGTCTGGAACGCCGGGAGGTTCACCCTCATGAGTGTGGGGGACGAGCCCATCCTGCCCCTGTCGGAGGTGGAGGCTCACCTGGAGTTGGCCGATCGCTGGATCCTCTCCCGCCTCTCGGCCACCTCCGGGGCCATGACCCGGGGGCTGGAGAAGTACCGGCTCCACGACGTGGCGGAGACGGCCTACCACTTCTTCTGGGGGGAGCTGGCTGACTGGTACCTGGAGCTGGTGAAGCCCCGCCTCCGGGAGGACGCCGAGGAGGGGAGCCGCCAGGCGGCCCGGACGACCCTGGTCACGGT
>PXFI01000182.1 GCA_003564295.1 Gemmatimonadota bacterium | reverse complement strand
ATTTGGTACCGACTTTAGATTATGAAGTCGATGGCGTTGTTGTTGCCGTCAATCATTTAGGGCTTCAGGAATCGATGGGTCGTCATGGTGATCGTCCTACAGGGAATCCCCGCGGCAAGATTGCTTGGAAGTTCGCGGAGGAAGTTGCTACACCTGTCGTCAAGTCGATCATATGGGCAACTGGTAGAACCGGAAGGGTCATTCCAGTTGCGTGCTTCGATGCGGTGTCATTGGCAGGCACCCAAGTATCGCGTGCTACTCTTCACAACTACGGTTTTCTAAGACGACACCGCATTGTGAAGGGCACAAAGATTCAAGTTCTCAAGGCGGGCAAAATCATTCCCAAAGTAATTGGTGTTGTATCTAATACCTCTAAGAATATTCCTGAACCAATCAAACATTGTCCATCTTGTAATTCAATCTTGGAGGTAAATCACACGCCCGCTTCTGGAAAGTTAGAAGAAACTTATGAGCTGATTTGTGATAATGTAGGGTGTATTGCTCAACGGTTGAATAATCTATGCTTCTATTTGTCAGTTTTGGGATGTTTGGGATTGGGCGAATCCCGTGTGAGTCAGTTAGTTTCTGCAGGGATGGTAGAGACTCCGGATGATTTTTACAAACTGTCTTTAGATGATTTATTGGCTGCCGGATTTACCGAGCGACAATCCTTGTTGGCTTTAGGTGCTATTCATATGGTGCCTAATCCGGAGAAGATGGAAGATGATGATCTTCGTAAGGAAATTTTTAGAGCAATAAGAGGTCCAAAGAAGGTGGCCTTCTGGAAGTTCTTTAAGTCATTAGGAATTCCAACGGCGGGAGAAGCGGCGGGCAAGGCGCTGATCTCTCACTTTGGAAGTTTTGAAAAGATACGTGCTGCTTCCATTAACACATTGAAGAGCGTCGAAGGCATTGGTGAAAAGACTGCTGAGATCATACATCATTTCCTCAAGCAGAATAGCAAATTGATTGATAATTTATTGATCTACGTTGAACTTGAATTCCCCAAAACGGGAAAACTGAGTGGGAAGACGTTCTGCCTTTCGGGGGGGTTTGCGGAGGGGAAGAAGCACTGGCAGGAGCGTATCGAAAATCTGGGTGGCAAGACTACCAGCGGGGTGGGCAAGAAGGTAGACTATCTCGTTGCAGGCGATGGGTCGGGCAGCAAGAGCGATAAGGCCAAAGAGTTAGGCATCCCAATTCTTACCATTGATGATCTAAAAAAGATGCTCTAATGATTGAAAAGGATTGGATTACGCGAGTCGGCTACCGTGCCGTCTGTGTGCATCGTACATTCTATCGTTGTGGTTATGTTCAGGTTCCCAAAGAACATCCATTCTTTGGCGTTGATTGTAGGGAACATGTCCCCGACTTGTCGGAAGTAGCCGACCGTGTTCGTAGGGGATCTCGTGGCTATCGAAATGCTTTCGATACTTTCTTCGATATGGTGATGGAGAAAAAGACAGATTCTATTGCTATAGCAATAGATGTTCATGGAAGCGTTACTTTCTCTGGCGATTCTGTAACTGGCGTTAAAGGCTCATCCGGTTGGTGGTTTGGTTTTGATTGTGCTCATGCTGGAGATAATATTTTCAAGGGCTTATTGAAAGAATATGAGGAGGTATTTGGAGAGAAATTCAAGGAATTATTTGAAGAAGTTAATGAGTTGGAGCGTGATAGATGGGTAGAAAGAACAGTAGAATATGTTGTAGAAGAGTGTGAGCTACTGGCAAAGCAACTTCTCGATGTTGGCAAAGAAGTTAGCCATAAACGAAGTCTTAGGAAATAATATGGAAGTAGTATTCATGCCTTTCCAGGTCTCTCAAGAGATTTTATATTTTGTTGCGCTGTGCTCTTTCTTTATGTTAATGTTCATTGTTGGATTCCTATTTGGAAGGGCATTTGAACGAAAGGTAGCTATTCAAGCGATGAAAGAATGTCTTGCGTGTTTAGAGAATAATTTATCAATTGACGAATTTGTTTCATTTAAGGCAGCAGGAGGCACAATAGATGAATTCGTTCATCTTGCGTGTTTAGATTTGCCAATTGAAGAATTTCTTTCATTCAAGACAGCAGGAGGTACAATAGATAAATTCATTAAGAAAAAGGGCGATGACAAAATAGCTACGGATGATGCTACTCAAACGATGAAGGAATATCTTGCGTGTTTAGAGAATGATTTACCAATTGAAGAATTCCTTTCATTCAAGACAGCAGGAGGCACAATAGATGAATTCGTTAAGAAGGGCACAGATGACAGAAAGTAAGATAAGACGAATATTAGAATTTCTTGGAATTTGTAAAAGTGAAGAACAAATCATAGATGAATGGGAAATCACCGATCAATTCCTGGGTCTTGACGCCGAGCACTATGGGTTGCCACAATGGGGAGATGATTAGGTGACCCGGTTGACGAGGAGGAGAGACGATGCTGCGAGTGTTGGACAAGTTCAACCTGCGGATGCTTGGTGATTTTCTGGAGGGAACTTTGTTCCTCCGTAACACAGATATTGAAGAGGCTCAGGAGGCCATTCGCGAACTTCCAGAGGTCGCCTTGTGCGTCAGTGATCCTGTATTAGGAGCAATCTTAGAACGTTGTTTGAAGCACAAGGTGGTTTTATGGAAGCGTGAAGCCCCACCTGAAGTCCTTTCGCCCGAAGACGACTTCATAGTGGTAGAATATACTGGTCCCCCCATCCCTGAGACGGCAGAATTTTTGCCCCAAGACGGTCAGCTGCGCTGGTACTTCTTGGTCTGGAGTTTCCAGGAAGAGGAGAAGGACGAAATTGTATCTTGAGTTCACCGGGCAGATATGATAACATACAATTTCTAACAAGGAAGGATACATGAGAACAGGAACTTTTTATGAAATAAATATAAGCAAAAATGGAAAACATATTTTAGCAACTGATAGTTCAATTCGTGAGTACGATGAATTTCAAATTGTAGAGATGATTCGGCGACTCAAAAAAGTTTTCCCTGAAGAGGAGTACGATTACTCTGTAAGCGCATGGCATTGCGGAGTCATACCCTTACCTGATCGCATCAAGCGGGCGTTAGAAAAGTCAGAGAAATGATCATTAGTCATTGTACCGTGATATGTCCACACTGCGGGCGAGATTCATATCTCAGTATTATGCAACTACCCGGTCGTTGTGCGCAGTGCAAAGCCATTGTGAAATGCGAGCGGCTGACCTAGCACGGGTCGATATGCGAAGCCTCGACTCCCAAAAAGGGAGGAAAGTAGAGCGAGGTTCCCTGATCCTGATACCGGCTTTAGGTGGCGTAAGCCCAGGGATAAGACAGCATCTAGGAACCAGAGCATATTCCGGTTTTGATTGCTCTGGGAAACCGACCTTTACCGCTCGCTATTTTTAGCAAGAGAGGGAACCAAGACTCGAATCACAAGTGCTTGTCCTTCGACATGTTGATGTAGCACAACAACCCGCTTGTCGGCATCTTCAGGAGTTAGTTGCTTCTTAGCGTCCTCAAATGCCGCTACTGCTTCTGCCGAATCAGTAAAGATGTCTCGATGGAGTACTTCCGTCTTGAGAATCTGTAAGGCAAATAAGGAAGAAGACTTCTTTTTCGCCATATCAT
>PXFI01000220.1 GCA_003564295.1 Gemmatimonadota bacterium | reverse complement strand
CCCCCGAATGAGATGGGGGTTGAGCTCCCGGATCCTGGCCGGGGGCACGTCCAGTGACCCGGCCACCCTGTTCAGCGAAGTTCCTCCCGGAACCCATACCCGATCGAAGTCGACGGGGCTGTGGCGTTCCACCAGGTGGAACCCGTAGGTCTCCGCCGCCCGGCTCAGGAGGATGGCTGCCAGGATCTTGGGCACGTATTCCCGGGTTTCGAGGGGAAGGTGCTCAATGATGTCCCAGTAGATCGTCTCGTCTCCCACCTCGGCTTCCGGGCGAGTCCGGAGAGCCTGGGTCACTCTTCCGGGTCCGGCATTGTAGGCGGCTGCCGCCAGGTACCAGGATCCGAACTGGTCGTGGAGGGCCTGCAGATAATCCAGGGCGGCTTCGGTGGCTCGGATCGGATCCCGCCGCTCATCCACGTATGCATCGATGCGAAGACCGAACTCCTCGGCCGTGGGACCCATGAACTGCCAGATCCCCGCTGCCGAAACGCTGGAAGTGGCTGCCGGGGTGAAGGCAGACTCGATGGCAGCGAGGTAGATGAGGTCCTCGGGAAGCTCCCTCTCCCGCAGGGCCTCCCGGATCATCTCGGAGTAAAGGCCCTCCCGGGCCAGGTACAGCTCGAACTCCTGGCGCTGATCCGTGAGGTAACGCCGCATCCATCGCTCCACCCGGTGGTTCACGTCCACCGGGAGGTAGAGGGTGGGGGCCAGCTCCGCCACCTGGGGAGCCGGAGCCACCTCGTCGCCATGGGTGTCCGGGGACGGGAGAAGCGCCACCACGGCAGCGGCAAGACCCGCCAGGACGAGAAGACGATAACGAAGGGGCGGGAGGATCCGGAACGATTCCGACTTGAAAACCGGCCGATTGAGAAAGAGGAGGAAGTTGACCGGGAAGCCCGGTCTTCGACGCTCGCCCTTCTCCTTGTCATCTATGTTCATACAAATCCGCGCTCGAATCTATCGGCACAAACTGCTGTGCCCCGTTTCGCCTCGCCAGGACACCGGCGAGATCATCCGGAAATCGGTGGTTGTGAATTGGTTGTTCTACCTGTAACGGAAAAGAAGGATCCGTCCCCGCCAGCCGGACAGGAACGGACCTCGAGAACCACGACGGCAGCTATTCCTGGGGGTACACCGACACGAGCTGGCGCTGGGCGCGCCGCTCGAACGTCACGATGCCGTCCACGGTGGCGAAGAGAGTGTCGTCACCGCCCCTTCCGACGTTACGGCCAGGATGGAACTTGGTGCCACGCTGCCGAACGATGATTCCTCCGGCCCTGATGCGCTGGCCGCCGTATCGCTTCACTCCGAGACGCTTCGCGTTGCTGTCGCGACCGTTCCGGCTTGAGCCTACGCCTTTCTTGTGTGCCATCGTTACCTCCAGGTGAGCCCCGTGGCTCTGGCCCGGCCAGGATCAGACGAGGATCTCGTCCACCCGAATCTCGGTGTAGCCCTGCCGGTGACCTTTCTTGCGACGGTACTTCTTCCGCCGCTTCCGCTTGAACACGATGATCTTGGAATCCCGCCCGTGACGAACCACCTCCGCCTTCACGCTGGCTCCGTCCACCATGGGCGAGCCGACCTGGACCTCCGTTCCGTCGGATGCCAGGAGCACATGGTCGAAGGTGATGGACTCGCCGGGTTCCACACCCAAGCTGGGCACCCGGATCTTCTTACCGGGTTCAGCCCGAAACTGTTTCCCGCCCGTCCGGAATACTGCGTACATAAGGTCCTCAGGTAAGGAATCCACCGTCATCGTATAGCCTATAAAAGCTATGGAACCGGGCTTGCCGGTCAACCCCACCGAAAACCAAGCTGGAGCCCCTGGTGCATCGTCGGCGGAGGCCGAGCAGGCCGCACCGCCCACCGGCCGGGTTCAGCCGGTCACGTAGCGGTCCGTAAGGTCCGTGTTCGCGGGACCGGCCAGGATGCGGTATTCGTCCTGACGCATGAGGGGATCGTCCAGCAGCTCCACCATCATCTTGGTCCGCTTCTGGATCCCGGGGAGAAAACCCGCTTCCTGCTCCAGAATCTGCAGGGCAACCTCGGGATGCAGTCGGACCACTATGCGCTTCTCCTTCCCCTCGGCGGCCACCCGGTGCAGGCTTCGCTCCACCCTCCGGACCACCGTGGCGGGGGAGTAGACCCTGCCGGCCCCGCCACAGTGAGTGCAGGTCTGGGTCAGGGCCTGGAAGAGGGAGGGGCGAACCCGCTGCCGGGTCATCTCCACCAGCCCCAGCTCCGAGATCTCGAAGGCCCGGGTCCTGGCGCGATCCCGCCCCAGGTGGCTCCGGAGCTCGTGCAGGACACGGTCACGGTCCTTCTGGGCTTCCATGTCGATGAAATCGCACACCACGATCCCGCCGATGTCCCGCAAGCGCAGCTGTCTGGCGATTTCCCTGGCCGCGTCCAGGTTCGTCTTCAGGATCGTGTGCTCGGGATCCTTCTTCTTCTTTCCGGTGAAGCGCCCCGTGTTCACGTCGATGGACACCAGGGCTTCGGTGGGCTCGATGATGATGTAGCCCCCCGACGGCAGCATCACCTTCTTCTGGAAGGCCCTCTGGAGGTCCTCCTGGATGCCGTATCTGTCGAAGAGAGGCAGGCGGGCCTTGTAGAGATGCAGGCGGTCCAGAAGGTCCGGATCCACATTCCGGACATAGCGGGTGATCTCGGCGTGGACCTCCTTGTTGTCCACCGTCAGGGAATCGAACTTGTCGCTGAAAAGATCCCGGATGACACCGCTGATGAGCTTGGCTTCCCCGTGGACCATGGATGGAGGCTCGGAGGTTCCCGCCTTCTTCTGGATCTCCTGCCAGCGCTCATGCAGCCTCTGGAACTCCTTCTCGAAGGTGTTCCGGTTCAGCTCCTCCCCCACCGTCCGGACGATGACTCCGCCGCTCCCGGCGGTAACGATGTCCTTGGCCAGCTTCCGAAGACGGGCGCGCTCCCCACGATCCTCGATCTTGCGGCTCACACCGACGTGGGAAGAGCCGGGCATGAAGACCAGAAAACGACCCGGAAGGGAGATCTGGGTGGTCAAGCGGGCACCTTTGGTGCCCATGGGCTCCTTGGTGACCTGGACCAGAACGTCCTGCCCCTGCTGGAGCACATCCTGGATGGGCACCTCCTTCCGGTTCCGGCGGCGCCCTCCGTTCTCCCCGTTGTCCTCGTCCTCCTCCCCTTCGTACTCCAGGTCCGAAGCGTGGAGAAAGCCGGCCTTCTCCGAGCCGATGTCCACGAAGGCCGCCTGGATCCCGGGCAAGACAGCGTCCACCCTGCCCAGAAAGATGTCACCCACAAGCCGGCCCTGGTCCGGCCGGTCGTACATGACCTCCACCAATCGGTCATCTTCCAGCAACGCCACCCAAGACTCCTGGGGGGAGGCGCTGACCAAGATCTCTCTTTTCAATGAAGTCGAACTCCTTGTTGGCGGAGCCCAATGGCTTGAGGGCCTTCCGCGGATCCCGCACCCGCCCGGCAGCGGCCAGATCAGGCCCCGCCGAGCGGGTTGCGGCCATCCCGAAGACACCAGAAACCAGGGGACCGCTCGAACTTGTTTGCAGGATCGCGACGCGCGATCACATCCTGTCCGGCGCCTTCAGCTTCCGAAGGCTTCCCGCACGAGGTGCCGACCGATCACGATCCGCTGAATCTCACTTGTACCTTCCCCGATCTCGCACACCTTGGCGTCCCGCATCATTCTTTCCACGGGGTAGTCCTGGGTATAACCCACCCCCCCGAGGAGCTGAACGGCCTGGGTGGTGGCCCGCATACAAAGCTCGGAGCAATAGAGCTTGGCCATGGCAGCCTCCTTCCCGAAGGGCCGACCCTGATCCTGAAGCCATGCCGCATGATAGGTCAGGTGTCTCCCTGCCTGGATCTCGGTGGCGAGATCGGAAAGGCGGAACTGGACAGCCTGAAAATCCCATATCTTCCGCCCGAACTGCTCACGCGTCTGGGTGTAGCGGAGGGCTTCCTGAAAAGCTCCTTCCGCAAGGCCGAGAGAAAGGGCTGCCACCCCCACCCTCCCGGCGTCCAGCGTCTCCATGAAGTTCACGAAACCCCGGCCCAGCTCGCCGAGCCGGTTTCCGTCGGGCACGAAGGCATCCTCCAGAAGAAGCTCCCGCGTGTCCGAAGCACGCCAGCCCAGCTTGTCCTCCTTCTTACCTGCACGAACGCCCGGAGTGAACTCCAACTCCGGCCAATGACCTACCCCCAAGGCCTTCGTCCGATCCAGGTCCTCCGTGGGCTTGCACACCACGAAGCTGGTGATCCCCCTGGAGCCCAGCTCGGGGTCGGTGACGGCGGTCACCGTGAAGATCTCGCCGACACCGGCGTGGGTGATGAAGATCTTGGACCCGTCGAGCCGCCATCCTCCCCCTTCCCGCACCGCCCTGGTGCGGGTGCCGGAAGCGTCGGAACCGGCCCCGGCTTCCGTGAGGCCGAAGCCTCCCAGAACCCTTCCCCTGGCCAGGGGGGGAACCCATTTCTTCTTCTGCTCTTCGGTGCCGAAGGAAAGTATGGGGGAGGTACCCAGAGTGGTGTGGGCCGAGACCGTGATGGAATGGCTCGCGTCCACCCGGGCCAGTTCCTCCACGGCCAGCGTGTAGCTGAGGTAGTCCCTGCCCATCCCGCCGAGCTCTTCCGGCACCGTGATCCCCAGCCAGCCGCGCTCGGCCATGGCCCTCACATTTTCCCAGGGGAACTCGGATCGCTCGTCCAGGGTTCGTGCCACGGGCCCGATGACCTCCCGGGCGAAGGCCCGAACCTCCTCTTGAAACTCCCAATGCTGGTGGGTCAGGTAACGATCCATGGCTCCTTCCCGTACCCCGCTGACGGCAGGTCCTCCGGTCCCCGGAGGGCGACCGGCACGCTGGAAAGAAACTAGTCGCCGGCCCCCAGGGCAAGAAGGGTGGAGGCGGAACGGGTCACCAATCGGGCCGCTGAGCGAATCCTGAGGCCCAGGGTGCGCCGGCACTGATCACACCCGTGACAGCGCGGCTCCGGGACGTGTTCCCCGAAGTAGCCCAGGAGCATGCGGCGCCGGCACTTCCGCCCCCCGGCATAGTCCACCACCGACTCCACCTGACCCCTGGCAATGGCCCGGAGCTCTCTCAACGTCTCGAGATCGGGGGCGGCGGCATGCAGGCAGATGGTCAGAACTTCGGACCCGAAACCCGCCTCACCCCTTTGCCGGCCGGGGCTCCGCCTGGCGCCACCGGGGTCGCCAGCCCGAATCGGCTCCGGAGCGGGGGCCTCAGGCTCCTCCAGGGAGAGGGCGCCAGAGCGGGCCAGGGCCCGGAGACCCGGCAAGACCCGCTCCCGCCCCGTCGGTCCCAGAGCTCTCTCCAGGTCCCTCACGGGCACCTCCAACGTCTCGTGGAGGGGATAGCGGGTACGAAGATGGCCATGGAGCCTGCGCAGGTCCTCTTCCCGGGGATGGGAAAGGGCAACGAATCGATCGTGGATCCTACGATCCCGGGGATCGAAGAGGGCCACACAGCGGGCCGGGGCCCCATCCCGTCCCCCTCGCCCCGCCTCCTGGTAGTAAGCCTCCAGGCTCCCGGGCAGCTGGTAATGGACGACCATGCGGACATCCGAGCGATCGATGCCCATCCCGAAGGCGTTGGTGGCTGATACCACAGGCGCCGCAGCGTGCAGGAACTGGTCCTGCACCTCCGTCCGGTGCCCTGGTGAGAGTCCGGCATGGTAGGCAAGGGCCGGGAGTCCACGGGAAGCCAGATCCCGGCGGATGGCTTCCACAGCCTTTCGTGTCGAGGCGTAGATGATGCTCGCCCCTTCCCGGCCCCGAAGGAGTGTACGGATGGCCTGCATCTTCTCCCCATGACCGCAGGCCGCCTGCACCTCCCACGTGAGATTGGGGCGGTCGAAGCTTCCCACTACCCTGAAGGGATCCTGTAGGCGGAGGCGGGACGCGATCTCCTCCCGGACCCGGGGTGTGGCCGTCGCCGTCAGTGCCAGAACAGGTGCGGAAAGCCAGGAGCGAGCCTCCCCGATCCGAAGGTACCACGGGCGGAAGTCATGGCCCCATTGGGAGATGCAGTGAGCCTCGTCCACCGCCAGGAGGGACACGGGCAGGCGGGGCAGCGCCGACTGGAACCCCGGCACGTGGAGCCGTTCCGGGGACACCAGGAGGAGCCGGATCTCCCCGGCGAGAGCCCTGGCAAGAACCTGGCGCCGGTCCTCCTCCGACAGGGCGGAGTTGAGAACCTCCGCTTCCAGGCCGGCGCTCCGAGCCCTGGCAACCTGGTCCTCCATGAGGGAGATGAGTGGGCTGATGACCAGGACCAGCCCTGGGAGGAGGAATGCGGGAAGCTGGAAGCAGACGCTCTTCCCTCCCCCTGTGGGGAGGATGCCCAGGGCATCTCTCCCATGGAGGACGGCCCGTATGAGATCCTCCTGCCCCGGGCGGAACGCCGGATGGCCCAGGTGGCGCCGGAGGGCATCCCTCAGGCAACCTTCGGGGGCGGCGGGTGGGGGCGGCGGCATTCCCCAAGCTCGGCTCAAGCCCGGGGCGGAAGCATGGTGGGGCGGGTCTGTCAGTCCGGCCGGGAGTCCTCGTCGTCCTCCTCACCCCCTGACGCGGGTTCCGCCCCCCGTGACGGGAGAAACCGGAGGACCGCCCCCGCCAGAAGGACGAGAATGCCTACCACAAGCATCCAGGAGGCGTCCCGGGCCATCCCCAGGAGGGCGATCACCGCACCGACGATGAAGAGCCGGATCTTCCAATCCAGGTGAGGGTCCTCTCCCCTGCGCCTCCGGTCGAGGAAGATCACGCCGGCCCGGACCTCCGTTTCGCCAGGAACTCCCGGACACCCGCACGGCATGCCTCCGTCATGCGAGCCTCCACGTTCACCTCGGCCCCCCGGAGGACGCCATCCGCCACGGAGAGATCCGCCAGCTCATAGAGAAGGCCCTTGGTGAGGGCCAGGGCCGAGGGGGGCCGGCGGGCCAGCTCCGTAGCGTAGCGCTCCACATCCGGGAGGAAGGTCTCCGCCGGGAGAACCCGATTCACCAGTCCCATGCGGTAGGCCTCGGAGGCGGGGATTCGCTGGCCCAAGGTAACCAGCTCGAAGGCCCGGCTCTCGCCCAGCTTCAGCCTGAGGATGGCCATGACCATGGCCGGCACGAAGCCCAGGTGTACCTCGGGGTACCCGAGCTCAGCCCCCTCCCGGGCGAGGATGAGGTCGCAGGCGGTGGCCAGCCCACACCCTCCCGCCAACGCCCGCCCATGCACCGCAGCCACGATGGGGCGGGGGTGACGGCGCATCTGTAGCAGAAGGGCTCCCAGGCGCCGGGCATCAGCCAGGCTGGCCTCGGCGCCCTTCTCCGTCACTCGCTCCAGCTCCTGGAGATCGGCGCCCGCGCAGAAATCCGTGCCTTCACCCCGAAGGACGACGACCCGCACCTCGTCTCGCTCCTCGGCCCTCTCCAGGGCTTCAGCCAGCGCCTCCACCAGCGCCCCGTTCAGAGCATTGCGCTTCTCCGGGCGGTTGAGGCAGAGGGTCAGGACGCCGGCGGATTCGGTCACTCGCAGCAAGGTATCGGCCATGTTCATGGCGCCACCGGCACCGCGGTAGGATCGTAGGGAAGGTGGAACGGACCGAGGTGGGGGCCCGGGTTCTGGCGGGCGGCCCGTAGAAGAAGGGTCAGGGCATCCCGGAGCTCCTCCGGTAGGACCACTTCGTCCACAAATCCCCGGGCTGCGGCGAACCGGGCGTCCAGCTGGCGCTCGTATTCCTCCCGGACCTCGTCCATGCGGGTCCGGAGGTCCTCGTCGGGAACCTTCCCCTCAGCCCTCAATCGGTCCAGCTGGGCGCTGAAGAGGGCCATGACCGCGCTCTCCCCTTCCATGACCCCCATGCGGCCGGTGGGCAGGGAGATGATGAAATCGGGGTCGAAGCCCTGCCCCGCCATGGCGTAGTACCCTGCCCCGGACGCGTGATTCACCGTCAGGGTGAGCTTGGGGACCGTGGCCGCGGCCATGGCCTCCACGAACTCGGCTCCGGCCCGGATGATGCCCGCGTGTTCGGCGTCGGTCCCCACCATGAACCCCGACACGTCCTGGACGAAGAGGATGGGCGTTCGATGCCGGTTCATGGTCTCGATGAAGTAGGCCACCTTCCGAGCACTCTCGGTGTACACGATCCCCCCGGAGCGGGGTGGGCCGGGCCGATGGTCCTTCACGATCCTGCGGGAGTTGGCGATGACGCCAACGGGAATGCCCGAGATGAACCCGGTGCCGCAGATCATCTCAGCGGCGTGTTTCGCCTGGAACTCCTCCAACCCTTCCCCGTCCAGCACGCATTCCAGGAGTCGATTCATGTCATAGGGCAGGCGGTGGTCGTCGGGGAGTATCTCGTAGATTTCCCCAGCGTCCCGGGTCGGCGGAGTGGCCCCGGACCGCACCGGCATCCGTCCGTCTGCCCTCCCGTCCACGTCCGGGAGCTCTCCCACCAGCTGCCGGATCTTCTCCACGCAGACCCGGTCGTCGGGGACCATGTAATGGGCCACTCCCGAGACCTCGGTGTGGACCCTGGCTCCCCCCAGCTCCTCTCGCCCCACCGTCTGCCCGGTGGCCCCCTTGACCAGATTGGGACCTCCCAGCCCCATGAAGCTGGTCCCCTCCACCATGAGGATGACGTCGGAGAGGGCCGGCAGATAGGCGCCCCCGGCAATGCAAGGGCCCATGACCGCCGAGATCTGGGGGATGCCCAGGTACCTGCGCATGATGGAATTGTAGTAGAAGATCCGGGCGGCGCCGTACTGGCCCGGAAAGACGCCGCCCTGGTAGGGCAGGTTCACCCCCGCCGAATCCACCAGGTAGATGATGGGAATCCTGCAGCGCATGGCCGCTTCCTGGGCCCGGAGCATCTTGGTGATGGTCTCGGGCCACCAGGAACCGGCCTTCACGGTGGCGTCATTGGCCACCACCACAACCTCCCTGCCCTGCACCTCTCCCACACCCGTCACCACACCTGCCCCGGGAGCCTCCCCTTCATACCGGTCATGGGCTACCAGGAGGCCCAGCTCCAACCAGACGGAACCCTCGTCCAGGAGAAGACCGATCCTCTCCCGGGCCGTGAGCTTCCCCTGATCGTGCTGGCGCCGGATCTTCTCCTCTCCCCCACCCTGCCGGAGGCGCTCCCGGAGACTCCTGAGCTCAGCTGCAAGGGTGTGGAGGCGCCCCTCGCCAGGGGCAGGACCATTCATTGGTCTTCCCGCCATCCCGGACTCTCGCTCTCTGGGGCCTCAGCCCCCGCGCTCGCGTCTGCCAGCGGCCCATTCCTTGATGTACGCAACCGCCTCCCGGGTGGCAGTGCCGGGTCCGAAGAGGCGTCCGACCCCTCGCTCCTGGAGCGCCCGCATGTCCTCTTCCGGGATGATCCCTCCACCCGTGAGGAGGACGTCCTCGGCGCCGGCCTCCTCCAGGAGCTCCATCACCCTGGGAAACAGGGTCATATGGGCTCCCGAGAGAACCGACATGGCCACCACGTCCACGTCTTCCTGCACCGCCGCGCTGACGATCATCTCCGGAGTCTGGTGAAGGCCCGTGTAGATGACCTCGAAGCCGGCATCCCGGAAGGCGGAGGCGATGACCTTGGCTCCCCGGTCGTGGCCGTCCAGGCCGGGCTTGGCCACCAGGACCCGGATCTTCCGATCTCCTTCAGGCATTCATGCACTCCCGGTTCGAAATTGGATACCGAAACCCGACCCCGCCCATCCCTCCTCGCCCCCCTCGTCCCCCTCTCCCCCCTCGAGCCCGGTACACCGAGGCGGGTCAGTGAAGATAGGACCCTTCAGCGGTTGCGGGAAACCCGCTCCAGGTAGCCGGGGAGGGCCGCCACATCGGGAATCCGGTCCACAGGGAAATCCAGATTGCCGAGGGGATCCAGGAGGACCGCGTGCATTCCCACCTTCCTGGCTCCCAGCACGTCCACCGGATACAGGTCCCCCACGTAGAGGGCTTCGCCCGGTTCCACCCCCATGCGGGCGCAGGCCCGCAGGAAGATCTCCGGATCAGGCTTCTCCACTCCCTCCAGCTCCGAATCCAGGACGAACTCGAAAAAGTCCCGGATCCCGGCCGTCTCCATGAGTCCTTCCACGCGGCCGTCGGCGTTGGAGATGACGGCCAGCCGGTATCCCGCCTCCCTCAGCCGCTGGAGCGCCGGGGCCGTTCCGGGATCGAAGTAGGTCCACAGGTGGCTCTCCTGGTGGGCTTCCCGGAGGCGGTTCCCCACCGATTCCAGCAGGTCCCTCGGTACCCCGGAGTCCACCATGAGACTCACGAAGTATTCCTGCCAGATGTGGGCCTCGGTGCCGAAGGCTCCTTCCTCGATCCGGCTGACCAGCTGGGCTCGGGCCTCCAGCTCCGCCCGGCGGAAGCGCTCCAGGTCCACGTCTGCGCCATGCTCGCGAAAGATGGGGAGAACGACCCGGGGGTCGATGAAAACGAGGGTATTGCCGGCATCGAAGAAGATGGCTTTGATATCCATGTGGGCACGGCTGAAAGTGGACGTTGACGGAGGACCCCTCATCAGAAGAAGACCGGCTCCTTGTAGCTCCCGAAGACGCGTTCCATGGCTTCCCGGATCTCGTAGAGGGTGCACCAGGCGCGGGCGCAATCCAGTATGGGGTCTACCAGATTGTCGCCGGTTTCGGCTGCGGCCCGGAGGGCGGCAAGGGCGTCCCCGACCCGGGCTTCGTCCCGCTCGGCCCGGAGGCGAGCCAGCCGGGCCCGCTGTTTCTCTTCGATCTCCGGGGAGATCCTGAGGGTATCGATCTCGATGGACTCGGATCCTTCAGTGAAGTCGTTGACTCCCACTACCTTCCGCTGCCCCGACTCCACCTCCACCTGCTGCCGGAAGGCCGAGTCAGCGATGCCCTTCTGGAACCAACCGGCTTCGATCCCGGAAACCACGCCCCCGATCTCCTCCACCTGCTTGAAGATCTCCTCGGCCTCCGCCTCCAACTGGTCCGTGAGGGCTTCCACGTAATAAGAGCCCCCCAGGGGGTCCGTGGTGTTGGGAACACCGGTCTCGTAGGCCAGGATCTGCTGCGTGCGAAGGGCGATCCGAACGGCCTTTTCGGTGGGGAGAGCCAGGGTCTCGTCCATGGAGTTGGTGTGCAGGGACTGGGTTCCTCCCAAAACGGCGGCCAGCCCCTGGTACGCCACCCGTACGATGTTGCTCTCGGGCTGCTGGGCCGTGAGGCTCACCCCCGCCGTCTGGGCGTGGGTCCTGAGACGCCACGACTCGGGATCCCGGGCCTGGTACTTCTCCCTGAGGTGCCTGGCCCAGATCCGCCGGGCGGCCCTGAATTTCGCCACCTCTTCGAAGAAGTCGTTGTGGACATCGAAAAAGAAGGAGAGGCGAGGGGCGAAGCGATCCACGTCCAAGCCCCGGGCCCGCCCCCGCTCCACGTATTCAAATCCGTTGCCCAGGGTAAAGGCCAGCTCCTGGCCCGCCGTGGCCCCGGCCTCCCTGATGTGGTAGCCCGATATGGAAATGGGGTTGTACTTGGGAGCATGCTGGCTGCACCACTCGAACATGTCCACGATGAGACGCAATGCCGGCTCCGGGGGATACACCCAGGCGTGCTGGGCCTGGTACTCCTTCAGGATGTCGTTCTGGACCGTTCCTCTGAGGGCCTGGTGCGAAACGCCCTGCCGCTCGGCGGCCGCAACATAGAAGGCGAAGAGGATCACAGCCGGACCGTTGATGGTCATGGACACGGAGACCTGGTCCAGGGGAATCCCGTCAAACAGGGTCTCCATGTCGGCCAGTGAGGAGATGGCCACCCCACACACCCCCACCTCTCCCAGGGAACGGGGGTGGTCCGAGTCATACCCCATGAGGGTGGGGAAGTCGAAGGCCACGCTGAGGCCGGTCTGGCCGTGGGCCAGCAGGTACTTGTACCTCTGGTTCGTCTCTTCCGCCGTGGCGAATCCGGCAAACTGCCTCATGGTCCACAGGCGGGTCCGATACATGGTGGTGTAGGGCGCCCTGGTGAAGGGGTACTCGCCCGGCAGACCCAGATCCTCCAGGTACCCGCCATCCTCCGCCAGGTCCAGGGGGGTATAGACGGGCTTGACTTCTCGGCCCGAGATGGAGGTGAAGAGGGCATCATCCCGCTTCGGAATCCGGCCCCAGGCCTTCTCCCAAGCCCTGAGCTCCGCCTTCAGCCTCCCGATCTCCCGGTCTTTCTCCGCCAATCGGCCCTCGAGCTCCGAAAGGGCTGGATTCTCCCGTTCGGTCATGGACATCTCCCATCCTCGTGTGAGTACCCTTTTCTCACGCCCCGCCCCCGTCACCCGTGACTCCTGGCCGGCGCCAGCCGGGACCCAGGAGCGCCACCAGGATCTCCTCGGCCAGGGAATACGGAGTCTCGCTAGCGGCCGCGATGTCGTCCACCCCTGCCTCCAGGATCTGCTGCACCTTGTGGCTGGACCAGGCGGCTCTCCGTAGCTCCCTCTGCACCACGTCCCGGACCCTCCCGGCGGCCCGTGCCTTCCGGCGTTCCTCCAGGCCCCCTGTGGCCTCGAGGAAGGATCGGTGGCGGGCCACCGCCTCCATGAGCGCCGGCACCCCCTCACCCGTCTGAGCCACCGTCTTCAGAACCGGGATCTCCCAACCCTCCGGTTCGTCCCCCTTCGTGCTTCGAGCTCGGGCGCTGGCCAGGACGCCCACCCTTCTCAGGTCCACTCCGTGATGGGCGGGCACGTCTCGGAGGGCGGACCCTTCCTTGAGATGGATGGCCAGCTGCAGGTCCTTCACCAGCCGATCGGCTCCCGGGCGATCGGCCTTGTTCACCACGAAGATGTCGGCGATTTCCATGAGGCCCGCCTTCATGGCCTGGATGGCGTCCCCAGACTCGGGCACCAGGATCACCACCACCGTGTCGGCGGCCCCCGTGATCTCCAGCTCGGTCTGCCCCACGCCTACGGTCTCCACCAGCACCCATGGGAAGCCGAAGGCATCCATGAGATCCAGAACCTCCTTGGTGGTGGTGGCCAGCCCACCCAGAGATCCACGGCTCGCCATGGACCGGATGAAGATCCCCGCATCGGTGGTGAGGTCGTTCATGCGGATCCGGTCTCCCAGCAGAGCCCCTCCCGAGTAGGGAGACGTGGGGTCCACCGCCACCACCGCCACCTCCTCACCCCTCTCACGGTACGCCCGGCTGAGAGCCGCCACCAGGGTGGACTTCCCGGCCCCCGGGGGCCCCGTGAGGCCAACGCGATTACCAAAACGAGGGGTGGTCAGCACCGCATGCAGGAAGGCCTGGAATCCCGGGTGCTCGTTCTCCACCAGGGAGATTGCCCTGGCCAGCCCCATCTTCTTCCCAGCCTGGAAACGCTCCAGAAGAGCCCGATTCTCCAGGCCCAGGCCTTCCGGGGCCGCCCTCCCGCCTTCTGCCGGTCTCTCGCCCGACATCAGATCCTTCCTCTCCGGTGAATCGTCACGCCACTCTTCCCGGCCCTTACCCGGTCCGGCGTATCGGCCGGCCAAGGCCGGGCCGTCCGCCTTCGGACACAACCACAACCTATGGGCACTTCCACCCCTTCCATCAATAGTAACGATCGTTTGGCCGGATGCCCCGGGCGTGACGGAGCGGATTCTCCAGAAGGTGAGTGGGAATGAGGAACACGAGGAAGAACATGAACAGGGACACTAGGAAGCCCGCCGCCAGCAGCCAGTAGCTCCGCAGGGCGTTGAAGAGGATGGCGGTGATGATTGCGGTAGCCGCGGCGAAGATGCTCAGGAGGATCCGCCTGACCTGCAGGTGGACCGTCCGTTCCTGACCCTGCACGTCCCTGGGGTGCAATCCGACCCTGAGCTCCTCCCGCTGGGCGCGGGAAATCAGATCCCGGACCGAGCCCAGGGTGATTTGGGCCTCGGCCAGGATGTCCCGGGCAAGGCTCACCGGCTCCCGCCCCGTGGTCTTCTGTATCTCCCGCCGGGATTCTCCCACCACACGGCGAAATAGCTTCAACCCGTTGAAATCCCTGTCGTACCGGAACCCGATCCCCTCCAGAAGCACCGAGGTCCTGAAGAAGTAGACCAGCTCCTGGGGAAGGAGAAGAGGCCAGGTATAGAAGGTGTCGTAGATCTTCCGCACCATCTCCTGGATCCGCTCCAAGCCGGCACCCCGGGCCTCCTCCATGATGCGCAGGATCTCGACGGCCGCCTCCCGAACCTCGCCACGAGACACCTCCGGAGAGATCATGCCAAGCTGGTACATGCCGTTGATGATCCCTTCCAGGTTCTCCCGCTCCACCGCCAGGGCCAGGTTCAGGATGGCTTCCCTGGTCCATCTTGGAACCCTCAACACCATCCCCCAGTCCAGAAGGACGATCCGGCCGTCATCCTGAACCAGTAGATTTCCGGGATGAGGGTCCCCGTGCATGAACCCGTCCACGATCATCATGCGGAGATACAGGGCCGTGAGGGTCTCCATGACCTGGTTGAGGTCCAGCTCGCCGGCCTCGAACCGCCCCTTGAGGCGGTCGATCTTGTCTCCGGGACAATACTCCATGACCAGGACCCGCCGTCTGGTGAGATCCTCGAACACCCCGGGGACCCTCACCCGACGATCGTCGGAGAAGAAACGACGGAAGACCTCCATGTTCTCGGCCTCCCGCCGGAAATCCATCTCCTCCCTGACCCGGACCGAGAACTCCCTCACCACGTTTGTGAGGGCCCGGACTTTGTGGTTTCTAAAGAGGATGTTCAGCCAGAACAGGATGCGGAAGGAGATCTCCAGGTCCGTCGCCACGCTCTGTTCCACCCCCTGACGCAGGACCTTCACGGCCACCTCTTGCCCCCTCAGGCGCCCCCGGTGGACCTGTCCCAGGCTGGCGGTGGCCAGGGGTTCACTGTCGATCTCCTCGAAAACCTCCCCCACGGCCTTTCCCAACTCCCCTTCCAGCACCTCCAGCACCGATTTCCAGGGATCCGGGGGAACCTGGTCCTGGAGGGTCCCCACGGCCGTCAGATAGGGTTCGGGAAGGATGTCGGCCCGGGCGGAGAAGAGCTGGGCGAGCTTGATGAAGGTAGGACCAAGCCCCGCCAGGACCTCCGCCAGCCGCTGGGCACGACGCTCGTGATGCTCCGCAGAGCGGGCTGCGGGCCGACCCACGAGGATGAACCGCCGGCGGTCCTTCAGGAACCCCACGATGAAGGGAGCCAGCCGGAAAAGAACCGTGAACGGGCGGGTGGATCTTTTCATGGGCTCCCAGAGGAAGGTGTGTCCGAGACCGGAAGCATCAACCCGAAGGTGGACTCGCCGGGTGCAAGATCCTGTGCAGCAGCTCCTCCTGGCGACGGAACATCTCGCTGCCGAACCGCTCCTCCCCCTCCGGATGATGGTGGCCCAGGAGGTGG
>PXFI01000120.1 GCA_003564295.1 Gemmatimonadota bacterium | reverse complement strand
GGCACCATGATCCAGGCCGCGGGGCTCTCGGAAGAGGACTTCCACGGCGAGCGGTTCGGGGGCCATGGCTGTTCCCTGGCCGGGGCCAACGACGTCCTGGCCCTCACCCGGCCCCAGCTCCTGAGGGAGATCCACCTGGCCTACCTCCAGGCGGGAGCCGACATCCTGGAGACCAACACCTTCAACGCCCAGGCCGTTTCTCTGGCGGACTACGGCCTCCAGGACCAGGTGTTCGAGATCAACCGGGCAGCGGCGGCCCTGGCCCGGGAGATGGCGGACCAGGTGTCTGAGAACACAGGCCGTCCCCGCTGGGTGGCCGGCTCCCTGGGGCCCACCAACAAGACCGCCTCCCTCTCCCCCGACGTGAACGACCCGGGCCACCGGGCCGTCACCTTCCAGGAGCTGGCCCAGGCCTACCGGGAGCAGGCCGAGGGCCTCCTGGCGGGGGGAGTGGACCTGCTGCTGGTGGAGACGGTCTTCGACACCCTGAACGCCAAGGCGGCCCTCTGGGCCCTCTCGGGCCTCCTGGAGGAGCGGCAGCTCTCCACCCCCGTCCTGGTGAGCGGCACCATCACGGACCTGAGCGGCCGCACCCTCTCGGGCCAGACGCTGGAAGCCTTCTGGCACTCGGTGCGCCACGGTGTGGCCACCGCCTTTTCCGGGGGCCGCCCTCCCTGGCTGGTCCACCCCGACTCCACCACGGGCCTCTTCGCCGTGGGGCTGAACTGCGCCCTGGGCCCGGAGCAGCTCAGGCCCCACGTGGAGGAGCTCTCGGCCCTGGCGGACTGCTGGGTCACGCTCCATCCCAACGCCGGCCTTCCCAACGAGATGGGTGACTACGACCTGGGGCCCGAGGCCATGGCGGCAGAGCTGAGGGAGCTGGCCCAGGCCGGCTTCCTCAACCTGGTGGGGGGATGCTGCGGCACCACGCCCCACCACATCCGGGCTCTGGCGGAAGCCGTGGAGGGCCTACCTCCCCGCCGGCCCCCGGCCCTCCCCGTCCGGACCCGCCTGGCGGGGCTCGAGCCCCTCTCCGTGGGCCCCGACTCCCTCTTCGTCAACGTGGGGGAGCGGACCAACGTCACGGGCTCGGCCCGCTTTCGCCGCCTCATCGAGGCCGAGGAGTACGAGACGGGGCTGGAGGTGGCCCGCCAGCAGGTGGAGGGGGGCGCCCAGATGCTGGACGTGAACATGGACGAGGGGCTCCTGGACTCGGTGGGAGCCATGAGGCGGTTCCTGAACCTCGTGGGCGCCGAGCCCGACATCGCCCGCATCCCCGTGGTGGTGGACTCCTCCCGGTGGGAGGTCCTGGAGGCCGGGATGGGCTGCCTCCAGGGAAAGGGCGTGGTGAACTCCATCTCCCTCAAGGAGGGGGAGGATGTCTTCCGGGAGCAGGCCCGCTCCGTACGGCGCCACGGCCACGCCCTCATGATGATGGCCTGCGACGAAGAGGGCCAGGCCCACACCCTGGAGCGGAGGGTGGAGATCCTCCGGCGGGCCTACCGGATCCTGGTGGAGGAGGAAGGCTTCCCCCCGGAGGACGTGGTCTTCGACCCCGCCGTCTTCGCCGTGGCCACCGGGATGGCGGAGCACGACCCCTACGCCCTGGACTTCATGGACGCCGTCCGGCGCCTGAAGGAAGCCTGCCCCCACACCCTGGCCAGCGGAGGCATCAGCAACCTCTCCTTCTCCTTCCGGGGGAGCCCCCAGGTGAGGGAGGCCATGCACGCCGCCTTCCTCAAGCATGCCATCGCCGCCGGCCTGGACATGGCCATCGTGAACGCCGGGGCCCTGCCGGTCTACGACGAGATCGAGCCCGAGCTCCTGGAGGCGGTGGAAGACGTCCTCTTTGCCCGGGGGCCCGACGCCACGGAGCGCCTCACGGCCCTGGCCGAGAGCCGCCAGGGGAAGGAGGTCCAGAAGAAGGGGGACCTGGCCTGGCGTCACGCCCCCGTCCAGGAGCGCCTCCGCCACGCCCTGGTGAAGGGGGTGGACGACTATGTGGAGGTGGACGTGGAGGAGGCCCGAAGAGAGGCCGCCCGGGCCCTGGACGTCATCGAAGGGCCCCTCATGGACGGGATGAACACGGTGGGGGATCTCTTCGGCTCGGGACGCATGTTCCTCCCCCAGGTGGTGAAGAGCGCCCGGGTCATGAAGAAGGCCGTGGCCTGCCTGGTGCCCTTCCTGGACGCGGAGAAGGAGGGGGTAGAAGCTGCGGGCGATGCGGGGACCGGGCTCCCGGGGCACGCCGGCACCGATGCCGAGGGGAGGGCCGGGCGCAAAGCCCCGGGCCACGCCGGCACCATCCTCCTGGCCACCGTGAAGGGGGACGCCCACGACATCGGGAAGAGCATCGCCGGGGTGGTGCTCCAGTGCAACGGCTACCAGGTGGTGGACCTGGGGGTCATGGTCCCCGCCGAGACCATCCTGGAGAAGGCCAGGGAGCTGGGAGCCGACGTGGTGGGCCTCAGCGGCCTCATCACCCCCTCCCTGGACCAGATGGTCCACGTGGCCCGGGAGATGGAGCGCCTGGGGCTCACCCTGCCCCTCCTCATCGGGGGAGCCACCACCTCCAAGGCCCACACCGCCGTGAAGATCGCGCCGGCCTACGGCGGAGGCCCCACCCTCCACGTCCCCGACGCCTCCCGGGCCGTTCGGACGGTGGGAGCCCTCCTGGACCGGGAGCGGCGGGAGGCCTTCCTGCAGGAAGCCCGGGAGGAGTACGCTGCCACCCGAGAGCGGCACAGCCGGAAGGGGGACGGAGGGCGCCTCCTCACGCTGGAGGCGGCCCGGGCTCGGGCCTTCCCGGTCCAGTGGGACGGGTACAGTCCTCCCCGGCCCACCTTCACCGGCGTCCGGACCCTGGAGAGCTACGACCTGGGTGAGCTGGTGGAGACCATCAACTGGACCCCCCTCCTCCAGGCATGGGAGATCCGGGGGAACTGGCCCGGGGTCCTGGACGATCCCAGGGTGGGGAGCCAGGCCCGGGAGCTGGTGGCCGATGCCCGGGACCTCCTGGAGGAGATCGTAAGAGAAGGGCTTCTCACCGCCCGGGGGGCCTTCGGGTTCTTCCCCGCCGCCGCCCGGGACGAAGACGTGGTCCTCTTTGCCGACGAGGACCGGACGGAGGAGCTGGCCGTGATCCCCTTCCTCCGGCAGCAGTTCCACAAGGAAGCCGGGACCGGGGCCGGCCGCCCCAACCTCTGCCTCTCGGACTTCGTGGCGCCCCTGGGCTCCGGGATCCCGGATTGGGTGGGGGCCTTCGTGGTCACCGCCGGCCACGGTCTGGACCATCTGGTGGCCCAGTCCCGGGAAGCCCACGACGACTACCGGGCCATCCTGGCCAAGGCCCTGGCGGACCGCCTGGCCGAGTCCTTCGCCGAGCGCCTGCACCAGCGGGTCCGGGCCGAGTTCTGGGAGTACGCCCCCGGCGACGCGGCCCTATCCAACGAGGCCCTGCTGGCGGAGCGGTACGCCGGGATCCGGCCCGCCCCGGGCTATCCCGCCTGTCCGGACCACACGGGCAAGTCCCTCCTCTTCCAGCTCCTGGAAGCTGAGGAACGGACCGGGGTCCGCCTCACCGAGAGCTTCGCCATGCTTCCGGTAGCTT
>PXFI01000217.1 GCA_003564295.1 Gemmatimonadota bacterium | reverse complement strand
CGCCGAGGAGGAGCGGCCCCCAACGCCGAGGGGAAACGGCCCGCGATGCCGACGATGGCGTTGCACATCATGATGTGGTGCGGTCTTGAGGGGACGGTTGACCACGTCGAGGGGGCCCTGTCCAACGTGCCCTGGGGGTGGAGAGCCCGTCTATCTTCTCGTTCCCGGGGGCGAAGAGCCCGTCTATCCCTTCTGCGTCTCCACTCTTCCCCCCACCCCCCCCATGAGCTCCTTCAGCTCACCCTCGTCCGTTCTCCCTCGCTCCCGCAGGGCCGCCACCCGGCCCCGGGTGAGAACCACGAACCGGTCCCCGGCCCTGAGGGCGTGGGCGGGGTTGTGGGTGATGAGGATGACGGCGGCCCCCCGGTCCCTGGCCCGGCCCACGTGCTCCAGGACCAGCTCGGACTGGCGGACCCCCAGGGCGGCGGTGGGCTCGTCCAGGATGAGGACCCGGGCGCCCTGGTGCAGGGCTCGGGCGATGGCCAGGCTCTGGCGCTCGCCGCCGGAAAGCACGCCCACAGGCTGCTCCATGTCCCGGAGGTGGATGCCCATGCGGGCCAGCTCGTCGGCGGCCGTGCGGCGGGCGGCCTTCCGGTCCAGGCGCCGGGTGGGGCCCCATCCCCGTGTGGGCTCGGCTCCCAGGACGAAGTTCCGCCACACGCTCATGAGGGGAATCACCCCCAAGTTCTGGTGCACGGTGGCGATGCCGTAAGCCCGGGCCTCCCGGGGGGAGCGGAAGCGTACCTCGCCTCCTTCCAGGAGGATGCGACCCCCGCTGGGAGGGTACACGCCGGAGAGGATGCGGATGAGGGTTGATTTGCCGGCGCCGTTGTCGCCCAGGACGCAGGTGACGGCCCCGGTCCTTACCTCCAGGGAGACGTCCTCCAGGGCCACCACGCCTCCGAAGCGGCGGGAGAGGCTCTCGGCGGCCAGGAGGGGGCGGGCGGCGGAGGACTCGGGCCTGGCGCCGCTGGGGACCGGCCCGGGGGCGCGGCTATCGTCCGGCCCGGGCCCTGGCCCGTGGGCGCGGCCGTGGTGGGAGTCGCCCCCGTTCACCGGGCCCCCACCAGGCGGGTCCGGGTGTAGTGGTTCACCACCACCGCCACCAGGAGCATGACCCCCAGGAAGACCTGGAACCAGTCGGCGTCCACGCCGGTGATGACGAGCCCCTGCTGGACCATGCCGAAGATGAGGGCCCCCAGGACGGCCCCCAGCACCGACCCGTAGCCGCCGGTGAGGAGGGTACCCCCGATGACCACGGCGATGATGGCCCGGAACTCGAACATCTGCCCCCGGAGGGCGTCGGCCCCCCCGAACTGGACGGCCTGGATCACCGCCACCAGGCAGGCGGCCAGGGCCGTGACCCCGAAGAGGGTCACCTTCACCCGGGTCACCGGAACCCCGGTGTTCCGGGCCGCCTCCGGGTCGCCTCCGGTGGCGAAGATCCAGTTCCCGAAGACGGTGCGCCGGAGCAGCCAGATGCCCACGGCCCCGCACCCCAGCCACCAGAGGACCGCCGCCCGCACCGAGCCCACGGGCGTGGAGGCGAA
This sequence comes from Gemmatimonadota bacterium, assembly GCA_003564295.1. GTDB lineage: Bacteria > Gemmatimonadota > Gemmatimonadetes > Longimicrobiales > Gaopeijiaceae > PXFI01. Next base: position 2,072 of record PXFI01000217.1, on the reverse strand, counting down.
AAGGACGCGGGCGCTCTCGTAGCACTCCACCTCCCGGATGCCCCCGATCTGGGTCCGGCCCGTCAGGAGACGACTGGTGCCGATGGTGAGGCCCCGGAGGACGAAGAGGGTGGCCAGGGTCACGATGAAGGAGGGGAGGCCGGTGCGCACCACCAGGAGCCCGTTGCCCAGGCCCACCGCCAGGGAGAAGGCCACGGTGAGCAGGACCGCCGGCCAGAACCCCCAACCGAAGTGCCCCGTGAGGAGCATGAGGCACATGCCGGCGGCCCCGATCATGGATCCCACCGAGAGGTCGAACTCCCCGGCGATCATGAGGAGGGCCACCGCCACCGCCAGGATGCCCAGGGGTGCGGAGGCGTTCAGCCAGGCCGTGGTCCCGGCTCCCGACACGAAGGCGCTCCCGGCCAGGGCGGCGAAGAGGGCCCAGACCAGGACGGCCCCCGCCACCGCCGCCAGCTCCGGGCGAAGGAGGAGCCTCATTGGATGCCTCGCCCCAACCACTCCGGGCCGTGAGGCGGCAGCGCCGCCATCGCTCCGCGTGGAGCACCCGGGCCTCCGAGCCGCCTCACCGGACCCTCCTTGCGGCGGACGCATGCAGGCGCCGGGACGATCTCACCGGACCCCCTGCCGGCTCCATTCCACCACGGCGGCGGCGTTCTCCGGGGTCACGAAGCCGGGGCCGGTGCGGATGACTTCTCCGCCCCCGGGCATGGCGCCCGTATCCAGGAACTGGGTCAGGAGAACCACCGGAAGGTAGCCCTGGAGGTACTGCTGCTGGTCGATGGCGAAGGCCATGCGCCCGGCCTCCACGGCGGCCAGCACCTCCGGCGAGAGGTCGAAGGTGGCGGTCATGACGGAGCCCATGCGGCCGGTCTCGTCCAGAGCCTGGAGGGCCGGCTCGGCGGCGATGGTGGCCAGGGTGAGGAGGCCGCCGATCTCGGGGTCCGCCCGGAGGGCCCCGGCGATGCGCTGGCGGGTCCCCTCGGGGTCCGCCAGCTCCACTGCCAGCACCCTCACCGAAGAGCCGGCGGCCACCAGAGCGTCCCGCAATCCGTTGCACCGCAGGTCCAGGGCCAGGTTGCCCACCTCGTGGTTCACGCAGAGGGCCAGAGCCACCCCCGCCTCCGCCATCCGCTCGCCGGCGCCGTACCCCGCCTCGTACTCCGTCTGCCCCACGTGGGCCAGGGCTCCGAAGTCCCTTGAGACTTCCCCGCCGGAGTTGATGGAGATGACGGGGATGCCGGCGGCCACCGCCGTCCGGACGGCTCCCTCCAGGGCATCGGGATCCGGTATGGAGACCACCAGGCCCGAGGGGCGCGATGCCACCGCCGCCTGAATCAGGTCGCTCATGTCCACCATGTCGAAGGTGGTGGGAGCCTGGTACTCCACCCGGACGCCCAGGTCCCTCCCGGCGGCCCGGAAACCGTTGGAGACCACGGACCAGAAGGGGTCTGCGGGCTGGCCGTGTGTCACGGCCACGATGCGGACGTCATGGCGGCCCGCCTCATCTCCGGGAGCGGCGCAGCCCGGGAGGGTGGATCCCGTCAGGACCGGCCCAGCCAGCATGGCCCCCGCCAGGAGAGCCGCCACCGTCTTGCCCAGCCGCCGATTACCCTCTGCAATTCTCGACTGATTCTTCCCGTCCCTGTTCACCTTCTTCTCCGGCCCCAGTGTGCGGTGACCATTCGCGCCAGGGTTCAGTTGACACTCCATGGGCCGGGCGCGCAAGACACCTGGCCCAGGAGCTCTCCCGGGTTCAATGTGCGTCGCCCGGCACCGTATCTCCACGGGCACGAACGGGTATTGCTGGGGTATTGGCGCCCGGCACCCAGGAACCAACGATCCCCGGGAGGCGATGGGGGAAGAGACCCTCCACGTCCGCCAGCTTCAACCTCTGAACCGCGAATGGACCCCATCACCCATACCCTCACCGGAGGAGCCCTGGCCGGGTCCGGGCTCCGGCGAGTCTCACCCGGTGCTACAGCCACCCTGATTCTGGCCTCCAATGCCCCGGACGTGGATGTGCTGGCCTACGGCATCGGCCCGTATTGGGCCCTTGCAGTTCGGCGGGG
>PXFI01000243.1 GCA_003564295.1 Gemmatimonadota bacterium | reverse complement strand
GAGTCGCTGGCCATGGTAGTACTCTATCCAGCGACCAATGAGCTTCCGGGCCCTGCTCAGGTTGCCCAAGTCCACCTCCCCCAGCTCGTCCCGCGTACTCCGGTGAAACCGCTCCAGCTTCAGGTTCGACTCCGGGTGGTAGGTCCGGATCCGGATGTGCCCCAGTTGGAAATCCTTCACCAGCTCCTTGAAGTCCTTCGCCGTAAACTGGCTCCCGTTGTCCGTGACGATCTCAGGGCTCGCCCCCGTCTTCTTCACCGCGTCTTGGATCACCACCCGCACCGCCGCCGCCGTCATCGAGGTCAGCAGGTCCCAGTGCACCACATACTTGGTGTTCCCCTGATTCAGTGGACAGCTGAGTACTGCGGTTGAATCAGTCTGTTCTTTTCCTCCTTTCTCCCTCGGGTGTCAAGAGCTTCCAGTGCTTGCAGCGGAGTAGAGCCCAGCCCAGCCAGGGGTCCCAGTGGATAGGCCGGAAGGCAAGTCCGACCCCCGAGCTCTTCCCCCGCCGCCGGCCAGTTCCTGGCTTCGAACGTCGCCGGCGACAGGTAGCCGAGGGAAGAGTGACGCCGACGAGAATTGTACCACCCTTCGATGTAGCGGAACACCTCCATGCGCGCTTCCACGGGAGTTCAGCTCACACCGGCGTCCGAAGGCCAGGGACGTGTACTGGCACCCCTGGTCGCTATGGTGAATCACCCCCCGGGGCTTGCGCCGCTCCAGGGCCATGTCCAGGGCCTCCAGGACCAACTCCGTTCTCAGATGAGTGGCCATGGCCCAGCCCACTACCCGGCGGCTCCAGACGTCCAACACGATGGCCAGGAACAGGAACCCGCTCCACGTCGGCACGTAGGTCACGTAGGTGATGTCCGCGACCCAGATCTGGTTGGGGCCTGTGGCGGTGAGGTCCCGATCCTCCAGGTCCGGCGCAGGGCGGGCCTCCTTGGCCCGGACCGTCGTACGCTTCCCCTTCCGGGGGCTTACGCCCTGGATCTCGGCCTCCCTCATTACCCGGGCCACACGGTTCAGGCTGGCCCCAGGGCCTCGGGCCGGCGCTCCCCGGCGAGGATGGCATCCAGAATGGCCAGCCCCGTCACGCCGGTGATGTCGCTGATGACGTGGTGGATCTGCAGGTTCATCTGAGTCAGGGCCTTGTGGATGTGCTGCACGTGGGAGGAGGCCATCTGAGTCAGGGAAGCCTTATGGCGCAGCACCGTGCGTACGGCGGCCACCGCTTCGGGCGGATGGAAGGAGCCGCGGAGCAGACCCACGGAGTGCAGATACTGGAGCCATTCACAGTCCAGCACATCGGTCTTGCGGCCGGGCACCCTCCTGAGGTGACGGGCGTTGACCAGGCACACTTCGATCCCTTGCTCCTCAAGGATCGTGAACAGGGGCATCCAGTAGACGCTCGTGGCCTCCATGGCCACCGTGGTGATGCCGCACGCCGCCAGCCAGTCCGCCAGCTGGACCAGATCGGGGGTGAAGGTGGCGAAGGTGTGGACCGGCTCGGGGTCCCGATCCTCGGGTACCGCCACGTAGATCTCCCTTGCTCCGATATCGATGCCGGCCGCGTTGGGGTTGATCACCGGCGTCGGCCGGTTCCGCGAACCCTTGCGCTTGGGCGACTGCCTGCGCTTCGCCAACGGACGACCTCCTTCTTGAGGGTGGACCCGGCAAGCACGGGATGCGGGAACGCGGCCCCGGTGGGAGGCTCTCGAAGTCTTCTGATCGGGATCGGCTCGGGTGCCGTCACCAAGAAAGGGCTCTTGCCACCGGGAACCAGGCTTGACAACGGGCTCGACTCAGCACCAATACGCTTTCGGTCTTTGCCGCTCCCCGCCCATTCCATTTGCAGCGCCACAACCCTCCCGGCAAGAGCCTGCCCCCGTTTCTTCCCATAGGGCCCCCGCCCCAGGGCGCGGTGCCGAGGCTTGACAATCGCTCTCAATACCCCCTGTGGCCGACCTTTCGGATACTATTGCAGTTCCAGCACCACCACTGACTTGGCCGGCAGGTTGACGGTGAGCGTCTGGTTGGTCAGGCGCGCGCGGTCGAATTCTACTGGGCGCACGTTGTGCGGCCTAACAAAGGTGTTGTGCGCGTTCATGGCATCTGCCGTGAGGATTCGTCCCCTAACCCGGGACACCCTGGCACCATGCAGCTCCGTCTCGATGGTGCGGGACCGGTTAGGGTCCATGTTGACCAGGGTGATGGTGATACGTCCTTCCTTAATGGAGGCCGATACGCTCACGGCCTCGATGGACTCGCCCTGGAACTCGTAGGTGCCCGGGTCGAGCCCGATGGGCAGGAGGAGCGCGTCATGATGGGGCCTGTACATCTCCATGACGTGGTACGTAGGCGTGAGGATCATTCGCCCAGCACCCGGCTCCGTCAGGATGACGGATTGGAGCACGTTCACGGTCTGTGCAATGTTGGCCATCTTCACGCGGTCAGCGTGGTTGTTGAAGACGTTGAGGTGCTGCCCGGCCACCACGGCGTCGCGCAGGGTGTTCTGCTGGTAAAGGAAGCCCGGGTTGGTTCCAGGCTCTACCTCATGCCACATTCCCCATTCGCCGACGATGAGCCAAACGCGCTTGTTCGGATCGTATCGGTTCATGATCTCCGAGTGACCGCGGATCAGTTCGTCCATGCGCTGTGCGTTCATGATGCCGGTGAACCACTCGGCTTCACCGAATTCCGTGGCAGAGCGAGACAGGCCGGGGCCCCGGACGTTGGTGTAATAATGAAAGTCCAGCCCGTCGATAAACCGCCCTGCGTCTCGCATGAGGACCTCGGTCCACTCGTACATGGCCGCATTGGGGCCTGTGGCGATCCGAAACGGGCGGGCAACGCCGGGGATGTTCCGGAGGTATGTGGCGTACTGCCTGTATTGGGCGGCGTAGACCTCCGGGGTCATATTGCCACCACACCCCCAGTTCTCGTTACCGATCTGGAAGAACCCGACTCCGAACGGCTCCGGATGGCCGTTCGCCGCCCGCTGGTCAGCCATGGGGCCCTCGGGGCGGTTAAGGTACTCCCACCAATCGCGCATTTCAGCGGGAGACCCGGTACCCACGTTCCCGACGATGTACGGTTCCGTGTCCAGGAGACGGACCAACTCCATGAACTCGTGGGTTCCGAAGCTATTGTCTTCCACAACGCCGCCCCACCAGAGGTTCACCATGGACGGCCGCTCGTCAGCAGGCCCGATGCCATCGCGCCAGTGGTAGTAGTCGGCAAAACAGCCACCGGGCCACCGAAGGTTCGGGATCTGGAGACCGCGGAGGGCTTGGATGACGTCATCGCGCAGATACCACTGCCCGGCGTCGTCCTGGGCCCAGACGCCATCGTAGATCATCCGGCCCAGGTGCTCGGCGAAGAACCCGTAGATGTGCTTGTTGATGGTATCCTGGCCCATGTCAGCCCTTACCACAAGGCGCTGCTGCGCGGACGCAGCTGCTGGGAGCAGCATGACCAGAACCACGAGCGTCGATGCGATTCCTTTGATCATTGTATTGACCCTCAGGAATTACGGCCGGCTTCACCCGGGGGATTCACTTGGCTCCCCAGGGCGGGCTCGGCCAGTGGAGTGGAAGCTTCGCGCTTGCCGAGACGGAGGAGCGTGGGTTTCCCCGACATTCGGAATCTGGTGTAGAGTACGTGTGAAGAAATCCTTTCAATCGGACGATCCACGGACGAAGGCCGAGGTTTCACCCCCGATTCACGGCTTCGCCAAAGCGATTTCTTCACGCCTCAACGACCAAGCCGACGACCCACGACCACCGTCACAGACAGTGGGTTGTCACGTTGCACTCACCAACCGCGGGACGGAAAAGGTTCTGGCGAAGCGGTGAAGTGAAACGCGCGAACGTGGCTCATCGCCTTGGCACGATCTCGATCACTCCCCTCGGATTCCCCATCCCGAAGCGGGCACTCGCTTGAGCCGCTGGCCAGTAGCGTACCTCTTCCACGTCCCCCACGGAGATCTCCCTGAGGTAGTCCAGGTCACCGAGACGGGAGCCGTACATGTAGACGTTGGCCCGTGCCTCGGTGGGATCGGTGGCGGAGACGGGACCGCGGGCGGTCATCCAGGTGGGCCTAAGTCGTTGCAGGGCCTCGTACACCGTCCGGGTGTTGGTTGCGACGAGTTCCTCCCCGGTGACCCGATATCGACCAGTGGCCTCAGCGGAAGACCAGCCGGTCGCGCAGGCTGGGACCGATCCCAGAAGGATCACGGCCACGCCGAGGGTGGAGAGGCCTCTAGCGTTCATGACGGTCATGGCGTCCATCGCTTGCCAAGGGGTTTACCTGAAGGGGATCCGGACGGGTCCGGATCCGTAGATCAAACGGAACGGGTACGGAGGAATCGGGTCGTCCGGGGGATCTCTCGCGTCTCCAATCTGGGTGATGAACTGGTCAGCCAGCACGGCCATGACCGCCATGGCACCGATGGTCGCAAGGGCTGTGCGGGACTTCGACAGGGTTCGACGCCTGAGGACCCTTACTTCATCCCGATCCAGGACAACTGTCTCCCGCACGGTTTCGAACTCCGTGCGCGGGAAGTGCTTGCCCAGCCAAAAAATGAGGGCTAGGGAGTCAGGACCGCGAGGTTCGACGCTTGCTGTCACTTCCTCCGTGATCCGGCCGAAGTGCCGAGCCAGCCTCACGGCCCCTTCGTCAGTGAGCTCCACACGCACTTCCTCGTGAGGCGCCACGGCGGTCAGCTCCACCGGGGTGTACTGAACACAGGCCCATAGACCTGACGACGTCACGAGGAGGAGGACGAGGGCTCGCTTCACCATGGTGGAAATGCTCCAGGCAAGGGACGCGCCCCGGGAAACCGGTCCCCCGAGGCGCTCCCTGTCAAGACTTAGACGCGAATCGACCACTCCAGAAAGGCGAATCAGTTACCACCCCACCACACGTCGGGGCCTTTGTACGTCATGCCAAGCAGGCCGGTGTCGATGCCGGTGGCGGTCACGTTCTCAAGATTGTTGGCCAGCTCTGCAGCTGGTGTCCGGAACCGCACCGGAATGGAGGGAACCATGGGGTTCCGCACCGGTTGGATCCTGGGGTATCCCGTGCGGCGCCAGTCATGCCACACCTCGATCCTCAGGTAGTTGGCCAGGTACTTCTCCCGGATGATCTCCTCCAGCGGGTCGGCCAGCGACGCCAGCGGCGGCCGCGCGGCCAGGTATGCGTCGATGGCGGACGGCACCACCCCCCACTTCTCCATGTTGGCCCGAATGGCCGCCCGGTACGGGGCATCGGCGGCCCCCGCACCGCCCGTGATCAGCCGAGCCTCGGCCTCGATGAACTTGGCCTCGGCGTAGCTGGCCACGGTCACCGGTGCGTTCTCGGCGGTGAAGAACGCGCTCACCCGGGAGATCATGGAGTCGGGCTGGGACGGCTCTCCGTTCTTGTGCCCCCGGTAGACGCCGTCTTCCAGCGCCGGCTCCACCATGATGGGCAGCCTCGGGTCATCACGTTCCAGGAGCATCCCCACCGTGAGCGCGCTGGCTTTGAAGAGATCCGGTGTGTCCTGGAACGCAAAGAGGGGGTTCCGCGCGCCGTCCCCACCTGCGTACTCGAAATCCGCGTCATCTGCATTGCTGGTGAAGCCTTCCTGTAGCGCGTCCAGGGCAGCCTGTGCCTGCGCCTGAGTGTTCGCGTAAGGTGCATACGCCAGGCGCAACCGGTGCCGCGCTTGGGCGTGCCGGGCCAGTTTGAGCCAACGCGACAGGTCTCCGCCGAAGAGCAGATCGTTCGCTCCGGGTCTGGCAACCAAGGGATTCGCCTGCGCCCGCTTGATGGCCGCCACCGCTTCATCGAACATCTGGTCCACGGCGGCGTAAACGACCTCCTGCTTGTCGTAGGCTGGAGTCGGGATGGTCGGCTTGAGCGCCTCGGTGAACGGGACCGGCCCCCACAGGTCGGTGACGAAAGCCCAGGTCCAAGCCGCCATGAACTTCGCCAGACCGTAGTAGGCCGCGTTCCGGTCCGGATCGGCCTCCTCCATGATGAGCTTGGTCTCGTTCAGCATGCCGGCGTAGGCGAAGTTCCACCACGCATTGGGCGTGCCGTCATGGACCTCGTAGCGGTTGATCTCGTCGTAGTAACGGCTCTCAGCGTTGTAGGAAGTCTGTTGCATCCACTCGATGGCGGCGAGTGCCGGGTCGCCATAGTACGTGGAGTGTACCATCCCCGTGACGAGGCCGGGAAGACGGACGTCCATCCGGGCTTCCACCGGGGCGTTAGGATTCACGTTCACGTCCAAGAAGCTCTCGCAACCACCGGCAAGGACGGCCAGGAGCACCGCCGAGACGGTCAGTCCCTTTGTCGACTTGTTCATATGCATCACCGTAGTCCTCCGGAGTCGTAAGCCATGGTTGGACCGAATGCTGGCCGCCGCCTCGGCGGGAGACCCAGCACCCGGTCCACTCACCCGTTGATCAGAAGCTCGCCCGCATACCCAACGTCACGCCCCTGGTCTGCATCCCCGGGAACTGGCGGAAGAACTGACCAGCGCCAGTGGCTCCACCGTAGATGTCCGCCTCGGGGTCACCCATGGAGAAGTCCGACCAAACCGCCAGGTTGCGCCCAGTGACATAGAGCCTTGCCCGGTCCACATTGATGTGGCTGAGCAGCGAGGCAGGAACGTCCCAGAATAGCGTGACCTCCCTCAGCTTGATGAAGCCGCCATCCTCGATCTGGCCTTCGTGACGATCGTAGCCGTACATCAACTCGTAGTAATTCGGGTCCTTGATCACCACCTGGGTATTCGGCTGGCCCGTGTCCACATTGATTCCCTCCACCATCGTCTCGCTGTAACGGTCGTTCGTCCAAATGTGACGTCCGTTGCGGCCCGTCGTGTATTGGAGCTCGAAGTTGAGGATCTTGCTCCCATTCCTGACGTCCCACATGGTGGAAGCGCCGAAGCTCCTGTAGCGGAGCTGAGTACTGAGGTTGGCCAGCCAGTTTGGCATGGCGTCCGTGATGGCGAGCTGGTGCTCACTCCGGAGCGGCAGGCCGTCGCATGGGAGGCCGCGCTCGTTGAGGCAGCCCTCGCCGCCGATGAGGAGCGCACCCACTGGCTGGTCAGGGAAGCAGACGGAGCTCGTCCTCTCATCACAGTTCCGCTGGTAGGCGTAACCCCAGATGACGCCATAGGGCTGCCCTTCCATGATGCGGATACTCGGCCAGGAATAACCGGCCAGGTGGATGTTGTCGATGCCCGGGGCCAGCTCGAGAACGCTGTTGCGGTTCCGCGTCCAGTTCGCGAGCAGGTCCCAGGAGAAGTCCCGGGTCTCGATAGGCCGCGCCTGGAACGAGACCTCCCAGCCCTCGTTGCGCAGGTCTCCGGCGTTACGGACAATTGACGTGTAGCCGCTGGCGGCCGATGCGGGCACCCGGAAGATCTGATCGAAGCTCTTCTTGTCGTAATACGAAACGTCGAGCCGGGCGCGGTTCTGCAGCAACCGCAGTTCCAGCCCCACCTCGTACTCCCTCGTGGACTCAGGTCTGATGTCGGGGTTGCCCAGGGAGGTGCTTTGCAGGAAGCCCACCTGGCCTCGGAACGGGAAGCTGATATTGGTGGGGGTGAACTGATAGTGCCCCAGGCCGGCACCCGGAGCGAAGGCGGTCCCGTAGGTCGATGCCAGGCTGTAGGGCGGCGCGTCGGAACCGACCTTTGCGTAGGATAAACGCAGCTTGCCGTAGGGCATCCAATCGCTCCGCCAGTCCAGGGCTTCGGTGAAGACTAAGCCCAGGGCCGCCGAGGGATAGAAGTACCTGTTGGCGTGGTTGGGGAGGGTGGAGCTCCAGTCGTTACGACCCGTCAACGTAAGGTACGCCCAATCGCGGTAGTCTACCGTGGCCTGGCCGTAGGCCCCGACGAGCCGTTGCTCCTGGGTAAGGTCCCCAAACACGCGTTGGGTCTCGAAGTTAGCGAGGTTATAGTAGCCTGGGATGATGATGGTGGCACCGGTGCCGGCGACCCGGCTACGCTCCGTCATCCAGATATTTCCGCCCACCAAACCGTTAACGGTGAGTCCGGTCTCGCCGAGCGTCGTGCCAGCCAGGCTGAGCACCAGATCGTTGTTGATCTGCGTTCTGTTGATCTTCTCCTGGCGGGTACCGCCGGAAGGCAATCCCTCTGCCGTGCGCCAGGGCCGCTCGTTCTGATGCTGGCGCCGGTCGTCCAGATATGAGTCCATGCCAAACGTATTCGACAACGTGAGGCCCCCCGGGAGGTCAAATGCGAGCCGCTGCGAGAGAATCCAGCGGTCGACATTGCTCTCCATGTACTCGTTCTGGACCTGCCAGATGGGGTGCGGGTGATTGGGGCCCCACATCATGGGGCTGCCGTCGGGATTCCAGGCGTTTCGGATGTCCACGTTCGGCGGGGTGAAGAGCAGCCTGTGATGATCGCTGGTCCAGGCCTCCGCGGGGAAGGGGTTGTGCGTGGCTATCCTCTGCAGGCTCGTGTTCGACCGCAGATACTCGCCGAGGCCGAGGTCGACATTCAAGCTCATGTTGAGGCGCTCCAGCTTCCCCGTTGGCCGGATGTCGCCCTGATCCAAGTAGGAGAGGCCGAGGGTAAAGGCCCCCTGCTCCCCCAAGCCCCCCATGGCACGGATGGAATTCTCGAAGCTGGGTGCCCTCTGGTAGTATTGCTTTCGGGCATCCTCGAAACGGATATCACCCACCGCGGCGCGAACCTCGGCGGGGATACTGTCCTTGTGAGGTCCCCAGCCCGGGTAGTTGAAGTGTCCCAGGGCTGCAGCCGGGAATCCGGTGCCGGTGGGGAACCCCGGCTGGCAGTAGCCACCCTCCACCTCCATCCGGCCGTCGCAGTACATGCGGTCCAGCCCTGCGGCCCAGTCCTCGACGTAACCCTTAATGATCGGCTCGGCAAAGCCCATCGAGCTCGAAAACTCCCAGCGGAGCGGCGCGCCCACGGTCCCGGACCTCGTACGGATCAGCACCACACCGGCGGCCGCACGGGAGCCGTAAAGCGCTGTGGCAGCGGCACCTCGCAGGACGGAGACCTCCGCGACATTCGACATGTCGAAGTCCATGGCCCGGTTCCCTGCCGAGCCCGTTCCGAGCGGACCCATGCCCTCGTTGTCCAGGTCAGTACTCACCGGAATGCCGTCGATGATGAAGAGCGGCTGACCCGAGCCCGTGAAGGTGGATTGGCCACGGATGTTGATCCTGGAGGAGGCTCCCGGACGGCCGCTTGCCTGGACGATCTGGACGCCGGCAGTCCGACCCTGGAGGGCCTGCACGAGGTTGACCTCCGGCGTGCGGGAGAGGATCTCCTCGCCCACCGACTGCACAGCGTACCCGAGACCCCTCTCCTCGCGCTGGATACCGAGGGCCGTGACCACGAGGGCGTCAAGGGGAATCGCCTCCTCTCGAATCTCGAAGTTGACCTCGGCGGTGCCATCCGGTGGGACGGTCACAGTCTGCTGCGCCGCAGCGTACCCCATCATCTGGACCCGTACCGTGTGTGTGCCCGCCGGGACAGCGACGATGAGAAAGCGGCCAGCGGCGTTGGTAAGAGCGCCCCTTTCGGTGTCTACCACCAGGACCTGAGCACCGGCTACTGGCTCCCCGGTCACAACGTTGGTGACCGTTCCCGTGATGGTGCCTGGCTGTTGTGCAGCGACCACTGGCGCCATGGGCGGCAGTAGGCTGAGGAGCATCAGACATGGAAAGAATCTCATCATTTGGACCCCCCTCTAAGCTGGCTGAACGAAATCACTACTGGAGCGGCATGGAGGCAAGTGAAGCGGGGGTAGGCACCCACTGAGAGGAGCCCTCCCCTGCAAATCCACGTCCCTCTGCCTGCGGAACATATACACCGGGTACTGCCTCCTTGACGGGAATGTTTCACCACCCTGCACCACTTGTCAAGTTGAGGTTCCCCCGATTCGGTGGACACCCCATGATTGAGGTAAAGGAGGTGTTCGCATGGCCCAAGAGAAGAAGACGTACCCAGCGGAGTTCAAGCGTCGGATGGTGGAGTTGGTCCGGGCGGGTCGAAGCCCGAAGGAGCTGGCGAAGGAGTTCGAGCCGTCGGCGAACACGATCCGGAAGTGGGCGACCCAGGCCGACATCGACGAGGGGCTGCGGGCCGATGGGCTGCCCACGGCGGAGCGCAACGAGCTCCGGGAGCTCCGGCGTGAGAACAAGCAGCTCAAGCTGGAGCGGGAGATCCTGGGAAAAGCCGCGGCCTAGTTCGCGAGGGAGACGATTACCCTTCCCAAGCCTACGGATTCGTGAAGGCGGGGCACCGCTGCGCAGCAGTGGTCCGGCCATGTATCCCGAAGTTCGGCACCAGAAAATGCTTGTCATCGCCGTAAGTCATGACCCCGCTGTCGTTTGCGAGAGTTATTGTGTTGCATTGTGTTGGCATGTATACATCTCTCTTGCGTGATTAGAGTGTATGTTTTAGCTTGACATATCGTCGCTATGAGCGTTCTAGGAGTTGGCATGTATATCGCCAAGATCCCCAACCGAGGCTCCCCACCCACGTTCCTCCTACGGGAGGGCTACCGCGAAGGCGGCAAGGTCCAGAACCGCACCCTGGCCAACCTCACCCGACTGCCGCCCGAGGCCAGGGAGGCCCTGCGCCGCTCCCTGGCCGGCGAGACGCTTCTTTCCGTGGCCGACGTGGTGGAGGTCCTACCGGACGGCTCACGGCCCCACGGTCACGTACAGGCGGTGCTGATGGCCATGAAGCGACTGGGCTTTGCGGAGCTGGTGGCCTCGCAGCGCTCCCGGTTCCGGGACCTGGTGGTGGCCATGGTAGCGGCCCGGATCCTGATGCCCAAGTCCAAGCTGGCCACCACGCGCGTGTGGCAAGCCACGTCACTGCCCACGGAGCTGGGGGTGGCGGACGCCAGCGAAGACGACCTGTACCGAACCATGGACTGGGTGCTGGAACGGCAGGGGGCCATTGAGAAGAGGCTGGCGGCTCGCCATCTGGAGGAGAACGGACTGGCGCTATATGACCTGACGTCGAGCTACTTCGAGGGGGGGACGTGCCCCCTGGCCGCCCTGGGGTATCCCCGGGACGGCAAGAAGGGCAAGCTGCAGGTCAACTACGGACTCCTGACCAACCGGCAGGGCGTTCCCGTCTCCGTGTCGGTCTTCGAGGGCAACACGTCGGATCCCAAGACGCTGCTGCCCCAGGTGCTCGAGGTCCGCGACGACTTCGGGATCGAGCGTTTCGTGCTGGTGGGCGACCGGGGCATGATCATGGAGAAACATATCGATGCGCTGCGGGAGATGGAGGGTGTGGACTGGATCACCGCCTTCAACAGCCAGACCCTGCGCAAGCTGGCCTCAGACGGAGGCCTTCAGATGGATCTGTTCGATGAGCGGAACCTCTTCGAGGTGAGCAGCCACCCGGACTTCCAAGGGGAGCGGCTGGTGGCGTGCCGCAATCCGGATCTGGCCGAGCGGCGGGCCAAGAAGCGGCAAGCGTTGCTCGAGGCCACCGTCCAGGAGCTCGAGAAGGTCCAGGGCATGATTGACCGGGGCCGGCTCCGGGACCAGGCGGCCGTCAGGGCTGCCCTGGAGGAGGCCGCCGGCTGGAAGCTCCGCCCCTACGTCTCCTGCCATGTGAGTGAGGACGACTTCGAAGTGATCATCGACGAGCAGGGTCTGGTGGCGGCGTGGACAGCCACCATCCGGGCCGATCTCGAGGGCCTTCACGGGCTGATCCGGCGGGGTAAGCTCCAGGGCAGGGAGGCCATCGGCAGGCGGGTGCGGGCAGTCCTGGGCCGCCGTAAGGTGGGCCAACACATGGAGGCCAAGATCGCCGACGACGGCTTCGAGGTTTCCGCCGATTCCCGGGCCATCGTGGCCGAGGCCACGGCCCCCCTGCAGCGCAAGCTGGAGACGGTGCGCCGGCGCATGAGGCAGGGCGCCCTCCATGGCCAGGTGGCCATCGGCGTGCGTGTCGGAAAGGTGATCAACAAGTACAAGATCGCCAAGCACTTCATTCTGGACATCCGCCAGGACGGCTTCGACTTCCGTATCGATGAGGACAAGGTCGCCGCCGAAGCCGCCGTGGATGGCGTCTACGTCATCCGAACCTCCCTTCCCAAGGAACGCATGGACAGCGAGGAAACGGTCCGCAGCTACAAGCGTCTGTCAGAAGTGGAGCGGGCCATTCGTTCGTTCATGACCGTGGACATCAAGGTGCGCCCCATCCACCACAGTGCCGAGCGCCGGGTCAGGGCCCACATCTTCCTGTGCATGCTCGCCTACTACGTCCAGTACCACATGATGGGAGCCTGGAGGCCGCTGCTCTTCGCCGACGAGGACCAGGAGATCAAGGCCCTGCGCGATCCCGTCGCTCCAGCCCAGCGCTCCGAGAGTGCTCTGGACAAGGTCCGCACTAAGCGCTTGCCCGATGGCTCCCCCGCCCACAGCTTCCGCACCCTGTTGGACACCCTCTCCGCCCTGGTGCGCAACACCTGCCGACGCCGAGAGGCACCAGCCGATGAGCCGACGTTCCACATGGCTACCCCACCCGACGCCCGGCAGCAGCGGGCCTATGACCTGCTCACCACCATCAGGGCGTAGACAGACGCCTGCACACCTCGATTGGACCTAAGTACCTCTCAAACCGGGAGATGCCCCAGGTTGTGAAATCCGAACTTTGGACTAGCCGGCGGAGACGGCGGTGAAGGGGTGGTGGCGGGTGCTTTGGCCGGTACAGGAGCGAGCCGGGGGAGCGACGGCGGGTCGGATCGATGATCCTGCCTGGTGCGGCGGGCTGAGTCGGCGATCGGATCCCTGGTGGTTTGACCACCTATCCGCGAAGCTGTATTGTACGCTGCACATCTGGCACAGCGCCCACCCCTTGGCCGACCGCGCGGCCGCCCCTGAGGACCGGCGCCAGGACAATCCCAAGGAGCCGACCATGGTATCGATCTCCCGGCTATGGACCTTCACACTGTTCTCGACCCTCCTGCTCCTGCCGCTCGGGGTGGATGGCCAGGTCACCGTTGCCGACTACGAGCGAGCGCTCGGGATTCGGGCGGAATGGGAGCACCTGACCGTCGACGTGGCCGACCCCGCCACCTGGACCGACAACCAGCGGTTCCACTACCGGAAGACGGTGCTCGGCGGTCACACGTTCGTGGAGTTCAATGTCGCCACGCTCGAGCTAAGGGCTGCCTTCGACCACGAGCGGCTCGCCGCTGGCCTTTCCCGTGCAACAGGGCGCAGCTACTCGGCAATCCAGCTACCGTTCAGCACGTTCGGGTACATTGAAGGCGGGAACGCCATTGCCACGTCCTTCGCCGGCTCCCAGTGGCGGTGCAGCCTTTCCGACTATCACTGCGCCCCGTTGCAGCCGGGGGAGCGCACCGGCCCCCGACCCATGCCCCGCAGCTTCGGCGTGGTTCGAGACATGGAGGTGCCGCCGGACGACACGCCGCTGCCTTCTCCGGACGGTCGGTGGGAGGCGGTGATACGCAACCACAACGTGGCGGTGCGTCGCGCAGGTGGTGAGGATCTGACAGTCCTCAGCACCGACGGATCCGCAGGGAACTTCTACGACCTGGCTACGGCGGTGTGGTCCCCCGATTCCCGGATGATAGCCATACACCGGGTGCGGCCGGGGCACCGGCGCCTGGTCCATTACGTGGAGCCGCTCCCGGGCGGCCTTGGCAGCCAGCCCAGGCACTTTACCGAGCTGTACGCCAAGCCGGGTGATGTCATCGATCTGGAACAGCCGGTCATCTTCCACGTGGAGGACCGGCGCCAGGTGAACGTGCCCAACGACCTGTTCCCGAATCCCTTCAGCATCCGTTCGATGGCATGGCGGCAGGATGGCAGGGCCCTCACCTTCGACTACGACCAGCGTGGCCACCAGGTCTACCGGGTGATCGAGGTCGACCCGAACACCGGGAACACCCGCGCGCTCCTCACCGAGGAGTCGGAGACCTTCATCCACTACCGTGGGAGATCCCGCCACGACGTGGACGATGGCCGGGAGATCATCTGGCTGTCCGAACGGGATGGCTGGAGGCACATGTACCTGTACGACGGCCAGACCGGCCGGATGAAGAACCAGATCACCCGTGGTGACTGGCTGGTCAGGAGCGTGGTACACGTGGACGAGCAGAACCGGCAGATATGGTTCTCCGCGGGCGGGATGAACCCTGACCAGGACCCGTACTTCGTCCACTACTACCGGATCAACTTCGACGGTTCGGGCCTGACCCCGCTGACGCATCATGCGGCGGCGCACCACGAGGTCCGGTTCTCCCCCGACATGCAGTACTACGTGGACACCTACGGCACGATCGACACTCCCACCGTCTCGGAGCTCCGGCGTACCAGCGACAGGTCCCTGGTTGTGGAGCTGGAGCGAGGAGATGTGACGGCCCTCGAGGCGGCGGACTGGAAGCCTGCAGAGGTCTTCACCGCCAAGGGTCGCGACGGGGTGACGGATATCTGGGGCATCATCATCCGGCCCACCAACTTCGATCCCTCGAAGAGCTATCCGGTGATCGAGAACATCTACGCGGGCCCCCACGGCTCCTTCGTTCCGAAGGGCTTCGATCTGTGGGGGGCGCACTCCTCCGGCGACGGCTTCATCGGGATGCAGGCCATGGCGGAGCTGGGATTCATCGTGGTGATGATGGACGGGATGGGGACGGCGAACCGATCCAAGGCCTTCCATGACGTGGCGTGGAAGAACGTGGGTGACGCTGGCTTCCCGGACCGCATCCTGTGGCACAGAGCGGTGGCGGAGAGATATCTGTATTACGACATCAGTCGCGTGGGCATCTACGGCGGTTCGGCTGGAGGCCAGAACGCCCTGGGAGCGCTCCTCTTCCATCCGGAATTCTACCACGCCGCGGTCTCCTACGTGGGGTGCCACGACAACCGCATGGACAAGCTTCCCTGGAACGAGTCGTGGATGGGCTGGCCCATCGACGATGCCTACGCCGCTTCATCCAACGTGGACAATGCGTGGCGCCTGCAGGGTGAGGTGCTCCTGGTGGTGGGGATGCTGGACACCAACGTGGATCCCGCCTCCACCATGCAGGTGGTGGACGCCCTGATCGAGGCGGGGAAGACCTTCGACCTCCTGGCGATCCCCAATAGCGGGCACGGGGCAGGACGCACGGTGGGTCCCGTCGAGTACGGCATGCGCACCCAGGGCGACTTCTTCGTCCGGCACCTCAGGGGCGAAGAGCCGCCGCGGTGGAACCGGATGGCGCCAGCCACGCCGGCCAGTGCCGGCGCCGGGAGACGCTGACCGCCGACGGCGGGCGAGGGGGCGAGCTGTCCGAACTGCCGGGCAGCTCGCCCCTTAGTCTTAGTGTGACAGGTACAGCTTCTACCAGAGGTCGGTCCGCATGGACGGATCGAAGTACATCCTGTATCGCGCCAGCTCGGCGAACCTGTAGTACGGCATGAAGTCGTCCCGCTGTGAGG
>PXFI01000330.1 GCA_003564295.1 Gemmatimonadota bacterium | reverse complement strand
TTCGCCCTCATGACGGCCCTGGCGAAGCTGGTGGGCCCCCGGATCCCCATCCAGCAGATCGTCCTCATACGGGGCCTGGTGTTCGGCGGCGGCACCCTCCTCATGCTATGGTGGAAGGGAGTCCATCCCTGGGGCCGGGAGCGGGGGCTCCTGGTGCTCCGGGGCCTCCTGGGCTACAGCGCCCTGAGCTGTTTCCTCTATGCCGTCATGCATCTTCCCCTGGCGGACATCACCACCCTCCACTTCACCAACCCGGTCTTCGGGGCCATCCTGGCGGCCCTGGTCCTGGGGGAGCTCCTCCGGAGGAAGGAGGTGGCCCTGGTCCTCCTCTCCCTGGGTGGGGTGGTGCTGGTGGCCCGTCCCGAGTTCCTGTTCGGGAAGGGGCCGGCCCTTCCCCCTCTGGCCGTGGGGGTGGCCCTCCTTGGGGCCGTCCTCACCGCCGGGGCCTACGTCCTGGTGCGGCGCCTCACCAGGACCAACGACCCCCTGGTCATCGTCTTCTACTTCGCCCTCCTCTCGGTGGTGGGCTCCGTTCCCTTCAACCTGGCCGGCTTTGTGGTGCCCACGCCCCGGGAGTGGCTCATTCTGGTGGCAATGGGGATGGCCAGTTTCGGGGGACAGGTTTGCCTCACCCTGGCGCTCCGCCTGGAGAAGGCCGTCCGGGTCATGGGCGTGGGGTACCTCCAGATCGTGTTCGCGGCCGTCCTGGGACGGGTCCTGTTCGGGGAGGTGCCGGACCTGTGGTCCGTGGCCGGGGCCGCCATCATCATCGGGTCCACCCTCCTCATGGCCCGGCTCCGGCCGGTGCCGGCGGCGGCGGGGCGGTAGGGGGATGCGGCGCCACCCCCCGGGCCAGGCGCCTGCCCCCCGGCCGGTGCCGGCGGCGGCGGGCCGGTAGGGGGATGCGGCGCACCGGTTCCCGGGACGGGGGCCGGCCCCGGACTGCCCACCGGACCTCAACGCTTCGGCGGACCTGACTGTCTCTACAAGGGTAGTTCAAGGTTCCGAGGTTTTATGGATTCTCATGGGCCGGTGGCATGAGCCCATGGCAGGACTGTGAAGCCCCGGTTTCCATGAGTGTGGCAGTTCACCTCGGTGGTGACGCTGGTTATTTTTTCGGGTTGGCCCTGAAGTCCACGGACGGACTGCCGGCCGGCCTCATGAACTTCAAGGACGCCTTCGGAGGCGCAGCATGAATGTGAGACTCCAGGTTCTCTTGGCCCTGCTGGTTCTTCTGGCGGGGCCTCCGGGCCCTCCCCTCCTGGGCCAGCAGGCTGAGGATCTGCGGACGGGAGCGCTGAGGGTGCACCTGGAGTGCGCCGCCCCGGGGTGTGATGAAGACCACTTTCGCACCGAGATCACCTTCGTGAACTGGATGCGGGACCTGAGGGACTCCCATCTTCACGTCATCGTTACCAGCCAGGGCACCGGCTCCGGCCGCCAGTACCTCCTGGATTTCATAGGCAGAGGCGAGCTCCAGGGAGAGACCGACCAGCTCACCTACTCCCACAGCGACACCGACAGCGACGACCGGAGGGCCCAGGGCCTTACGGGGGTCCTGGCCGTGGGTCTGGCCCGGTATGCCCTCCTGGTGGGGCAGGAGGGGCCCTTTGTGGTGAGCTCCCGGGCGATGCGGACGGTGCCGGAGCTGCCTCCGGGCCTCCAGGGTGAGGTCATCGACCCCTGGAACTACTGGGTCTTCAGCCTCGGTGGAGACGTGAGGTTCGAAGAGGAGGACACGGACAAGAGTCGCCGGTACTCCGGGAACTTCAACGCGAACCGGACCACCGAGATGTGGAACCTGACCTTCTCGGGCCGGGGCTCCTACAACCTCCGGGAGGTGGTCCTGAGCGACGGCTCCATCTACAGGGACGAGCGAACGGACTGGTCCACCAATGCACGGATCTACTATTCCCTGGCGGAGCGCTGGTCCACCGGCATCGACGCCGGGGCGAGCTCCTCCACCCGGAACAACCAGCAGCTGGGGGGACGGGTAGGGACCGGCATCGAATACTCCTTCTTCCCCTACAGGGACTGGACCCGGCGGAGGATGACGGCCCAGGCCCTGGTGTACGCCCGGTATTTCGACTACATGGAGACCACCATCTACGACCAGGATAAGGAGACGGTGATGGAGGGGGCTCTCCGCTGGGGTTTCGGCTACCGGCAGCCCTGGGGGACGGCGAACTTTCTCTTGTCGGCCGAGGCTTTTCTGCACGATCCGAAGACCTTCCACAGCCTCTCCGCCGGGGGGCGGGTGAGCATCCGGGTGGTCCGGGGGCTGGAATGGAACCTCACTGCGCACGCGGCCCGGGTGCGGGATCAGATCTACCTCTCGGCCAAGGAGCTCACTGACGAGGACATCCTGGTGGCCCGGAGGCAGTTGCCCACCACCTCCAGGTGGAACGTCTCCACCGGCTTCTCCTTCACCTTCGGCTCCATCTACAACAACGTGGTGAACAACAGGTTCGGTAGCGTGGCCGGGATCCGGGGGTTGGGGATCTCCTTCTTCTGATAGCCATGGGCGCCGGGCGGGCCCTTGCCGAGATCCTCCTCCTCTGGCTGGCCATGGCCGGGACCATGGTCCTCTTCTTCCGCCAGCGCAGGTGGGCCGGTTGGCTGATGACGCCCTACCTGGGATGGGTTACCTTTGCCGGAGTGCTGAACTACTCCATCTGGACCCTGAACCCCTGAAGGGATGGCCGCCAACTCCACCCGAGCGTTGCTCCTGGGGGGATTCCTCTTCCTCCTCAGCGTGGTGTTCTTCTTCCTCTGGATGGAAGGGGGTTGGGGTCGGGGCCTGGGTCTGGGCCTGGCCTTTCTGTCCCTCTCCGTGGTGAGCCTCACCCTGGGGGCTCGGTGGAGGTTGGGAGGGCGGGACCCCCTGGACGCACACCGGCAACAGCGGCTTTGGCGAAGCGGGCCCCTGGGGCGCCAGTGGCTCAAGATCCGTAGACGCCTCCGCTGAGGAGGCCAGGGCCTGGAGGACGCCCGGTGGCGGCGGCACTCCGGCCCCCTGGCGGATCCCGGAGCCGCTCATGGGAAAAGAGCAACCTCGGCCTTGGCTCAGTCCTCCCGGATGACCTTCATGATGTAGGTGGCCACGGCGTCCACGTCCCGGGGCTTCAGGCCTTCAAGGCCCCAGTGGGGCATGCCCTCGTCCGTTCCCACGAATACAGCCTGCCGGAGGCCGGCCTTGTCATCCGTGTAGGGCCAATCCTCCCTCTGGAAGGAGGAAATGTGGAGCGTGTCCCCAGCCCGGATGATTCCCACTTCACCCAGGCCCG
Source organism: Gemmatimonadota bacterium (assembly GCA_003564295.1). Taxonomy (GTDB): domain Bacteria; phylum Gemmatimonadota; class Gemmatimonadetes; order Longimicrobiales; family Gaopeijiaceae; genus PXFI01. The sequence continues at coordinate 345 of PXFI01000330.1, read as the reverse complement.
TCTCTCCGTGGCACCTGGCGCAACTGTAGTTGTATACCACCTCGCCCCTTTCCAGGGCGGCCAGCTCGGTATCCCAGGCGATGGTGTCGAACATGGCGGCGTCATAGGCGGCCAGGGCCACCGCTGCCATGGTGTCGGGAGCAGCCTCCCGGTCCTCGGGAGCTTCGGCGCAACCGGCGAGGGCCAAGGCAAGGGACAGGGGCAGGACGATCCAACGCATAGTGTCCTCTCGATCGAGTATGGTTCCTCGGTTCAGGCATCCCTGCTAACGCCCATAATACGGGCGAGAACTGGTTCCTACAAGGCGATGCGTGGCGGATTCTCCCCATTTCTTTCCGCCGGCCC
>PXFI01000214.1 GCA_003564295.1 Gemmatimonadota bacterium | reverse complement strand
GTCTGGGAACACGACGACCTCTTCAAGGAGCGGCTGCGGGCCATGCGCTGCATGGCCATCGACATGGAGACGGCCACCATCTTCGCCGCCGGTTTCGCCAATCACATCCCCACCGGCGCCCTCCTGCTGGTCAGCGATCAGCCCATGATCCCCGAGGGGGTAAAGACGGAAGCTTCGGACTTGATCGTCATCAGGGAATTCGCCGAAGGGCAGATCCAAGTCGGCATCGAGGCCCTCCGCTTGATTCGCAGGCACGGGAGGTCGGTGCGGCACCTGCGGTTTGATGAATGAGGAGTCGAGGTGCCCGGCGCCCAGCTCGGCGATGCGTCTCATGATCTCCTGGTCCCATGCCTCCGCGATTCCGGGTTCCCGGTGAAGGCTTGCGATGAGGCGTTGAGCGAGTCTGGCCCGTTCCTCGGGCGGAAGCAGAAGAGCAGCGGCTCCGTACCCAAGAACCACCCGTATCCCGGAACCGCTCCACCTGGACGCAGCTCCTGTTTTCCTGGCGCATCCGCCTGACCGGTGGTACCGTAACCTTGCACGCCTGTAGCGAGACACCCCATGGCCGAAGAGATGGAGGGCTTGAAGGAGGCTCTGGCCGAGCACTACCGTGTCCATCGGGACCCCCGCCTACATGAGCCCGGAACAGGCCGCCGGAGCCAAGGACCTGGATAGCCGGAGCGATCAGTGCAGCCTCGCCTGCGTGGTCTACGAGATGCTGGCGGGCCAGCCCCTCTTCACCGGTCCCACGGCGGAGAGCGTGGTCCACCAGCATCTCGCGGCGGCCCCTCCATCGGTGATGGCCGCCAGGGCTGCGGCCACCATCCTGGTGGTGGGCATCGCGGCTCACCTGGCCTTCCGTCCCGAGACCTCGCCACCGGACCCGACCCCGGGGTTGGGCGCCGTGCCCGGGCTGGTGGTGCTGCCTTTCGAGAACCTGGGCTCCCCGGCCCGTGCAGGAGGCCAAGGTTCCTCGAGGCTGCCGGTCTCACCCTCACGGAGGTGACAAAGGTCCTGCTGCACCAGGCCAACGCCAAGATGGACCACGCCATCCTGAACCGCCTCTTCCGGGAATGCGGGGTGCGGGAGATCCAGGAGAGAATCATGCCCATGACCATCTCCTGGCTGGGCAACAGCTCCGCGGCTACCCTCCCCACGCTGTACGATCTTATGCGCAAGGGCAGGATGGACGGCCAGCGTCTCGTGTCGGGTGACGTGGTGGCGTTCGCGTCGGTGGGGGCCGGGATGAACATCAACTCGTCCACCGTCATCGGCCTCCAGGAGATCCGGGCGTCTTCCGTGGGCAACGCCCTTGAGCTCATTCAGCAGGCCCGTCCTGTCTGGCTCAGGAGTCGCGGTTCCACGAGCCTGCGGGACGCACAGCCCACCCTTCCCGTCGTCTACCTGGGGGAGATGAGCTACGGATCCTTGGAGAACCTCCGGGACTTCGAGCTCCAGGCAATCCAGGAGATTCGTTTCATCGACGCCAGGTCGGCCACCACCCGCTTCGGGACCGGACACACAGGCGGGGTCATACAGGTGATACTACGACCTTAAGGGAGGCGAGGAGCCCGGGGTACGACCAGGGTTCCGCGGCGTGCCTCCTCCGATTCTGCCGGCCGCATCGTCCCCCTCCGGACACACTACACAAACCTTCAACGCTCCGCAGAGGCCCTATGGGAAGGGCGGGAACATGCGGGGAGGGTCCCGGGATAACCCCCATCATGAGCGGCGCTGAGGGCTTCAGCCCGCTCAAGGTGGGCGGGGGATGGCCCTATGCCTGGCCAGGATCGACATCACCGTCCATGGCTTCATGGACGCGATCCGGGTGGCCGACCTTGAGGGAGGACAGCGAAGGAGGGTTGCAGCAAAATGATCTCGCCGCTGATGTTCGAGGGAATCAACGAGATGCCTGCGCAGTTGATCGGGCTGTGCGCGACGGGCACGGTGTCCGAGAAGGACTATGAGCGGGTCGTGATCCCGCTTTTCGAGGAGGCTCGGCGCAAAGGTCGCCGTGTCCGCGTGTTCATCCATTTCGATCCCGAGTTCGAGGGGTTCACCGCGGCCGCAGCCTGGGAAGACGTGACGGTGGGCTGGCGGTATCTCCGCCTCTTCGAGCGCTGCGCGGTGGTCGGCGACCAGAAATGGATACGAACCGGCGCACGTGCCGTGGGGGCCATGTTACCGTGCCCGGTGCGGGTCTTCGGGAACGGCGAGCGGCAAGCGGCCATCGAATGGCTGCGGGCGCCGCTGAAGACTGCGCTGGACTTCCGGGTCCTGCCGGACCGCGGTGTCGTGGTGGTGGAACCGCAGGGCAGGCTGAGCGCCGGCGATTTCGACACTCTGGAAGCCGCCGTGGACGACTGGATCGACACGGGTGGGGGCGCGGTGAATGGACTCGTCATCCACGCCCGCGAGTTCCCCGGATGGGAGGACCTCGGCAGCGCCTGGCGCCACATCCGCTTCCTGCGCGACCACCATCGCCAGATACCGCGGGTGGCCTTCGCCTCCGACAGCAAGCTGGCGGCCCTCGCCCCCACGCTGGCGCAACACTTCGCCAAGGCGGAGATTGAACGCTTCGACTGGGATGCGCTGGACGATGCGATCCGCTGGGCGAGCGGAGGGCGGACTTCTACGTAAGCGACGCCTTCGGCACGACGCTCCGGGCCCAGAGCGTCCTTCGGGAAGGGTCTCGCACCACGTCTCCTGGCACACGCCTCCCGTGCGTCAACGACTCCAATGACGGGTCGGCCCTTGGTCCCGCCTTCGCCCTTCAGCGGGCCGTGTCCACCATGATCCGGGATCTCGGCCACGACTATTGGACCGGTACCGTCTACACCACCAACCGCCGCGTCTGGGAACACGACGACCTCTTCAAGGAGCGGCTGCGGGCCATGCGCTGCATGGCCATCGACATGGAGACGGCCACCATCTTCGCCGCCGGTTTCGCCAATCACATCCCCGCCGGCGCCCTCCTGCTGGTCAGCGATCATCCCATGATCCCCGAGGGGGTAAAGACGGAAGCGTCGGACTTGATCGTCATCAGGGAATTCGCCGAAGGGCAGATCCAAGTCGGCATCGAGGCCCTCCGCTTGATTCGCAGGCACGGGAGGTCGGTGCGGCACCTGCGGTTCGACGAATGAGGGACCCTGGGGCCGTACCGAAGGCTCTCAGCCCCGGTCCTCCGCCTCGAGCCCCGGTGGGAGCCCCCTTCTCCGGCCTCCCACCGAAACCCGGGACCCTCTTTCCTCGTCAGGATCCCTAACGGAGGACCGGGGAGGACCGTCTCCCTGCCAGCCTCCGGGAACGGCCGACGCACCCTCATAGGGATACAGCTCATGATCGCCTTTCTTCAGGAGATGGCTCTCCTGGGCCGGAGACTCCTCCGGACGCCCTCCTTCACCTTCCTGGCCGCGGCCACCCTGGCCCTGGGGATCGGGGCCAGCGTCGCCATCTTCACGGTGGTGAGCTCCGTTCTCATCCGTCCCCTGCCTTATCCGGCACAGGAGAGACTCCACGCTGTGTGGCACACGGCGCCGGGTATGGGCGTGGATCGGGCTCCCCACTCTGAAGCCACCTATCTTCTCTACGCCACCGAGAACCGTGTCTTCGACGGGTTCGGGATCTACCAGGCC
>PXFI01000058.1 GCA_003564295.1 Gemmatimonadota bacterium | reverse complement strand
TCCACCCGGCTCATCTGCCCGGCGCCGATCCCCAGCGTGGCCCCGTCCCGGGCCAGGAGGATGGCGTTGGACTTCACGCCGTAGACGGCGGCCCAGGCGAACCGGAGGTCGTCCATCTCAGCCTCGGTGGGGGTCCGCTTCGTCACCACCCGCCACTCCTCACCCTCGATTCCGTAGAAGGGCGGGTTCGGGGGACCCTGAACCAGGAGACCGCCGTACACGCTCCGGACCACCTGCGCCTCCGGCAAGCGGGAGTGGGCGGCCAGGAAGCGGGCCGCATCACGAACCTGCGCCGGAACCCGTTCCCACCAGGTCTCCCCCGACGGTTCCCGGGGAAAGGACGGCGCATGAGCCGGGAACGACAGGAGCCGCAGGTTCTTCTTCTCAGAAAGAAGGTTGAGGGCATCGAAAGTGAAGTCCGGGGCCACGATGCACTCCACGAACAGCTTCGACAGGGCTGCGGCCGTAGGCAGATCCACCACCCGGTTCATGCTGATGACTGAGCCGAAGGCACTCACCGGATCCGTAGCCAGAGCCTTCTCGTAGGCCTGCTCCAGCGTCTCGCCGACAGCCAGCCCGCAGGGCGTGGTATGCTTCACGATGCAGACCACCGGCCTGGGAGAAAAGGCGAAGGGCGAGAGGGCAAGGAGGGCCCCGTCCAGGTCCAGGATGTTGTTGTAGGAAAGCTCCTTGCCCTGGAGTTGGGAGAGCCCCGCAAGTCCACCCTCGAATCCAGGATACCCGTAGAAGGCCGCCGCCTGGTCCGGGTTCTCACCGTAACGGAGGGACTGAAGGCGGGCGCCCTGGAGCCGGAGGAAGGCCGGGAAGGATTCGGCAGCGTCGGGCTCCGGCCCGGAGGCATTCTCCAGATACTGTCCTATGGCCTCGTCGTAAGCGCTCACATGCCTGAAGACCTTGGCCGCCAGGGAAATCCTCAGGGCCGACTGGTCTCCACCCGCGTCCAGGGCCTGGAGAATCGCCGGGTAGTCCGAGGGCTCCACCACCACCCAGACGTTCCCATGGTTCTTGGCCGCGGAGCGGATCATGGTGGGCCCGCCGATGTCGATCTTCTCCACGGCCGCCTCCAAGGTGACCCCGGCTTTGGCCACCGTCTCCCGGAACGGATAGAGGTTCACCGCCACCAGGTCGATGGGGGCATAGCCCAGAGCCTCCAGGGCCTCCAGATCCGCAGGCTGATCCCGCCGAGCCAGCAATCCCGCGTGGACAGCGGGATGGAGGGTCTTCACGCGCCCGTCCATCATCTCCGGATGCCCGGTGATGTCGGCAACGTCCAGCACCGGAAGCCCCACCTCCCGGAGGCTACGGGCCGTTCCTCCGGTGGAGACGAGCTCCCAACCTCGCTCCACCAGCCCCTTGGCGAAATCCTGGATTCCGGTCTTGTCGGACACACTGAGGAGGGCGCGCTTCTTCATGGAGTGCCTCACGAGGGAGAAGGGGTTGAGGATTGCTGGAACGCGGCCCGGATCTGACTCCGGATTCCTGCGGCGGAGAAGGTGGCGAAAACAAGGAATGCCTCTCCCGGGACGGACGGACGCTTGACGTCGGCGCCCTGCTCCACGGCACGGCAGAGATGCTCGGCCGCCAGGGGATAGAGGATGTGCTCCACCTGAAGGACGCGGGCGGCCAGGGCGTCCGGGGTGTCGCCTGGGAGCACGGGCACGGGCCACTGGGCGAAGATGGCGCCAGTATCGTACTCCTCATCCACGAAATGGATGGTGGGCCCAGAAAAAGTGGCCCCGGAAGCCAGGACCGCCTCGTGAACCCGGTGCCCCCACATCCCCTTCCCCCCGAAGGACGGCAGGAGGGCCGGGTGGATGTTGAGGATGCGCCGGGGAAAAGCCTGCACCACCTCCGCAGGAATCAGGCGGAGATAGCCTGCAAGAAGGATCACCTTGATGCCGAGATCCTCCAGCACCGACAGGGTCTCGGCACCGACCTCCTCCAGGGGCCGTCCCTTCACCGTAATGACCCGGGTGGCGACCCCCGCCTTCCTGGCCCGGTCCAGGGCCCCCGCCTCGGGGCGATCGCTCACCAGGAGGACGATGCGGCCGGGGCTGGCTTCCGTCTGGTGATCCAGGAGGGATTGGAAGTTGGTGCCCCCCCCCGATGCGAAGACCGCCACGGGTACGCTCATCTCACCCTCCCAGGGTAGCTCTTGTCAGCTCGGATGTTCCCCGTATTGTCCTACCAGGAACGGGTTGGTCCGCCGCTCCCAGCCTACAGTGGTTTCGGGTCCGTGGCCAGGGTAGAGGCGCGTGTCGTCGGGAAGGGTGAGGATCTGGGCACCGATGGAGTCCATGAGTTGGCGGAAGTCGCCTCCCACCAGGTCCGTCCGACCGATGGACCCCTGAAAGACCACGTCCCCCACGAAGGCCACCCCGCCCTCCCTGGAGTAGAAGATGGCGTGGCCGGGAGCGTGGCCGGGAGCATGCCGGACTTCCAGCCGGCAACCACCCAGCATCAGCTCCTCCCCGTGAGCCAGCTCCCGATCCGGTGATGGGAGGGCTCCCATGAGGGGCAGGTCGAACGCCCGGGCCTGGGCATCCACCCCGTCATAGAGGCGCCGGTCACCGGGGTGAAGATAGATGGGAGCGGACGGAGCAGCCTCATGGACGGCCGGTATCCCTTCCACGTGGTCCAGGTGGGCGTGGGTCAGGAGAATGGCCTCCAGGAGCAGCTCCTCTTCCCGGATGGCACGAACCATGGAGGAGGCGGATGCCCCCGGGTCGACTGCAAATGCCGCACGACCTTCGTCGCACGACACGAGGAAGCCGTTCTCGGCGAAGGCACCACCCGAGAAGGTACGGATGCGGATCATGGCGCCAGGCTCCAGGAGTCGGGATTAAGAAGCCTCACGCACATCCGCACCCCGAAGGCCCGGCGCCGACTTCCACCTCCTCCTTCCCCTCGCGGGAAGGAGCAGGCCGTCCCCCGGAGACCTCCAGCATGCGCCGGAGAGAGGCTTCGGCCCGGGAGCGGATCTCCTCGTCCATGATCATTTCGTATTGGAGATGATCCAGGGACCAGGCCAGCTTCGGAAGTGTGTTCCGCTTCATGTCCTTGCAGACAGCGGCACCGGAGAGGGGTACGAGGATCTTGTCGGGGTAGTCCTGCTGAAGCCGCTCCACCAGCCCCGTTTCGGTCCCGATGATGAGGGCGTCATGTTCCCGGGCCATTCGCACCATACCGGAGGTGGAGGTGACCTGATCGGCCCGGTCCAGGAGCTTCTTGGGGGCCTCGGGGTGGATCACCACCAATGCTTCCGGATGCTCTTCCTTCGCCCGCTCCAGCTCCTCCAGGTCCATGTCGTCATGGACGTGACAGTACCCGTCCCAGGGAATGATGTCGTCACGCCCCGTCTGCTCCGCGACCCACGCTGCCAGGTTGCGGTCCGGAACGAAGATGATGGGACGATCCTCAGGAAGGGAGCCCACCACCTCAAGGGCGTTGGAAGAGGTACAACAGATGTGGGATTCGGCTTTGACCTCGGCAGTGGAGTTCACGTAGGCCACCACCAGGGCATCCGGCCGCTCGGCCTTGGCCTTCCGCAGGGCATCCCCCGTGACGAAAGCGGCCATGGGACATCCGGCCCGGAGGTCGGGTATGAGAACGGTTTTGCCCGGAGACAGGATCTTGGCGGTCT
>PXFI01000161.1 GCA_003564295.1 Gemmatimonadota bacterium | reverse complement strand
GACGGCCCCCTCACCCCCACGTGGGAGGCGTTGAGCTCTCCGATCATCTGGTTGGCAAGCTCGTACGCGTCCTCGTAGGTGCCCACATGGGCCAGAAGGGGCTTGTAGGCATCCTTGATGGCGTCCCAGTCCCTGCCGTGCATCTCCGGATCGTAGAAGCGGTACTTCATGACCCGCCAGCTCTCCTCGAAGATTTGTTCCCACTCGGCCCGGTGGTCCACCTTCACGGAAAAGGTGAAATCCACCCTCTGGGCCCGGGGAGAGCTGCCGGTAAGGGGAATATGGTGGACCTCCCTCCCCCGGGAGAAGAAGAGGGTCCGCCGGTCCTGGGTGGGCTGGAGGTCGGCGAAGGTCCCCGAGGCCACCTTGCGGGGGTCCCCACCCGCCAGGGGGATGGAGAAGAGCCCTGGGCCCTCAGCATCCCGGGAGGCGTAGAAGACGGTCTTGCCGTCGGCTGAGAAGAAGAAGTCTCCGGCTGGATGCTCGCCGGAGGTAAGCTGGCGCGCTCGCTCTTGGATCCCTTCGGGGTGCACGATAAGGGGCCCGACCTGGGACCCGTCTTCGGCCACCGCCCTCCCCCGGCCCGACCCTCCTGCCGCCGTGTCGGCAGCCTCCGCCTTCCTGGCCCTCACCAGCGGATCGTCGGGATCCTCCGTGAGGCGGGCCAGCGAGACGGCGAAGAGGTGGTTGGTCCCCCCGTCCCGGTTGGAACGGAAGACCAGGTGGGAGCCATCGGAGGTCAGGGCGCCACCGAAGGCCCGGAAGGGATCCCGGGTGACGTTCACTTCATGCCGTTCCGCCACGTCGAAGAGATAGACCTCCGAGTTCTCGTCCAGGTCCACCCGGCTGTACACCAACCAGCCGCCATCAGGGGAATACTCCGAGAGACTGAACCCCCGGTTCTCGTTGTAGGCCAGCTCCGTGGTGCGTCCGCTGGCCACGTCCACCTCGAAGACGGTGTTGGCCGCCACGAAGGCGATGCGTCGGGAGTCGGGCGACCAAACGAACCCATCGGTCTTGAAGGAGTCGTGGTCACTGATGCGACGCCTCTCGCCCGTGGACAGATCAGCCACCCATAGCTCCTCCCGGGCCCCTTCGTCCGAGACGTAGGCCAGAAGCTTCCCGTCGGGGGAGAATTTCTGGAAGCGGTCTCGCCAGGCCGAGGCCGTGACCTGCGTCTTCTCCCCAACCTTGGAGTCCACCGGCACCAGGAAGATCTCCCCCCGGGCATCCACCGCCACCGTCCTGCCCTCCGGGTCCACGCTGAACCCGTCGGCCTGGTTTGTCACCTCCACCCATTCCACCCGGTTGATGGAGGGGTCGAAGGCCAGGTCTACCCGCACCGGCTGGGGCTGGCCGTCGGGCACGTCCAGTACGAAGAGCTCATGGTGTTGGGTGTAAACGATGGTCCGGCCATCGGCGCTCATGGAGGGATACTTCACGCCGCCGTCCGTGTAGCGGGTCACCTGGGCCACCTGACCCCCGTCGGGGGCCATCTTCCAGAGGTTGAAGATCCCGTCCCTCTCGCTCAGGAAGTAGATCATCCCGTCGGCCCCCCACATGGGCAGGGCGTTATGGACATGCTCCCGGAATCTCTCCGGGTCCGTGTCCGTGAGGCGGGTGATGCGGCCCGTCTCCTGGTCCATGATGTAGAGGGACGTGGTGCGGTTCCCCGTCTGCCCTTTCCTGGAGGTGCTCAAAGGGTTCTGGTTGTAGACCACGTACCGGCCGTCGGGGCTCACGGCGGCGTTGGCGGCCTGATCCATTCCCATGGGAAGGGGCAGCCCGCCCTCCGGGGAGACCGTATACAGGGGAGACAGGAAGGGGTGGATGCTGCGGGAGGTGGCAAACATGATCCGACCATCCGGGGTCCAGCCTCGGACCATATCCCCGGTAGTATGGAAGGTGAGCTGGGTGGGCTCTCCCCCCTCCACCGGCATCAGGAAGACGTCGTAGTTGCCGAAGCGGTCGCTGGAGAAGGCCACCCACTGGCCGTCCGGCGAGAACCTGGGTGCCGCGTTCCGGGCCAGGTGGTTGGTGAGCCGGCGAACCGGGGTGCCGTCCCGCTGCACCAACCAGATGTCCCCCTGGTAGGAGAAGGCGATGAGATCCCCCGACACATGGGGGTCCATCATGAAGCGGACGGGGGATTGAGCGGTAACCGGCAGCGCCGCGCCGAGAAGCACGACGAACAGCGCCAGGACGGTAAGGAAGGAGAAACGCCGGGCCATTACCAACCTCCAGGATACGGTCCTCAAGGTAAACGAAACGGGAGAAAGCTACCCCCCGCCGGCCCCGTTGGCGAGGACGGCGGGGATAGTCAGAGAAGACGGCCAAGGTGGCCGAGAGGGCGCGGCGTGGCTTCCGGGCGGCCGGACCCCTGGTGGGCCAGCCTCCGGACCACCGAAGCCCCCTGCAATATGGACAGCTTTCGGGGCTTCCCGTATCCTACCGGTCCAACAGCCAGTGCTTGAACCAGCTCCGGGTCCGCTCCATGCTGTCCATGGAGAGCCAGGGCTCACGAACGCCGTGGGCCGACCGGGGATAGACCACGAACTCTGTGGGAACCTGCCGCTTCTTCAGCGTCGTGTACCACATCTCGCTCTCCCCCACCGGCGTCCGATAGTCGTACTCGCCCACCACCACCAGGGTGGGGGTAGTCACGTTCTCCACGTAGGAGAGGGGGGAAAGCCTCCGGTAGAGCTCCCGGTTCTCCCACGGGGTTCCATGGAACTCGAACTCCGTGAGACCCGGAATGTCGGCGGTCCCGTACCAGCTCTCCCACAGGGCGATCCCCGCCCGGGCCAGGGCGGCAGCGAATCGGTCCGAGCGGGCCGTGAGCCACATGGTGCTGAACCCCCCGTAGCTGCCTCCCATCACTCCGAGCCGGTCAGGATCGATGCTGGGGAAACGCTCCAGCACGGCGTCCACGCCCGTGAGGAAGTCCTCCTCGTCCATGACCCCCCACTCGCCCCGGGTGGCGTAGGTGAACTCGTGCCCGTAGGTGGTGGATCCCCTGGGGTTCGGGAGAAAGACGAAGAAGCCCGCACCCGAGAGCACGTGAAAGGCCTGGGAGAAGCCGTAGCCGTATGCGGCATGGGGCCCGCCGTGGATGCTCATGACCATGGGGTAGCTCCGGGAGGCGTCATGGTTCACCGGAGGGATGACCCACCCCTCGATCTCCGTCCCGTCGCTCACCGTCCAGAGAATCCGCTCGGCAGGTGCTCTGGCCACCTCCTCCATCCACGCGTCGTTGAACGAGGTCACTCGCCGTTCGTCCCGTCCGTGGAAGTCGCTCAGGAAGACGTCGGCCGGGGTGTGGTCGTTCGTGGAAGTGTAGGCCATGAGGTTGCCGTCGGTACCGAACGATACCGATCCGATGGCCCGGGGCCCTTCCGTCACCTGCCGGATCGGGCCCCCGCCTGCTGGCACCTCGAAGAGGTGGGTGGCCCCCCGGATCCCCGTGGAGAACCGGAGCGCGCGTCCGTCGGGCGTCCAGGTGGGAGATCCCGGCGGAAGGTCCCAGTCCGCCGTCAGATTTCGGGGCTCGCCGATCCAGGCGCCGTCTGCCGCCATGTCCACCACCATGAGCTCCGTGAGCTGGCCCCGCCCTCCGTCGGAGTAGAGGAAGGCCAGCCGGCCCCCGTCCGGCGAGACCTTGGGGGACGAATGACTCCCCTCAGCCGGCGAGACCCG
>PXFI01000329.1 GCA_003564295.1 Gemmatimonadota bacterium | reverse complement strand
GACCTGATCTTCTCAACAACCCTCTACGAGGCGCAGGCCATCGGCCGGGCTGTGAGAGTCAGGGTCGGCGGGCGGGATGTGCCCATTGCCTCAGCTGAGGATCTCATATTGCACAAGCTCTTCGCCGGGAGGGCCCGGGACCTGGAAGACGTGCACGGGGTCCTCCGGCGCAAGGCCAGGGACCTGGATTGGGACTATATGGAGAAGTGGGCCCGAGCTTTCGCGGAGGTACCTGGTCGGGAGACCCTGCCTCGGGATCTGGCCAAGCTGCGAAGAGATTTCCGGGTACCCGGGAGCTGACCCCCAGGGCCGAAACGATGTTTCGAACAGCACGTTTTCGCGCAGCCCGTGGGTCAGCTCCTTGAGTTCTTGGCTGATACCTCCGACCCCGGGTCAACGCAGGTTCAGCAGCGTGGCCAGGTTGGCATCCGGATCCATGACCGGTTCGATCTTCCCGGTGGCGGAGGTGAGGAGCGTGGTGAACCCAGGCCCGTGCCCCGCCACCCGGCTGGTGCCATGTGCCACGACGCCGATGCTGACCGCACCTTCCAGATAGATGCGCCCGTGGGTGTTGTCTGCGTCCAGAATGGCCACGATGTCGCCGAACCGAAGGGTGTCGAGCCCGTAACGTTCCACGACGCCCCGGTCGAACATCTGGATGTCATAGTCCCCGTGGGAAACGGTGGACCTTCCCAGTCCCGAACCCATGATCTTGGCCGGGATCGTGTGGGTCACCGGCACCCGCAAGACGCCGTCGGGGGTCACGCCCATGCCGGCGGCGGTGAGGGCATCCAGGAGCCTCGGGCTCATGTTGCGAATGGCCACTCCTTCCATGTTGGTGGCCTCCATCCCCACACCTATGGCCCGAACCTGGATCCGGTCGCCGATCACCAGCATGTCATAGACGTCGTCGGGGAACTCCACCATGACGTTCTCGATGCCGCCGTGCTTGCCGATAATCGTGCCCACAGCGCCACGGGCCTCTCCCGAGACCACCCGGGCCAGGCTTCCGATGGTGGACAGGACGCTGAGGCCCAGCTGTTCGCCCCCCGGTGTCGTGTTGATGCTGACGGCCGGCTCCACGTGATCGCCTGCCATCTGGGTCGCCGGATCCCCGACCCGGTAGTTGTAGGTGATGCTGCCGGTGCCCGGGAGTGTCTTGACCGTACCGTCAGGGGCAATCCGGTAGGGTGGGCTGGCCTGTCTCGGGGCCGCGATGGCTCCCAGAACAGCCATCTCCACGAGTTGATCGCGGTTCACCTCCAGAGGAACAAGCCTTTCCTGGGCCGATGCCGCCTGGGTGAGAGCCAGCGCCAATGCGAGGGCCACACCCACGAAGGCGGGGCGGCTCACTGCTATTCGAAGACCTTGGAATGGCATGGATCCTCCTTGTTATTCTTGTGCATCTCCTGCCCACCTGAGGGGCGAACAGGTTGCCTCGGGCCTCAAGATGATCAGATAAGCCCGGAAGCCTGGAGGGACAAGGGGGTGGACGCCGGGCCCTTCGGATGGTAGACGTTACTTCGTGACCATATGTCACCCCCAATTACCTTTGCACACTACAAGCCCATGCGCACCGATCCCGCTTGTCCCCGCACCGGATACCTCACTGCGATCCGCAGGCTTTTCGCCGGAAAGACTGCCGCACCGCATATCCCGCCCCGGCTCTCGTCTCCGCTCCTCCTCGCCCCCTGCGCCCTCTTCTCCTTCCCTATCCGCCGCGGCCTCCTCCTCCCGATCCTCCTTCATGCCGCTCTCCTTCCGACCCTGCCGGGCTGCGGCCGGGAACCGGACACCCCGCCGGAATCGACGGGGTATCCCGCGTCCGCGGACGTGGGCATCCGGCAGGAAGGGGAAGTCCCGAATGTGGATCCCCGGTATACAAGGGAGATGGAGGCCATCGCCCACGACCCCAGGATCCAGGAAGCTCTCGCCTTCCTGGAGGCGCTGGAGGAGCCCTCCATCCAGGACCTGGTCTACCTGACGGAGATCCCGGCGCCTCCTTTCATGGAAGAAGCCCGAGCCGCCGCCTACGCCCAGATGCTCCGGGAAGCGGGAGCGGACACAGTCTGGTTGGACGAGGTGGGAAATGTCATCGCCCTCAGGCGGGGAACGGTGGGGGGCCGGACGGTGGCCCTGGACGGCCATCTGGACACCGTCTTCCCCCCGGAGACGGACGTGACGGTGCGGTTTCGAGGAGACACCCTATTCGCCCCCGGCGTGGGAGATAACTCCCGGGGCCTCATCGTGGTGAGGAACGTGCTGAAGGCCATGGCTGCCCTGGACCTGCGCACCGAGGCCGACCTCCTCTTCATCGGAACCGTGGGTGAGGAGGGCCTGGGAGATCTCCGGGGGGTCAAGCACCTCTTTCGGGAGGGAGGCCCCCCCATCGATGCCTTCATCGCCGTGGACGGGGGCGGAGACACACGCATCGTGAACCAGGCGGTGGGCTCCCTGCGCTACAGGGTCACGTACAGGGGACCCGGAGGACACTCCTGGGGAGCCTTCGGGTTGGCGAACCCCCATAACGCGCTGGCCGGCGCCATTCGGCACTTCGTGGCCGCCGCCGACGCCCACACCCGGTCCGGACCTCGCACCAGCTACAACGTGGGCCGGCTCGGGGGCGGCACCTCGGTAAACTCCATCCCCTTCGAGTCGTGGATGGAGGTGGACATGCGCTCCCTGGACCCGGGGTCCCTTCAAGAGCTGGACCGGCATTTCCAGGAGGCTGTGAGGCGAGGGCTGGAGGAGGAGAACGCCCTCCGCCGCTCGGGCGCCCCCCTGACCGTGGACGTGGAGATGGTGGGAGATCGGCCCGCTGGAATCCTGGACCCGGCTACCACCCCCCTCATCCGACGGTTCCTGGCCGTAGTCCGCTTCCAGGGCAAGGAACCGGCTCTCGGAAGCGGCTCCACCAACGCCAACATCCCCATCTCCCTGGGCATCCCGGCCATAACCATCGGCCGGGGCGGTCGGGGGGGGGGCACCCACTCCCTGGACGAGTGGTGGCTGGGCTTGGAGGCCCACCTGGCCGCCCAGAACGCTCTTCTGGTGGTCCTGGCGGAAGGAGGGTTTGAAAGGTGAGGATCGGATGAGGCCCCCCCCCGGTAGCCCATCCCCTCCGCAGCGCCGGCTTCGAAAGGGAGAGGCCGGGGGGGGAGAGATTGCAGCCTGGGGGATCTACGATTTCGCCAGCAATGCCTTCAACACGCTGGTGGTGACCTTCATCTTCAGCCGCTACTTCCAGTCCGTGGTATCGGAGGACCCGGTCGTGGGGGGCATCCTCTGGGCCAGGGCGGTGAACATCTCGGCCATTCTGGTAGCGCTGGCCATGCCGGTCATGGGCGCCATCGCCGACTTCTCCGGGCGCAAGAAGAGGTTCCTGGGATGGTCCACGGCCGGTGCCGTGCTCCTCTCGGCAGCCCTCTTCTTCGTGCGTCCGGGGATGGTCATGGAGGCCCTCATCATCTTCATCGCCGCCAACGTCCTGTTCGAGGCGGCTGCGGTCTTCTATAACGGCTTCCTCCCCGAGTTGGCCTCACCCCGGCGCATGGGCCGCATCTCCGGGTACGGGTGGGCCCTGGGGTATGCCGGGGGGCTCCTCTGCCTCCTTCTGGCGCTGGGGCTGGTGGGAGGTTGGCTTCCCGAAACGGAGCACATCAACGTGAGGGCCACCAACCTCCTGGTGGCCGCATGGTACCTGGTCTTCGCCATT
>PXFI01000008.1 GCA_003564295.1 Gemmatimonadota bacterium | reverse complement strand
GCCGAGGCCTACCGGGCCGGCTACTCCCTGGAGAGCCTTCGGGACCTGGAGTTGGTGCGGCTGGAGACGGAAGAGTCCCGGGAGGGCTACTACCTGGATCACTCCCTGGGCCTCCTCTTCGACCTCATCTACAACGGCTGGCCCCGGGAGACGGCAGCGGGGCAGCTTGAGCTGGACGGGCGACCGGACCATCACACCTTCCGCATCGCGCCCCTCAAGACCCACCTCTTCGACCCGGAGCGTACCCCCATCCTGAGTTCGGTGAAGCTCCGGAACCGGGTGCTCCAGCGCATCATCGAGCTCATGTCCCTCTCGGACCCGTCTCGCCGGAGCGGGAAGGGGAGGAAGGGCCGCCGGGGCCGCATCTCCTACGCCCAGCTCGGCATCAACCAGCTCGGCGCCGTCTACGAAGCCCTCCTCTCCTACCGGGGGTTCTTCGCAGAAGAAGAGCTCTACGAGGTGAAGAAGAAGGGGTCGTCCTACGACGAGCTGGAGCAGGCCTACTTCGTGCCCAGGGCCGAGCTGACCGAGTACGAGGAGGGGGAGCGGGTCTACAACGATGACGGGACGCTGAAGAAGCACGAGAAGGGAAGCTTCATCTACCGCCTGGCAGGGCGAGATCGGGAGAAGTCCGCCTCGTTCTACACCCCCGAGGTGCTGACCCGCTCCCTGGTGAAGTACGCCCTGAAGGAGCTCATCGGCGAGGATGACGGCGGAATACCCGCCGACGAGATCCTGGAGCTCACCATCTGCGAGCCCGCCATGGGGAGCGCCGCCTTCCTGAACGAGGCGGTGAACCAGCTCGCTGATGCCTACCTGCGGCGAAAGCAGGCGGAGCGAGGCGAGAGCCTCACCCCCGACGACTATGCCCAGGAGAAGCAGCGGGTGAAGATGTTCCTGGCGGACAGGAACGTCTACGGGGTCGACCTGAATCCGGTGGCCACCGAGTTGGCAGAGGTCTCCCTCTGGCTGAACACCATCCACGAGGGGGGCTTCGTGCCCTGGTTCGGGGGGCAGCTCCACGCCGGGAACTCCCTGGTGGGAGCCCGGCGGCAGGTGTTCCCGGTGCGGCTCCTGGGGAAGGGGAAGCGGGGCAGCCCGAACTGGCTCGATTCCGTTCCGGACCGGGTCCCGGTGCAGGGGAGCCGGCCCATGGGTACCGTCTATCACTTCCTCGTCCCCGACAGCGGGATGGCCGGCTACAAGGACAAGGTGATCCGGGAGATGGCCAAGGACGAATTGGCCCAGATCAAGGAGTGGAAGAAGGGGTTTCTGGCTCCATTCTCCGAAGGGGATATCCAGACCCTGGAACGCCTCTCCGGCGCCGTGGACCGGCTTTGGGATCGGCATATCCGGGAGCTCACCCGGATCCGCGAGCGCACCACCGATCCCCTCTCCATCTACGGGCGCCCTACAGAGGCGGGGCGGCCCCCCACCACCACCCGGGAGAAGGACCGCATCCTCCATCAGGAGCTCTACTCCCGGGAGGTCCGAAACTCGAGCCCCTACCGGCGCCTGAAGCTGGTGATGGACTACTGGTGTGCCCTCTGGTTCTGGCCCATGGAAGAGGCCCACCTCCTTCCCTCTCGGGACGAGTATCTGCTCGAACTCCAACTCCTTTTGGAGAGCGATGTGGTGGACTCGGTGGTGGAGGGCAAGCAGACCCAACTCTTCCCGGACACCATGCCCAGAGAGCTTGCCCTGGAGCTCCGAGACGAGTTGGGGTTCGTGGACGTGGACCGGCTCTGCGAGAAGCGCCCCCGACTGGGGCTGGTCCAGGAGCTAGCCGAACGGTACCGGTTCCACCACTGGGAGCTGGAGTTCGCGAACCTATTCGCCGAACGCGGTGGGTTCGATGTGGTGCTGGGGAACCCGCCGTGGGTCCTGTTGTCCTGGGACGAGGGCGGGTTCATGGGGGACGTCGATCCTCGCTACGCCATCCGGAAGCATCGGGCCTCGGAGCTGTCAAAGCTCCGCGACCAGATCATCGAAGAGCGTCGGATCCGTAAGGAATACTTGGGCGCTTTCGAGGAGGCGGAGGGGGCGCAGCAGTTCCTGAATGCCCGCCAGAATTACCCGCTCCTTCAGGGGATGAAGGCGAATCTGTACAAGTGCTTCCTCCCGCAGGCATGGATGGTAGGAGGTGGGCAGGGCGTGACAGCCTTCCTACACCCCGAGGGAATCTACGACGACCCGAGGGGTGGGGTACTGCGGGAAGCGGTCTATCCACGGCTGCGGGGCCACTTTCAGTTCATCAACGAACGCCGACTGTTCGCAGAGGTTCACAACCAGACGATCTTCAGCGTCAACATCTACCGGAACGAGACGGTTTCGGGGATTCGGTTTGCAAATATCGCCAACCTCTTCAGTCCGCCCACCATCGATGCCTGTTTCGAGAGCGATGGACGTGGGCCGGTGCCGGGGATCAAGGACGATGACAACAACTGGAACCTGACGGGCCACCGAGACCGGATCGTTCACATTAATGAAGAGGCAATGAGCCTCTTCGCTAAACTGTATGATGAGCCTGGAACGCCGGCAAAGCGGGCTCGCCTACCAGCCGTACACTCCCTGCAGGTGGTGGCTGTTCTGGGCAGGTTCGCTGAGCATCCTCTGCGCTTGGGCGACCTGGAAGGCGAATACTTCGCCACTCAGCACTGGAACGAGACGAACGCGCAAAGTGATAGCACCATCACCTACGACAACCACTTTCCTTCATCTCCGGAGAATTGGGTGGTCTCCGGGCCCCACTTCTTCGTGGGCACGCCCCTCTACAAAACGCCGCGCTATCCCTGCAAATCGAACAAGGCGTATGACGAAATCGACCTGACTCAAATCCCCGACGATTACCTCCCCCGCACTCTGTACCGGCCGGCGTGCTCACCAGAGGAGTATCGCCGCCGGATACCCCGGGTGCCGTGGGGGGACCGGAGGCCGGTGACGGAATTCTATCGATTTGCGAATCGACGAATGTTCGGACCGTCGTCAGAGCGCTCTATGATTAGTTCGATCCTTCCGAAGGGGGTAGGCCACATCCACCCTGTGCTGTCGATAACCTTCCGAAGTCCCAAGGCCATGATCGGGTTTCAGGCGCTGAGCCAGTCAATCATCTGCGACTTCTACCTGAAGACCACCGGTCGAAGCGACGTGTACGAGTCCACGCTCCGGCAGTTTCCGCTGGTCGACGACAGTAACCCGCTCCTCGTCCGCACCGTCACCCTCAACTGCCTTACCACTCACTACGCAGACCTCTGGTCCGAGTGCTGGGATGACGCCTTCCTCGAGAACCGCTGGACCAAGGACGATCCCCGCCTCGACCCTGACCGCTTCCGAAACCTCACCCCCACTTGGCAGCGCCACTGCGCCCTTCGCACCGACTTTGAGCGCCGCCAGGCCCTGGTTGAGATCGACGTCTTGGCGGCCATGGCCCTGGGGCTGACCCTGGAGGAGCTCCAGTCCATCTACCGGATCCAGTTCCCGGTGCTGCGCCATTACGACCGGAATACCTACTACGATCAGACCGGCCGCATCATCTACACCAAGAGCCGGGGGCTCACCGGGGTGGGCTTCAAGACCCCCGAATGGCGGAAGATCAAGGACATGAAGACCGGCACCGTGGAGCGCACCATCACCGACGACACCCTCCCCGGGGGTCCGGTGGAGCGTGCCATCGTGTACCACGCTCCCTTCACCGGCGTGGACCGGGAAGCCGACTACGCCCAGGCCTGGGCGTCCTTCCAAGAGCGTTTGGGCGACGCT
>PXFI01000215.1 GCA_003564295.1 Gemmatimonadota bacterium | reverse complement strand
TGAAGCTCCGAGCCAGCTCTCCGCTCTCCGTCCGTTGGCGCCTGGCCTTGGCCTCCCCGGCCCTGGACCGGCGGGCCGGAGCCACGATGGATTCCCGGTGGGCCTTGGCTCCCTCTGGGTCATGGTCGGTCAGGAGCATGGGGGCCAGAGCCTTCTCCATGTGCCAGCGTACGTAGCGGGCCAGCATACAAAGGAACACATGACCCCGGATCCGCTCCTCCCGCCGGTGACGGAGGGGGCCCACCTCCAGGGCGAAGCCCTTCATGATCCGGAATGCCTGCTCCACTTCCGCCAACTGCTTGTAGGCCTCCACCACTTCCGGGGCCCCGAGCGCTTGAGCGGAAACGTTCGTGCGGATCACGTAGATCCCGTCCAGGGCCGCTTCCGCTGCGATGGACGCCTGGTCCCGCTGGAAGGTGAACGTCTCACTGGTGATCTCGTAGCGGAAGTGCTTGGCCACCTTCGAGGCCCCCAACACCTTGCCCACCTCCACGCCGATCTTCGTCTCACCCCGGAGGGGCCGGCGTGCCCGTAGGGTCCGGAGCCGAAGCTTTTCGAGCTTCTCTTCCGTCACCGCCAGTAACTCCTGGCGCGTCCGGGCCCGGTCCGCCGCCAGCAAGGGATTCCGGCAGGCGATGAGCCGCTCGCCGGGGAAGTCCGGCGAGCTGATCTCGGCCAGATTTTGCTCGTCGAACAGCGAGAGCTGCAGTGGTCCATCCTCCTTCATGAGGGCACGGATCGTGGGGGCCCGGAGCGCCGTGATCCAGTCCACGCCCCGAGGCCGAAGCTCCTCGTCGATCCGGGCGTTGGTGATCATGCCCCGGTCCCCCACCATCGTCACCCGCTTCAGCCCGAAGCGACCCTGTAGCCGGTCCAGGGCTGGGCCCACGGTGGCCGGATCCCCCGTGTTGCCCGCAAAGACCTCCACCGCCACCGGCACACCCTTCGGCGTGGCCAGAAGCCCCAAGAGCACCTGCAGCTGACCGCTGCCCCGGCCAAAGGCCGCCAGCTCGCTCGTGTGGCTCTCGAAAGGCACCTTCGTCACGTCCCACAGCACCATCTTCCCCTCTTCCAGATGCCGCTTGGCCAGCTTCTTCTCGATGCGCCCCTGGGCCCCATACAGCCAGTCCAGGGCCTCATACAGATCGTCCGCATCGGCCCCACCTACGCCCAGCACGTCGCCCAGGGAGCTCGACAGCGTATCGGTGCCCAGCTTCTGGGCCGTGGCCAGCTTTGAACACGGGTCCAGGATCCGTGCGGCGATCATGGCCAGCACACGCTGGCGGTTGGGGTGTTTGCGGGTGGAGAGCAGCTCCGGGATCCCCAGCTTGTTCATGGTCCCCACCACAGCGGCCACATCCCCATGGGGCAGGGTCCGGACGATCTCGAACGCCTCGTCGACTGGGACCAGTTCTTCGCCTCGAAGCACCCGGCGCAGGAGCTCCACCTGGTCCATGGGCAGGGAGGAAAGGTTGGCCAGGGTCCGCTTGCGGGTCCTGGTCCCCTCGCGCCACGACTCCCTCAGCAGGACGGCGGGCGGCGAGCTCCGGTTGGGCACGATGTCGATGTACATGGACACAAGCTAATATAAAACAAAGTCTATGTCAAGACGTACGAATGCACTTACATGGGCGCATATTGCAGCAAGCAACATTCATCCAACTTCAACACCTGCAAAGCGTTAGCTATCAGATCCCGGCGTGGGAGGGGGGTAACTTCGGCTTAGCCTTCGAAACGTGCCCGGGAGGAAGATTACGAAACGCTTCGTATCGGTAAGATAGGGGGTGGGATCGGATTTGTCTACCCTTTTCTTCGTAGGTCGCGTTCGTGGGGCTGCGTGGGCGGGCCGGATGTCCCTGGATGCCTAGCCGTCCAGCTCCTCGTAATGGCGGCGAGGACGGCGGCCTTCCCTCAAACACCTGGCTGAGTGTGAACTTCCCTGAGCCTTCCTGGCACTCCTCTCCTGCGGCTTTCCCCAGACCTTGCCGGTTCTCCTCTTTTGCGGCCTCCCCTGTCCCCCTCCCCATGAGCCCGCGAATGGTGGGGAAAGTTCACATTGAGGGTGGCCTTGCGTCGTCGGGTCCGTTAGGCTCTCATGTGAGTTTGGGCATTCCCGACGAGCGAGGAGCAGGTATGGATGTTCAGGGCGTGAGGGCAGCCTACCGCCGTTATGCGCGCCACTATGATCTCTATTTCGGCAGAGTGTTTCACCAGGGCCGCAAGGTCGCCATCGAGCAGATGGGCATCCGGCCCGGCGAGCACGTCCTGGAGGTCGGCGTCGGGACTGGACTGGCCTTGCCGGAGTATCCGAAGGGCGTCCGCGTCACGGGCACCGATCTCTCGCCCCACATGATCGAACGGGCCCAGAGCCGAGTGGATGACATGGATTTGCCGGATGTCACGCTGCTGGAGATGGATGCCAGCGCCATGGACTTTGCCGATGCGAGCTTCGATCACGTGGTGGCCATGTACGTCCTTTCCGTGGCGCCCGAACCGGAGCGGATGATCAGCGAGATGCGGCGGGTCTGCAAGCCGGGGGGCAGGCTCTACATCGTGAACCACTTCCGCAGCCGGAACCCGGTGGTGGGTGGTGTGGAGCGGGCCATGGCCCCGCTTTCGAAATTGCTGGGGTTTCGTCCCGACTTCGCTCTTGACGAGTTCGTCGCACGCAACCAGCTCGATGTGATCGAGATTCTGCCCGTGAATCTTTTCGGCTACTGGACTTTGCTCACGGCGGGGCGCGAACCGGCGGCGGAAGGTGCCGCGAGTGGGGCCGCGGCCCTGGAGCAGCGTGCCAGACGCAACAAGAAGCACCTACGGAAACGTCGGCTGAACAGGGGACGCACCGCGCCCGAGACACAGACCGGCCGGATCATGGACGACCATCGAGGGCCCTGATCCGAAGGCGAGGCTTCCCCGGGCTGCGTTATGTGCGGCCCACCACAGGACGATCAGGTACCCCCGCCCGGCGGGCCCTCGGGTATCGGAAGATCCCAGTGCTCGGAGCGGGAGTCGAAGTGGCTCCAACCCCAACCATCCAGGACTCGGTCCCTGAAGATCAGGGGGTTGAGATCGATTCTGGGATCCTGGAACGCACCACCAGAGCCCTGCCGGTGGATCCAGACGATCTCCACGTTAGAACCTTCGATGAGGTAGCGACCCCGGTGATAGCCGCCCACCGTCCCGTTGTCATCCAGCTCCCCTTGAGGAAGGATGGCCATCACTTCCTCCATGGTGGCGCCTGGCTGTAGCTCAGCGAGCTCCTCACTTCCGGGAGGTGGAGGCGCAGGGTCCCCGCAAGCGGTGAGCGCAAGAACTAGGGCGACGAAGCTCAGAAGGACCCACGATCTGGTAATGGTCACGCTTCAACTCCATTCAAATGGGTGGGCTCAACATGATCAGGTGGCCCTCTGCAGGTTCTGTCGGCAACGCCGGCCACCTTCTAACAACAACAGGAACGCCGGCAAGGTGCGCTTGTCAACTGCCCGCCGTTGAAAGGGGTGGCCAGATGTGGCGATCCTTGCTGTCCGAGCCATCTTCCCGTTTCTATGCTGGTCAACCTAGAACGAGTCGGTTGCCCCCACGGCATAAAAGAGCATGCGACCCACGGCTTCCGAAGCCAGAAGCAAGAGGAGGGCGATGGTGGCCCAGGGCTTCGGCTTCCGGGTCTCGGATCGTGCATCATCCGCGAGGGCTGGCCTCGCCAGAGCTGCGATCACCAGACAAGCACCTGCCAGCAACAGTAGCCCCCGAGCGTTGGTGAGAGCCGTTCCGGCGCCTGAAGAGCGCAGCTCCGCGGTGACGGGGTGAGACAAGGTCACCCCCAACTGCGCCACCACGGCGGCCAGGCCGACGGCCAAAAGGGCAGGTCTGGGGCGAGGCAGCAGTCGGGAACGGGTTGCCGGGCTGAGATCAGGGAAGCCGAACCGCAACGGGAGGACCCGTTCCAGGTATGCGGCCATGGCAACGGCACCCAGGAGTATGGTGGTCAGGAAGAAGCTGGCGAGGGTCAGCCAGCTGTCCCAGAGGGGACGAGCCGGCAGCATGTACACCCGGGCCATGGACCAGATCAGCAATACCCCGGCCAGGGCGAGGGCAGGGAGGAAAGCCCCTCGCAGCCACGGCGTGGCTGGAGGACGGCGATCCAGGTGGAAGTTGACGGCCCAGAGCCCCAGGAACATCAGCCCGGCCAGGATCTCCCTGCTCAGCCAGGAGTGGCCGATGTTGGAGAGAGTCCGGATGGCGTTGAGAGGGGCGCCCAGGTGCAGGAGCGAGATCCCCAGACCCAGGGCCGTCAGGACTCCCACCAGCAGGAACGGCCTTTGGTCCCAGGGCATGGCGCCCGGGGCCCCCTCCTCCGGCAGCGGCGCAGCATCCACCTCGTGCGACCCCTCTCCGGAAGCCTTCAGCCTCCCGTAGTCCGGCGGCGACGCCCCAGCCGCCCACAACATGCCCCGCACCCCAAGGATGGCCAAACAGGAGCCCACGGCCACCTGAACCATCAGGGTGAAGATGACCAGGGGCCACTCGTGGAAGAGATTCATCGCAAGTCCCGCTCCGGATTGGAGGAGCGGCCGGTGCCCTGTCCAGCCGGCTGACCATGGGGGTGGGGAGTGATTACCAGGCGCGGAAGCGTCTGCTCACCGGACGGGAGGGGCGCCAGGGCGTCGAGCTGGCCGTGACGAGCCCGCAGTTCCTGGATGGGACCCACCTCCAGTGCCCGGGTCACGCAGGAGGTTACGCACCAGGGCTCCTCGCCGCCGTCCACCAGGTCCACACACAGGTCGCACTTGATCATGCGACCGGTGGAGGAGTCGAACGCCAACGCGCCGTACGGGCAGGCCCACTCGCAGTAGCGGCAGCCCGTGCATCGGCCGGAATCGATGAGGACGATGCCGTCGGGACGCTGCTGGATCGCCTGGGTGGGGCAGGCCGGCACACAGGCCGGCTCCTCGCAGTGCAAGCAGGAGAGGGAGAGGCAGTAGGCGAAGATTCCCGAAGGTGCCAGGAGGGTGGGATCCTCGGGGTCCGGGATCCAGGTGCCGCCCCCGTATTCGATGATTCGGCGGAAGTGCGTCCCTGGAGGAAGCCCGTTCTTCGATTTGCAGGCGATGACGCAGGAGCGGCAGCCGATGCAGGCCGAAGCGTCCATGCGGAATCCGAGAGGGGCGGCCATGGCTAAACCGCTCCTTGCGGCATCCGGGGCGGCTGTCGCCAGTCCGCCTGCAGCCGGATGGGGCCGCGGTAAGGGGTGACCTCCACCACGCAGGTGTTCCACCCCTGGTGGCCCTGGCCCGTGGGGCGGGCCCCGTTGAGGACGTTGGTGGCCCCGGCCCGGTCCAGTCCGGTTCCGGGGTCCACGTCCGCCCAGGCGCCCTCGCCGAGGGCCACCACGCCGGGCATGATACGCTCGGTCACGAACACCGGGCGAAGCACTGCTCCATGCCGGCTGCGGATTAAGACGATGTCCCCGGTGGCCAGGTTGCGGGCCTCCGCGTCCAGGGTGTTCATGATGAACTCCTGGGGAAAGGCTTCCCGGAGCCAGGCCACATTGTCGAACACCGAATGGGTGCGGCGCCGGTAATGCAGCGTCATGAGCTGCAGCGGGAAGGGACCCTTGATGCCCCGCTCGAAATCGTCAAAGGTCTCCTCATAGCCCTCGGCGGGAGGCCGGTAGACGGGGATGGGGTCGATGCGTGAGAAACCCACGGAGCGGACGTGGTCGGCGATGGTCTGGCAGTGGAGCTCGAAGCGCCCGCTGGGGGTGGAAAGGGGGTGTCCCCGGGGATCTTTCCGGAACGCCTCGAAGGCGATGTGTCCGAGCCCGTCGCCGGGACGGCGTGGCACCACGTAGATACCCTTCTCCCGGAACTCCGCCAGGGTGATCCGCCCCTTCTGGGGCTGCCCCTGGACGCCCATCTCCCGGATATCCTCCTCGGTGATGGTCACCAGCCGCTCCCGTCCCTGGCCCTGTGGGCCCACCACCCAGGCCCCCGCCAACCGGTTGAACTCCTCCTGTTCCGGTGACAGGGGAAGCATCTCGGCTGGATCGAGCCCCAGGCGCCGGCCCAGCTCCGCGGCGATCCAGCTGTCGTCCCGCGCCTCGTACTGGGGCTCCACTACCTGCCGGGCCCAGGTGAGGTGGCTGCGGTTGCCCTTGAAGTAACTGTGCCGTTCCCACTGGGTCGTGACCGGCAGGACCACGTCGGAATAGCGGGCGTTGGTGTTGTAGACAAAGTTCAGCGTCAGGACGAACTCCACCCTCCGGTGGGCCTCGATCCCCTTGAGGAGGCCCGACACCTGGTTCAGCGCCGAGGCCCCGTCATGCACGATGGCGCGGAGGTCGATGCTGCGGCGATCTCCTTCCCGGGCCGTGTATTCTCCCTCGAGGACGGCATCCCACAGCTCGCTGTTGTTGATGCGGGCCGTGGTCCGCCTGGGGGCTCCCCTCAGCGGGGGCACACCGGATCCCCCCGGGCCGATGAGGAAGGGGCCGCCGTCCGCCGTCCGCTCCCAACAGCTCACCCCGGTCATGCGTCCTGTCTGGCCGAGGTGGCCCATCATGCAGCCCAGGGTCAGAAACATCTGGGGCCAGGAATCGCTGTCATGGGTGCGGGCCGGTGCCCAGGCGGTGAGGAGGGCGGTACGGCGCGTGCGGGCGATGCGCCTGGCCAGCCGCCTGATGCGGGGAGCGCTGACGCCGCAGGTGCGGGCCGCCCACTCGGGTGTCTTCGGCACGCCGTCGCGCCGGCCGAGGACGTAGTCCCGGACATTGTCATCCGGATGGGCGCCGGCAGGCATGTGCTCCCGGTCGAAGCCCACGGTGCAGCGGTTCAGGAAGTCCCAGTCGATGAGGGGGTTGTGCTGGGGGTCGTCCTCGTCCAGGAGGGTGTAGGCCATACCGAGGGCCAGGGCGTGATCGGTGCCGGGCCGCACCGGCACCCACTCGTCGGCCAGGGTCATGGCCGAGTCGTTATAGTAGGGATCGATGAAGATGAACTTCGCCCCGGCTCGCCGGGCCTGGAGATAGTAGTACATGGTATTCCCCTGGGCGCTCCAGGCGGGATTGCCTCCCCACAGGACGATGAGCTCGCAGTTCTGCAGGTCCAGCCGGTCGTTGTGGCTGGTCCTGCTCAAGCCGTCGCCCAGGCCGATCATGGGGCCGGTGTCCAGCCAGGTGCCCCATGAGGTGGAGCCCCAGTTGATGACTGCCCCGCCGAGTCCGGTGAAGAGGTGACGGAGCGTGCTACCCAGCTCCAGGATGGACTCGTTCCCGTGCTCGCCCAGGATGCGTTCCAGCTCCGCCGCAGTCAGGTCCAGGGCCTCGTCCCAAGAGATGCGCTCCCACTCGTCCATGCCCCGCAGCTCACGGCGGCCACCTCCGGGTTGCCAGTTCCGGCGTTTCATGGGGTGGCGCAGGCGATCGGGGCCGAAAACCTGCCCTTCCTGGGCGCGACCCCGGGCGCAGGCCCGCATCTGGGGAGCGTGGGGCGTGTCGGGCTGCGTGTCGTCGCTCTTGACGGCCAGGACCTGACCATCCACCACGTAGGCCGCCAGCAGACAGCGTTGGCCGCCGCAATTATGCCAGCAGGCGGCCGGGATCCATTCTCCGCCGGTGAGTCTTACCGGGCCGGGTGCAGGGACACCGGGCTCTTCGATGTCCCAGGGCAGGCGAGGTCCACGCAGGAGAGGCAGGCCCGCACCCAGCCCTCCCACCACCAGGGCGGAGCCGCCCGCCACGGCGCTCCACTTCAGGAAGTCGCGGCGGTGGAGGTGGTAGGGTCGGTTCTGGTCACGGCCCGGAGGGTCGGACATGCTTGTCTATCCTCATGAGAAACCCGCTGTCGGCTGGCTCGCTGTCTGCCGGAAACTCCGCAAGGCTCATGCCGGGCCACCCGCGTTGAAACCAGCGCCTGCCCCGGTTCGGCCTTCGGCACTCTCGTACGGGAAGTTTGCCGGGTTCGTCCCGAGGGTTCAAGGTCGCCCGTGGCTCCCCGCTTGGGCCATTTTGCACCCCGAGTGTGTCGCCGGGGCCCATTGTCCCTTATGGTTCACACCGTGCGCCGAGCCCCCTCCACGAGAAGGAGGGAGGACAACCCCTTGGACACGAGGAGGAGACATGCAAGAACCCCCCACCGTTGAAGACCTGAGCCGGCTGATGCGCCGCATGCTCCGAACCGACGGAGACCCACAGGCTAAGGCCGGGCACCGTCTCGTCCGCGGAGGGGCGCTGGTGGTGCTTGCCGCCGCCGCCCTCATCGTGGTCCTGGGATCGATCTACCAGATCGAGGCTGAGGAGGTGGGCGTGGTGATGCGGTTCGGGAAGGTGGTTCGGCAATCGGATCCCGGACTCCACGCGAAGCTCCCTCTGCTGGAACGGGTCCGAAAGGTGCCCATCCAGCGGCAACTCAAGGAGGAGTTCGGATTCCGGACGGATGAGGGCCGGGAAGGACCGGCACGCTACCGCACCGTTCCCCCGGAGGCCCTCATGCTTACCGGAGACCTGAACGTGGTGCACGCCGAGTGGGTCGTGCAGTACCGGGTCATGGATCCCATCGCCTATCTCTTCAACGTCAGGAACCCCACCGGGACGCTCCGGGCCCTCAGTGAATCGGTCATGCGCCAGACCGTGGGCGACCGGACCGTGACTGAGGTTCTCACCGTGGGCCGCCAAGAGATCGAGGAACGCTCCCTGGCGGGTCTGAACGACCTGGTGGACCAGTACGACATGGGGGTCCGGGTCGTTCAGGTCATCATGCAGGACGCCACGCCCCCCGGCCCGGTGCGGCCCGCCTGGGACTCGGTAAGCGGGGCCCAGCAGCAGCGGGAGAGGATGATCAACGAGGCCTGGGCCGAGTACAACCGGGACGTCCCCCGGGCCGAGGGAGAAGGGCAGGAGGTCCGCCTGCGTGCCGAGGGATACGCCCTGGATCGGGTCAACCGTGCCCAGGGCGAAGTGACACGGTTTCTGGCCCTTTTGGAGGAATACCGCCGCTCTCCCGACGTGACCCGCACGCGCCTCACCCTGGAGGCCCAGGAGCGGGTGCTCGGCGCCGTGAAAGGAAAGGTCTTCGTGGACGCGGAGCTGAGGGGTATCCTTCCGCTCCTTCAGCTCGACGGACGCGTGAACACTGGCGTGTCTTCACCCATAGTTCCCGGACAGGGAGGAGGAGGTTCCTGATGAAGATGCTCGCCATTGCCTTCCTGGCCCTGGTCGGAGTCATTGCACTCGGCTCCGCTGCCTTCACCGTGTCCGAGTGGGAGCAGGTCATCATCACCCAGTTCGGGCAACCCATAGGCCCCCCCCGGACCGAGGCCGGGCTTCATTTCAAACGGCCGTTCGTCCAGAAGGTGCACCGCCTCGACCGGCGCTACCTGGAGTGGGACGGCATTCCGACCCGGATCGCCACCCGGGACCGGCGGTTTCTGCTGGTGGACGGGTTCGCACGCTGGCGGATCGACGATCCTCTCCTCTTCTACCAGAGGGTCCGGGACGAGCGCCTGGCCCAGACCCGGATCGACGACATCATGGACGGCGAGATCCGGAACGCCGTGAGCCGTCACGACCTCATCGAGAACGTGCGCAGCACAAACCGCCCCCGGGAGGAGATCGTCATCGACCTGGAGGTGGAGGAGGCGATCTTCGACTCCATCGGGGTGGGGCGGGCCCGCATCGCCCAGGAGATCACGCAGCGGGCCAATGCCCGTCTCCAGCCCGAGCTGGGAATCGAGCTCATGGACTTCCGGTTCAAGCGCACGGACTATGTGGACGAGGTCCAGGACGACGTCTTCTCACGGATGATCTCCGAGCGCTACCGTGCGGCCGAGGAGTTCAGGTCCATGGGGGCCGGAGAGCAAGCACGGATCCGGGGCATGCGGGAGCGGGAGCTCGCCCGCATCCGCTCCGAAGCCATTCGGGATGCGGAGGAGATTCGGGGGCGGGCCGACGCGGAGGTGACCCGCCTCTACTCCGACGCGCACCGCCAAGCCCCCGAGCTCTACGAGTTCCTCCGTGCGCTGGAGGCAGCTGCCATGGTCCTGGACGAGAGTTCCACGCTGGTGCTGGGCACCAACACCCGGATGTTCCGCCTGCTGGAGGGGAGGAGGTAGCCGGGCACCTTGCAATCTTGCATGTCGTTCCCTTTCTTCAGGTGGAAGTGGCGCAGGTGGCCGAGAGGGCATCCAGGTGCCACTCCTCGCCGACGTTGGGCTCATCGTCCGTGAGGGCCTTCGGACGAGGGACGCCCATGGCGGCGAATCGGATTCGCAGGGGGCTAACCAGAACTCCGGGGGTAGGCCATGAACCAGGAGCAGTTTCACAAGATTCGTGAGGGCGACGGCTTCATCGCGGCGCTGGACCAGAGCGGCGGTAGCACGCCGAAAGCGCTGAGGCTGTACGGGATCGGGGAGGACGCCTACGCCAACGAGGCGGAGATGTTCGACCGGATCCACGAGATGCGGACCCGCATCATCACCAGTCCCGCCTTCCACGGGGACCGGATCATCGGGGCCATCCTCTTCGAGAACACCATGGATCGGGAGATCGAAGGGTGTGGCTCGGCCGAGTACCTGTGGTCAGTGAAGAAGGTCGTTCCCTTCCTGAAGGTGGACAAAGGACTGGCGCAGGAGGCCGATGGCGTGCAGCTCATGAAGCCCATGCCGGACCTTGACGCCCTCCTGGCCCGGGGCAAGGAGAAGGGGGTATTCGGCACCAAGATGCGGTCGGTCATCAAGCTTGCCGACAAGGGTGGCGTGGAGGCCAACGCCGCCCAGCAGTTCGAGGTGGGGCTCCAGATCCTGGAGGCGGGGCTCATGCCCATCCTGGAGCCGGAGATCGACATCAAGAGCCCCCAGAAGGCCGAGGCGGAGGAGCTCCTGAAGGATGCCCTCCTGGCGGGGCTCGATTCCCTCACCGGGGACCAGAAGGTGATGTTCAAGCTGACGCTTCCGGAGGTCGACGACCTTTACCTTGAGCTGGTGGAGCACCCCCGGGTCCTCAAGGTGGTGGCGCTCTCGGGTGGCTACACCCGGAAAGAGGCCAATGCCCGGCTGGCCCGGAACAAGGGGGTGGTGGCGAGCTTCTCCCGGGCCCTCACCGAGGGGCTGACGGCGCAGCAGAGCGACGAGGAGTTCAACGCGGCCTTGGACGCTTCCATCCAGAGCATCTACGAGGCGTCGGTGGCGTAGGGGGGCGGCACGAGCTGGGGGCGGCGCTGCCGCGGCGCCTCCCCTCGCTCCCCCGCTTCGCTACGGACGCCTGGCGGCGTCCGAGGGTCGCTACGGGGATGCGCCGCAGCGGACCGGCTCACCCGTCCGACTGGACTGGTGCGGTCCGTCCTTCTTCGGCCCCCCCCGAGACCCAGGCTACCCACCGCCCCCCCTCCTTCCACTCCCGCAGACCATAGCCTGTCCCCGGGAGGCGCCGCCTTCCTTTCGGCGAGGGCATGAGTCCACACTTCTCAACGAGTCCATGAGCCCGGACTTCAGAAGTCCAGCTTCATCCTGGCCAGGAGGGATCCGAACCAAGAATCCGTCCGCCCTGGGGGCAGATCATCCGTCCGCTTTGGAGGCAGATCATCCGTTCGGTCGAATGTTGGATCAAGACGATGGCAATATTGCCCCTGGCACTGGCTCTGTCCAGCAATTCGGGGGGAGGCGCCGCCACGGGTCGCCCGGCTGAGGCGCCTCCTCGCCGATTCTCCTTGCGTCCAAGGTGCGGCCCGCCCCAATGTACCCCTCGGGACGAGCAGGTGACCCGGGCTGGCTGGCCCGGGCCCGCCCTCCAGCCGGAGGCTTCCCATGACCGAGCCGCTGGACCGCCTGAAGGCCGCCCTGGCCGACCGCTACGCCCTGGAGCGGGAGATCGGGGCCGGGGGGATGGCCACCGTCTACCTGGCCCAGGACCTGAAGCACCACCGGAAGGTGGCGGTGAAGGTTCTCCGGCCCGACCTGGCGGCGTCCCTGGGCGTGGAGCGGTTCAACCGGGAGATCACCATCGCCGCCGCCCTGACCCACCCCCACATCCTCCCCCTCCACGACTCCGGCGAAGCCGACGGGTTCCTCTACTACGTCATGCCCTACGTGGAGGGCCCCACCCTCCGGCACCGCCTGGTGCGGGAGGGGGAGCTCCCGGTGGGGGAGGTGGTGCGGATCCTCCGGGACGTGACCGACGCCGTGGCGGCGGCCCACGCCCAGGGGGTGGTGCACCGGGACCTGAAGCCGGAGAACGTCATGCTGTCGGGGCGCCATGCCCTGGTGGCGGACTTCGGGGTGGCGAAGGCGGTGAGGGAGGCCACGGGCCGGCATGCCCTGACCACGGCGGGGGTGGCCTTGGGCACCCCCACCTACATGGCCCCGGAGCAGGCGGCGGCGGACCCGTTGACGGACCACCGGGCGGACCTGTACGCCCTGGGGGTGATGGCCTACGAGATGCTCACGGGAGAGCCGCCGTTCGTGCGGAGCACGCCCCAGGCGGTGCTGGCGGCCCACGTGACGGAGGCTCCGGTGCCGGTGACGGAGCGGAGGGGGACGGTGCCACCGGCCCTGGCGAGCCTGGTGATGCGCTGCCTGGAGAAGAGGCCGGCGTACCGGCCGCAGCGTGCGGAGGAACTGCTGGGGGTGCTGGAGTCTCTGTCCACCCCCAGCGGGGGGATGACGCCCACGGAGACGCAGCCCGTGCGGGGGGTGGGGGAGGCCCGGCGCAGGGCCCGGCGGCGATTGGCCTGGACGGCGGCGGTGGTGGTGGGGGCCCTGGCCCTGGGCGTGGCGGGGGCCTGGATGCTGTGGTCCCGGGGACCGCCTCTACCGGATTCGGGCGCCGGGGAGCCGGTGGTGGTCCTGCCGTTCGAGGTACGCAGCTCGGATCCTGGCTTCCAGGGGATCGGGGTCGACGCCGCGGACCGGATCGCCGCCGCCCTCAAGGGGGCGAACCTGGGGCAGGTGGTGGACTACCGTCCCGAGGGCGGAGGCCAGGCATTCACCGAACGCGTGGGCCGGCGGGCGGTACGGGAGACGGGAGCGGGAACGCTGGTGACAGGGGTCATCGCCCAGCGGGGCGACCGAGTGGAGGTCCAGGCGAGTGTCGTGCGGGGCTCGGACCTGGGCACCGTGTGGACACTGGGCCCGGAGCAGGGCTCGGTGGCGGACCCGACCCAGGCGCTGGATGCCATCCGGGAGCGGGTGTTGGGGGCGGTGGGGTGGTATCTCAGCTCCTATGGGGCCGGCCTTTCCACGAACCCGTGGGCCTATCAGCCTCCACCGAACCTGGAGTCCCTCCGCTTGGCCGAAAAAGGGCGTGAGGTCTTCCTTGCGGGCCGTTACGCTGAGGCGCTCCCCCTGTTTCGGCAGGCGTTCGCCGGGGATACCACATGGCTTAGCATCGTGGGTTGGATCGGAGGGTCCCACCACAACCTCGGCCGATGGGAGGAGGCAGACTCGGTAAATGCTCTTCTGGAGGCTCGGCGTGAAAGGCTCTTCCCGGCTGACGCCTTGGGCCTGGACATGCAGCGATCGTGGCGTCGTTCTCCCGAGGAGGAGGTACGGGCCACCCGGGCTCTGTTTGCCTCCGATCCCGTTTGGGCCTACAACGCCATGTTATCTCTGGTGGAGGCCCGGCGACCCGTGGAGGCTCTGGAGTACTTTGCGTTGCGGGACACCGCCACTCTCTTCGGTCGTGAATGGCGGCCG
Organism: Gemmatimonadota bacterium; assembly: GCA_003564295.1. Taxonomy (GTDB): domain Bacteria; phylum Gemmatimonadota; class Gemmatimonadetes; order Longimicrobiales; family Gaopeijiaceae; genus PXFI01. The sequence goes on along the minus strand of PXFI01000215.1, from coordinate 2,376 downwards.
TGGGACAACGTCGCCTCCCAGGCCTATCACATGATGGGCCGGTTTGAGGAGGAGCTGGCCCTGGCCCGGGCCGCCCGGGCCAGCGAGCCTCGCAACTACGGCCACTGGGCCCGGGAGGTGAGCGCCCTGGCGGCCCTCGGGCGGATCGACGAGATCGAAAGGGTCGTCACCGAGAGCCACGGCCTGGAGACCCAGGGGGCTCCGGTGCGCCTCATGGACGTGGCCGCTGTGGAGCTCTCCCTCCACGGCTGGACGGAGGAGGCCCGTGCCTACGCCGAGCGGGCGGTGGCCGGGGTGGAGCAGTGGCAGGAGGACCTCCGGGCCACCACCATTGCGCGCAACATCCAGACTCACACCCTCCGCATCCTGGGCCGGCACCAGGAGGTGGTGAGGATCTACGACGAGCAGTCTCGCGCCATGGGTGAGGCCGGACTCGGCGTGCGCATCCTCGGCATGCGGGACCGGATCCTCATGGGGGACACGGCGGGAGCTCTCGCCCTGGTGGACTCGGCCCGGACCCAGCCGTTCACGGTGTTCGGAGAAACGTGGAACAACAAAGGCGCCCCCCTCTACTACGGCACCCACATCCTCTCCCTCCTAGGCCGCGGGGACGAGGCCGTGGCTCTCCTCCGGGAGGCCATGAACAACGGCTGGCGCCTGGGGGCCGACGAGCCCCTCCAGTGGTACTGGGCCCCCATCAAGGACCACCCTGGCTTTCAGGAGCTGGTGAGGGTGCGATAGGGGGGACCCTGGTCCTTCTGAGCAGCCGGAGGGTCGGTCCACAGATCGTACTCCACGGTGCCTCCCCAGGACTCATGGACGGCTGGCCTCAACCCGCTGGGGGCGTAGTATCCGCCTGGCATCCTGGCAAGAACCGGCTGCAACACTCGTCGGAGGCCATCCCGAGAGGGGCTGTTTACATCTTGCAGTCTCTACCCAGGGTATCTATCGTGTTGGCATGCGCTTCGAGGATTTCATCGAGATTCGGGCCGGTGTCCGCAGCGGGAAGCCGTGCTTCAAGGGCACGCGTATCACCGTGTATGACGTGTTCGAGTACATGGCAGGGGGGATGAGCGAAGCCCAGCTGCTCGAAGAGTTCCCTGTTCTGAGCCCCGACCATCTCAGGGCGGCCCTGGCCTTCGCCGCTGCCCGCGAGCGCAGGCTCGCCTCCGGATCGGCGGCATGAGGCTTCTCCTCGACGAGAACCTCAGTCATAGGCTCGTCGCACGACTCGCAGGCCGATTCCCCGGCACCGTCCATGTCGACGAAGTCGGGCTGCGCGGCCGATCCGATCTCGAGATCTGGGACTACGCGGCGCAACACGGGTTCGTGCTGGTTTCAAAGGACGACGACTTCCGCCAGCTCAGCTTCCTCCGAGGCCACCCTCCGAAAGTCATCTGGCTCGTGGTTGGCAATGCCGGTACTGGCGCCATCGGGGAGTTCCTTTTCGGCAGCCATGCAATCATCGTTGCGTTCGTAGAGCGGGCCGAGGACGCTCTCCTGACGCTTCGCGCAGGTGGGGAAGCGGGGCCCTGACCAAGGCCGGAAGCAGGCCCTGGGGAGGCCCGGGGAGCTGAAGCTCGATGCTCTGGGGTAGGTCAAAGCCGAATCTAATCGCCCACTGGCGACACCTCTCCTCGACCGCCGATTGGCTTGCCTCCCCCTTCCCCCGCTAATTCTCTTTGCGCCCAAAGTGCGGCTTGCCCCAAAGTACCCTTCGGGACGAAGAGGTGACCCGGGCTGGCTGGCCCGGGCCCGCCCTCCAACCGGAGGCTTCCCATGACCGAGCCCGAACCGCTGGAGCGCCTGAAGGCTGCCCTGGCCGACCGCTTCGCCCTGGAGCGGGAGATCGGCGCCGGGGGACGGTGCCTCCGGCTCTGGCAAGCCTGGTGATGCAGTGCCTGGAGAAGAGGCCGGCGGACCGGCCCCCGAGGGCGGAGGCCAGGCCTTCACCGAACGGGTGGGCCGGCGGGTGGTACGGGAGACGGGAGCCGAGACGCTGGTGACGGGGGTCATCGCCCAGCGGGGCGACCGGGTGCAGGTCCAGGCCAGTGTGGTGCGGGGCTCGGACCTGGGCACCGTGTGGACGTTGGGCCCGGATCAGGCCTCGGCGGCGGCCCCTACGCCGGCGCTGGACGCCATCCGGGAGCGGGTGTTGGAGGCGGTGGGGTGATACTTGAACCCCATCTTTGTGGCCAGCGCGAATCCGGGGCTTCATAAACCACCCCCGAGTCTGGAACTGTTCCGGTTGAGTCGCAGAGGGTGTGAGATCTTCGCTGCGAACCGCTATGCAGATGCTATTCCCTCATATCATGAGGCTTTCGGTCGTGACACCACATGGCTCGGGCTGCCAAGGCCCGGGAGCCCCGGTACTAG
>PXFI01000255.1 GCA_003564295.1 Gemmatimonadota bacterium | reverse complement strand
GCCAGACCCCCGGCATCTTGGCCGAAGACCGCGCAGTTCACCCAGCGAAAGGTGGGCATCAAGCGATGGAGGTGCCGGTCTAAAGTACGGAATTGGGAGAGAGTCTTCCGCGCAGTTGAGGCCTCAATGGGCGAAGGAGGCCCCTCCATGGCCGGGCCGAGAACCCGGCACGGACTCTGGTGGGAAAGGGATCAGGAGGGCAGGAGAGGAGAGACCTCGTCCAGCGCGAGATTGCCGGCCTCCCGCTCCCTGAGATGCTGGTAGATGGACCGCCGCGTGAGACCGTAGAGAACAACCCGGCTCAGGAACTCCGGATCCGTTTGCTGAACCTCCTCAGCCTGGGCGGCGATATCCCGGGGAAGCCGGACATTGATCTGAACGGAGCGCGTCTCCCACATCGACTTACCTCGTAACGGTTTACGGAAAAACTCTGGAATTGTCACCCCCAGGCACGGCGGCTGCTGGGAGGACTCGGCGTCGCGGGGAGGGAGCAAACTCCGCGGACGTCTCCAAATTACGATGGGTTTCTTGGGGGCGCAAGCCTTATGGCGACGAATCCACCGACGATGACAGAACTCCTAAGTGCTTATCGTACAACAACTTGAGAAAACGCGCCAACGACGGAATCCACCTGTTCCCGAAGGGAACGTAAAGAGAAGAATTTCAAATTCCTAAATTGTAAGTCTAATCGGGGCGGGGGGTTCGCCCGGGCAGTACAGAAGAATCTGGGCCTCGGGCCGTGACATCTTTTTTGAAAAAACGTGACAACTTTGAAGGCACTCTATCCAGGTAAGACCGAGCGCAGGAATGCCTGGAGGGTGTGGTTCTGGTACCCACGGAACCTGGTCCGGATCTCTTCCGGGTCCTCCTCCCGGAAGATATCGGCCGTCCGAAGCACCTCTCCCCCCTCGAGAGGGTGGAAGGTGATGAACCCTCGCCACACCTCGTGCCCCAGGAAGAGGTGCAGTGCGGCTCGCCAATGACGGCCCTCCATCTCCATTCGCCGGGACTCCACGGTCACCGGGGCAGTCGTACGGCTCCGGGCCTGGGGGGACTCGAACTCCTCCCGCAGGTGAGCTTCCAGGTTGGCCAGGCGATCGTTCAGCCAGACCTGGAAGGGGGGGAGAGGAAGGATGTGCGCCAGGAAGAGAACGAGGGTGGCGAGAGGATCCTTCTCCACCCGCACACCGCTGTTTCGGCCCCACTCCCTGGCACGGGCGTAGAGAGGACGAATGGCCTCCCGCGGCAGGATCGACACCAACCCCCGAGCCTGGCGTCGGCGGTATTGCTCGTAGCGGGACTCGAGATGGGGATCCTGCCGATCCATCCCCGGGCCGGAGATGTGGGTCAAGGATTCTGGAGAATGGCCTCGAAGGACGGTCATGAGATCGATGGGTTCTCAGTGCACCAGGTTTCCGCCCGCCCCCGGCGGGATCACCAGGGGCTCGGCTCGCTCCTGGACCTCCGGCAGGTAGAGAAGGGCCAGTGTCTCCCTGGCTCCGAAGGTCTCCAGGACCTCCCGGAGGGCTCCATATCGCTGGGGCTCGAAGCGGGCGAGAAGGTGAGCCAGCCCCTCCCGGATCTCCCGAAGCAGCTTCCGGGCTTCCGGGAAGGTGAGGGGTAGGGGCAACCGGACCTGGTAGGTGAGCCCCTCCGTGTCGCTGGCCGGGAGGATCCGCCTGAGGTCCCGGTCCCGGAACGCCCCCCGGAGTGCATCCTCCAGAATCCGGTCGGGCTCCCGGAAGGCGGTGGCGAACACCATGGCGTTCCCGTCGTAGTCCAGGCGGGCCCGTACCAGCCTCCCCCGCCCCATGGCGATACGCACCGTGGTACCCTCGTGGAGATCCAAGTCCCTGCAGATGTCCCGGAATCCGATGCGGAGCAGAACGGGACGGGAGAGGGGGCCGAATCCGGTTCGGCGCAAGATTCTCAGGGCCAGGTCAAAGCAATAGGGCGTCAGGGACCGGCGAGCCTCTCCTCCTTCCGCCGACGGATCGGCTGCGATCCTGAGGAGCCGGTTCACGTGCTCCAGGGTCGGCTCGTAGACCCAATCGAGGACCACAAGCTCGGTGCTCAAATCCAACTGCTTCACCTGGGCACTCCCCAGATCCACCACCTGGGCGGCGGATGCGAACTCCCCGTCCAGCACCAGGGCCAGGCCGATGTCCTCGATCCGGTCCTCGGACAATCCGGCCTCATGTACGGTCCGGTATTGGACCACGGCGCGACTCAGTGTCACCTCGCACACGCCGGGGACATCGGCCATCCCTTCCGGCCTGGACACGGGCTGCGACGCAGTGAGATCCGGGGACAGCTCCGCCATATAGAACCGGCCTCCCTTGACTCTTTCCGGTCGAAAAGGCAGTGTTTTCAAGAATAGCCATTTGTTTCCCCGCCCCGCAAGGAAATCCTTCGACGCTTGCCCGGGATCCTTTGGTCCCACATCTTCTTCCGGCCCCAGGACCTTTCCGGGGGCACTCCGGTTTCCCTCTCGCAATCCAGGAGCCCTGTGACTTTGGATCGCCTCAGACGCCGCTCGGTGGGATTTCTGCATGCGGCCGGCGAAACCTGGGCATGCTTTCTGGTCACCTTCCGGGGGCTGGACCACCAATGGCACGGGTACTTCTCCTTCAGGCCCAAGGACGGCGGCCAGGACGCAGACGAGGTGCGTACGGCCGATATCTTCAGGGAGGATTCGGAGTCGGCCATCGACCAGAAGGCCCGGGGCCTGGGACGCCCTCTTCTTTCGGGACTCCTGGCTTCGGCGCTGCATGGCCGGCAGCAGCTCCAAGGGGAGCCGCCTCACCTGCGGCGATGGTTCCGGACCATGCTGGCACAGAACTCCCGGGAACTGGCTGGTGGGTGGCCCCATGAGGAATGGGAGACGAAGGCCGACCTGGAGCTCGGCAAGCTCCGATCCCTGTACGCCTCGTACCGCCTGGATCAGGTGTGTCACTTCATCGCCCTGGTGCAGCCGGAAGATTTCGAGGGCTGCGTCACGAACATCCTCAACGGGGCATCCATCGACTTCGGAGGCAAGGACCTCCTCCAGTTCGCCATGATGGTGGTGGAGTTCATCGAGTCCCGCCTGCCCCTCCCCCCCTTCGAGATATGGGTGCAGGACTTCCTGGCCCATCGGCGGGATTACGCCCTCTACGCCCACACCTTGCACCGGGAAGGGCGGTTGCCCTAGAACGTCCCTTGTTCTAGCTTTTAGTTCTTGCTTTCAACAACCATCAAGGGAGCGTGATCAGCTTGGAAGTCATCGTCCAGGACAACGAAAGCCTCGACCGGGCACTTCGCCGGTTCAAGAGGAAGGTGCAGAGGTCCGGCCTCTACTCCGAGCTCAGGAAGCGGCGTTTCTACGAGAAGCCCAGCGCCCAACGGAAGAGGAAGAAGGAAGCGGCCATTCGGCGTGAACGCCGCCGGCAGCGCCGCCATAGGCCCTGAGACGCACTCGTCACTGCTCCTTCTCGAAAGGACCGATGGCATGACGGAGGCTCTCCCGCCAGGGAGGGCCTCTTGGCTTGGTACCCCCTCGGGGATCACCTCCAGGGGCACATCAGGACTATTGGGACTCCCCCAGAAGATCCTCGGCAACGCCCCGGAAGTGCTTGCGAACCCAGCGACGCCACGAGGCGGGCGGAGGCTCGAGGCTCTCCTCCGACTCCAGGCGGTCCAGGATCCCCTCCATCTCTGATCGTACCTCCAGCAGGCGCCGCTTGTGGTATTGCCCCGTGACCCAGGCGAGCCCCCCGAAGACCGCCATCCCCACCAGGACACCTGCCCCCGCAGCCACTCCCGCCGCCACCGGGACCGCCGCCGCCACGGCCAGGGCCACACCCACCCCGGACACGGCTCCGCCAGCCACACCTCCCACCAATCCCCCCGCCAGGTAGTCGCCCCGATTGCCGGGATCCACCTCCATCTCCACGAGAACGTGCCCGTCGTCCACGGGCTCGAATCGGACCTCCACCCGTTTGGCGGAAGCCACGTGGTATTTCCGGGACGTGGAGGCGGCAGCCCGGGCGATCTGGGACACCCAGTCCACCGGTGGCCTGTACTGGAGTACGGCGCCGGTCCTCCGAACGCTCTCCAGGAGGTTGCCCGCCACCATGAACTCGTCGATCCGGGCCCCCAGGACCTCTCGGGCTCCCGGAACCACCCTGGAGGCCACCACGAAGCTGGGACCGAACAAGGCCGATACCGGCCCCCGCCCCGTGGGGAGGGAGGCCCTCATCTGGGCCAGGGCCTGCCGGACGTGGCGCTCTTCCAGACCCACGTCCCGGGCGATCCGGAAGAGATCGAGCTCCGTGAGGGTGGTCTCACCCGCATCGGGCTCGGACGCGGCGATCTCGGCGGCCCGGCGGATGACCTCGTCGAACTCTTTACGGGTGATGCTTCGGCCTGGCTCCACCATGTCAGCCCCCCCCCGAGGAGAAGGGCCCGCGGGGGTCCTCAACCACCACCACCCCATGGGCGGTCCCCCCGTGGCCCTCGCTGACGAAGGGATAGCGCCCCGGCGGGGCATCTTGGAACCGGAGGATGAAGCGAGTCCCCCTGGCAACCAGGGGAGGACTCCTGAGCTGCCCGGAGGACTCCAGGAACGCATGGGCCGCGGGTGTGAGGGAATCCGGCAGAAAGGTCACGGTGTGGACGCGGTGATCCGCGGTGAAGAACTCCACACCATCCCCTGGGCGGACCGTGATGAGGGTGGGCACCACATGCTCTCTCGCACCCCTTCCTCCCAGGGTGACCCTGTACAGACGGGCGCCGGAGGGGAGCCCCAGCTCCCTGGCCCTCTCCAGCTCCGCGTCCGGAATCTCCTCCCTTGAGGACCCACACCCCGTCATCCCCAGCACCAGGAGAAGGAAAGCAAGGAGGCCAGCCCCCCTCATGGAAGCCGGCCTCCCGGGTGCGTTGAGCTGATCAACCCACCTCACTCCAGATCAGCTTCCGCGGCTCAGGGCCCACACGTAGGCCGCCACCGCTCGTACGTCGTCGTCGGAGATGTTGGTACCGCCCCGGGGCAGCATGATCCCCGGATGCTCCACCGGCTGGGTCACGCCGTTCATCACCACGTTCACGATGCTCTCATAGGAGCCATCCGTGTTGATCCAATGATCGTCGGTGAGATTCGGGCCAAGGGGACCCCCGACCCCATCCTGCATATGGCACGTATAGCAGATCCCCGTCCCCTCGAAGACCTGCTGTCCCCGAGCCACCATCTCGGCCGTCACCCCCGGGGGGAGGTCCACCCTTGCGGCGAGCACCTCCGCCACAGGCTCGGTGCCGGGCTCCGGCGCATCCTCCACAGCGGGAGCATCCTCATCGCCAGCGCAAGCGGCGAGAGCCAGGATCCCCAGAAGGGGCGAGTAGCGCATGAGCTTCTTCACGATTGAACCTCCGTTCCGCAAGCGACGCAAAAGCGCCAGTTCAACTCGAGTTCCTCTCCGCAAGCGGGGCAAGGAATCAGCCTCACATTGCTCCCACAGAAGGGGCAGAAGCGCACCCCCGGCCTCTGGGGGAGATTCTCCCTGCACCAGGGGCAGTGCTCGAACGGGAGCTCGCTGTCCTCCGGAGCATCCTCTGCAATCAGCACCCCCTCGCTGGGGGGGGAAGGAGATTCCCATTCGGAAACCTGGTGAAGGGATTCACCGGAATCAAGCTCCTCTCCCTCAGCGCCGGTACCCTCCGGCGACGCCAGGTCCGCCCCCAGGGGCTTTACTTCCAGCTTCTCCACCGGGTCCATGGAGACCTCTTCCTCCCTCGAGTCCTCGTCCATCGGTTCCTCCTCTGTCGTCGTGGCTACCGCCTCCACCAACAGAGCCGCATCCAGCTTGTCCGGGTTGAGCCGGACCTCCGCAGCGGCGAATTCCCGGTAGAGCCCGGTATTGGGGTTGGGGGAATCGAGCTCCTCCTGGATTTCCTGGCAGGCAGTCTTGGATTCCATGATGAGGAAATTCCCTTCCCCTGCCAAGAGTCGGATAAGGGCGTGCTCATAGTCGGCACTCATCTCCACGCCGATCTGGTCCCGATGGCTCCTGTAGGGGACCAGATCCTGGTAGATCTCGGCCACCGTGAAAGGGGCACTGAGCCCCTGGGGGTTCCTGGCATGGATCTCCTGGACCAGGATCTGGTGGAACCGGCGGAGCACTCCTTGTTCGTCGAACATCATGAGTCGAATTCCTCTCCCAGCGTCAGAAGCCCGGCCCTTATGGCGGCCCGAAGGAGGGCGGCCGGGTCGGTGGCCGGGATCTCCACGCCTCGTTGCTCATGCCAGCGTTCGGCCAGGCGCTTCATATAGTGAGTGATGGGTTCGTGAGAGAAACCGGCCAGATCCCTCATCTGCCGGACGATATCCAGCCAGGTGCCCCTGAGAACCTGCCCTTCCGGGAGCCGAACAGTATGGACCCGACCCTCGTCGGGACAAGAGCCCAGAGAGAGCTCCAGCTGTCCCGGGTCCGGAGAGGAGGAGGAAGCATATCCGTTCGCGGCGGCCTCGATCTCCGTCAGGAGCCGGTCCGTTAAGTCCGAGAAGGATTCCAGTTCCTCCAACCGGGCTTCCCAGGGCAGCAGGCGGGTATCTCCGGACTCCATCTCCCAGAGCGTCCGCTTGAGCTCGATGACCCTCCAGACCGCCAGGGAGTCCCAGTGCTCCCCGGGCGAGACTCGCTCGAATTCCCGCAGGGCCGCCTCCCAATCTCCCCGGTCAAAGAGAAGGTGTCCCAGGTAGACCCTGGCCTCGTGCAGGTCCGGGTCCAACCTCAATGCCCGTCGGAGATGACGGCTGGCTTCCACCTCGTCGCCGAGACGATGGAGGGCGAACGCCAGGGCGGCCACCGCTTCACCGTTGTCCGGACGAACGGACACTGCCTTGGAGAACACGTCCTTGGAGGAAGCCAGAAGCCCCTCCCGCAGGAGGGCACGGCCCATGGTGAGCATGAGGTCCACGTCCTGGTCATGCCCCATGGCCTGCACTTCCTTGAAGCAGGCCAGTGCCTGGGCGTGCCCCCCCATCCTGAGAAGGACTTCTCCCATTCCCACCAGGGCATCTGCATGGCGGGGATCCAGGGCCAGGGCCTGCCGGAACGACCTCCCGGCCCAGGCGAACTCCTCCCGGGCAAGACGGGCGTATCCCAATCCTATGTAGAGCTCTACTGCGTCGGGGTAGTGAGAGAGGCCCTCTCGAAGCACCTCGAGGGCCCCATCGAAATCTCCTTCGCTGTAGAGCCGGTGCGCCTGCTCGTCGTATTCCTCGGAGCTACGGAAACGATCCTTCCCCACTGGCCACTCCTTGGAATTGGTGTCTGATCCATGTCCACTGTCCAGGGGACCACGACCCCCCCGCCGGAGCAGCCTCCCGGCAGTTCAAAGCTAACGAGGCGCCCCTTCGTGAGCCACCCTGGCGAGCATGGCCTTCAGGGGGCCTTGCCGAAGGGCACCCCACACAGCGGGCAGATCAGTTGTCTGCCCGACCTCGAAAGGCGCTGAAAGGGCCCGTGCCGGGGGCAGACGGGCTCATCCCCCGCCTCCAGGGCCTCCTTTACCTTCGCCAGCTCGGTGCGGGTGGCCCTGGGCACAGTCAGCACGAACCGCAGAGAAGAGGTATTGCACTCCAGGAGCACCTGCCCCCTCCCACCCTCACCTTCCCGGATGCCCAGAACATCCAGGTGACCCCCGAGGGGGGACCGCAGGCGCTCCCCGCCATAGAAGCGCTGAAGCAGCTTCTTGTGCCTGGACAGAGGTATCGGGTTCGTTGGGCTCCCGGGCGGAGGCTGTGCTTCGGAGTTCTTGTTCATGTCGTGTCATCGATCGGGCTGAAAGAGGTAGGCCGAGTCTTCGGGACGGGTGTCGCCGTCTACACTCACGGCGAACCTGGCTCCGGCCCAGATTGCGGCACCGGCATACTCGCCCTTCTTGTTTACCGCATAGTAGTTCACGCTGAAGTTGGGTAGCCCCCGTTCGTCCCGCAGACGGGGCTCGATGGTGAACCGGACGATACGCCTCAGAGCCTCCAGGCAGGCGTCCTTGGGGTGCATCCCACCCCGCATGAGCTCCACCACGGCGTGGGACCCAACGGTCTTGATCACGGCCTCGCCACGGCCGGTGGATCCACAGGCACCCACGTCGTTGTCCACATACAACCCGGCGCCGATGATGGGGGAGTCCCCGACTCTCCCGGGGATCTTCCAGGCCATGCCCGATGTGGTGGTTACCCCGGAGAGGTCTCCGGACTCATTCACCACATTGCAGTGGATGGTGCCGTGGGGCCGCATCCCGTCGTGGGAGTCCAGAAGTCCTTCCCCCTGGCCTGCGCCCGAGCAGAAGTCCGGCAGGTGGTGGAGCGTTTGCTCCGGCGTGAGAAAGTAGTCCTGGTCACTCAGTCGGGCGCGCCACTCCACCCAGCGGCGGCGAGCCTCCTCAGTGAGGAGGTCCTCTATGGGGTGTCCCATGGACCGGGCAAACCGCTGCGCTCCCGGTCCCACCAAGAACACATGGTCGGTATACCGCATCACGTCCCGGGCCACCAGGGATGGAGCCTTGATCCCCTCCAGGGAGGCGACGGCTCCGGCTCCCCGCGTCGGCCCGTGCATGATCGAAGAGTCGAGTTGCACCACCCCCTCCAGGTTCGGCAGGCCTCCGTACCCCACCGACGTGTCTTCGGGGTCTCGCTCGACGATGGTGACCCCCTGCAGCACGGCGTCCAGCGTGTCCCCCTCTTCGTGGATCACTTCCATGGCCCGGGTCACCGCCGTGAGTCCGTTCCCGCTGGCGATGCACACTGGAGTAACCCTTCGGAGATGCACGGCAGGAGCACCACGGAGCCTCGTCGCTGGTAGGATTCCCAAGGCCGCTCCGGCTCCGGCACCAGCGGTGGCCCGCAGGAAACTACGCCGGGTGGTCATAGGTCTCTCCTCAAGCTTGCCCGTACGCCCAAGAACTCCGGCTCCGGGCCCGGGGCCGGGATCCTGAAGAAATGGGGGGGCAAAGTATAGTCACCGCAGAGCGGAACCGCCACCCGGTGCTGGCTCGAGGTGGGTCGCAGGGGAGAGGGAGGATAGGACCAGGAACAGGCGGCGGGAAGGAAGGATCCTCCCCCCCACCGTTGCGCCTCAGCTTTCCGGGGCCGTATTCTCGCCAGTGACCTCCTGGGAGACCAGGTCGTCCTGGCCTTCCTTCCCGGAGGCCTGGGAGTCGGCTGCCGGGGCCTGATCCCTCGGCTCGAACCCGTAACGCTTCCGGCCGTGGGGAATGGCCGGCTGGCAGAACCTCAGACCTACGGTGAAGAGATCCTGAAGGTCGTCGTCGGTGAGATCGGGATAACGTTCGGCCAGATAGTCGATGGTCTCATCCATCCAGTGGCGCTGGTCTTCCTCCTCGGCCTGGAGGACGCCACAACGGTTGATGTGACTGAAGAGCTCGTCCCGAGCCCTTGTGAGCGTGTTTTCTTTTGCCACAGTGCCCTCCAGCTATACCTCCCGGGCGAGGGACGGAGCCTCCCCCGGAGCGTTTTCGAATGCTTCAAGACATTAACCTAATGGAAGGACCCAGCCATGCAAACAAGCCCCCTGGAATTGCCGGCTCACGGACCTGATGCGGTGACGCTGGAGGTGTACCGTCACCTCTTCACTGCGCTCGCGGAGGAGATGGGCGCCTCCCTTCGCAGGGCTTCCTTCTCTCCCAACATCAAGGAACGGCGGGATTATTCCTGTGCCCTCTTCGATGCCCGGGGAGTGGCGGTGGCCATGGGAGATCACATGCCGGTGCACCTGGGAGCCATGCCCATGAGCGTGGACGCAGCCCTCAAGGAGATGGGGTCCCTGGGGCCGGGGGACGTGGTCATCCTCAACGATCCGTTCCGGGGCGGGACCCACCTCCCGGATATTACCCTCGTGGCAGGGGTCTTCGCCCAGGGCCCAGGAACCCCTCGCGACACCCACGTGAGAGAAGGAGCCCCCCCGCAAGACCCCGCCAACGGGTCGACGCATCACCCTGGCCTTTCTCCGGATCGCCTCCTGGGGTACGTGGCATCCCGGGCCCATCACGCCGACGTGGGAGGCATGTCCCCGGGATCCATGCCCCTGGCCCGGGAAATCTACCAGGAGGGGCTCCGGATCCCTCCCGTCCGCCTCTACCGGGCCGCTGTGAGGAACGAGGACCTCTGGAGGACGATTCTGGCCAACGTCCGGACCCCCGTGGAACGTGCCGGTGACCTGGACGCCCAGCTGGCTGCCCTTCACACCGGGCAGGCTCGTCTCCTGGAAATGGTGGAGCGGCGGGGAGTCGGAGAGGTCCTGGCAGCCATGCGGGGGCTGATCGAGTACGCGGACCGTTTGGTGGAAGCCGGGATACGTCGCATCCCGGAGGGCCGGTACGACGCCGAGGACTTCATGGAGGACGACGGCTTCGGCTCCGGCCCCGTCCCCATCCGCGTCTCCATGGAGGTCTCGGGGGGCAGGATGGTCGTGGATTTCGAGGGAACGGCCCCCCAGACCGCCGGGGGTATCAACGCCGTGGCCGCCATCACCTCATCCGCCACCCGATACGTGGTTCGGTGCATGGTAGAATCCATACTGGGTACACCCCTTCCGGCCGGGGGCGGATCCATGTCAAGCGTGGAGCTCCGGCTTCCGCCCCGGTCGGTGGTGGACGCCTCTCCCCCCGCCAGCGTGGCCGCCGGAAACGTGGAAACCAGTCAACGCATCACCGACGTGCTACTCCAGGCCTTCTGGCAAGCCCTGCCCCATCTGGCCCCGGCCCTATCCCAGGGAACCATGAACAATACCACCGTGGGCGGGCCGGACCCCAGAACCGGTGGAACCTTCGCCTACTACGAGACGGTGGGGGGAGGGATGGGCGGGGCTCCTCAAGGGCCAGGGCTCTCGGGGGTCCACACCCATATGACCAACTCTCTGAACACCCCGGTTGAGGCCCTGGAGCACGCATATCCTTTCCGCGTCGCACACTACTCCATCCGGAGGGGCACGGGGGGGAAGGGTACCCACCGGGGAGGGGACGGCCTGAGGCGAGACCTGGAGCTCTTGACCGACGGGAGAGTCACCCTCCTCTCGGAGCGGCGGATCCAGGGACCCAGGGGCGCCGCCGGCGGAAAGGACGGCAAACCCGGGGAGAATGTCCTCATCCGGAACGGCGTCGAAACCGGGCTGGGCGGCAAGGTCACCTTTGACGCCCGGGCCGGGGACATCGTGAGCGTCCGCTCCCCGGGCGGAGGTGGTTGGGGGGAGCAAGAGCCAGAGCTGGGCTCGGATGGGGCCTGCTGAACGCCACAGCTTCGTTGGCGCCGTGACCGGGAGGAGGCTAGATTGAGGTTGCAGCGCCTTGCCCCGCCCCACCGTCCTGGCCATCTTCCGGCGGCCTCGAACCAGAGCTCCCCCGAACCCGATTCCCTAGATCGCAATGCTTGCTGCAGTACCCCAAACTGTCCTTGGCCGGTCACCGCCGTGAGCCCCGAACCCAAGTGGACACCCCGGGGATTCGAGGCGGTCCGGGGGCGGAAGGCCCAGGTCCTCGCCCGCCCCGAAGCCGTGGGCTGGGTCCGTTTCGTCCTGGAGGGGGGACGCACCCTCTACGAGGCGGCCGCCGCCCAGCCAGACGCCTTCCTGCTCCAAGGGCGCGAACCTCTGTACGTCCTTCCCACCAAGAAAGGAGTGCGGTGGGTGGTGCGCCATTACGCCCGAGGAGGGCCCACCCTCCCCCTCCTGGGAGACCGCCACCTCCGTTTCGGCAGCTTCCGGCCTTTCCACGAGCTCCTGGCCAGCGAAGAGGCCCGGGCGCGGGGCATCCCCACTCCCCAGGTCGTGGCGGCGGCCGTGTACTCTTCCGGACCCTTCTACCGGGCTGATCTGGTCACCGTCTTCGTACCTGGAGCCGACAACCTGGCGGAAGTCCTCTTCGACACCACCCGGAAGGGCATCGGCGGGGCCGTGGAGCGCCTGGATGCCTTCCGAGCCGCGGGGGAGCTCATTCGGCAGTTGGCCTCCCGAGGCCTCCGGCACGGGGATCTCCACGCCGGCAACATCCTCCTCCGGTGGCAGGGAGCCGCCCCCACCCCCCTCCCGGTGGGCCTGGACCGGTGCCAGGTGATGCCGGAGGGCGTGGAGGCATCCCCGGGTCCTATGTACCGACGGCTCCGCCGGTCCCTGGTCAAGTGGGAGCGGCTGACCGGACTTCGGGTCGGGGACAGGGAATGGGATACACTGGAGAGAACGGTGACGGGGTAGGGCCGACCGCCATCAGGGCAAGCCGCCCTGGTCATCAGCCCCGATTCCGGGCCGCTGCAAAGGGTCGGATACCGGTGACGAGCCGGGGCCCCGGGCGGTTCCCGGCAGCCCTCAGTCCCCCGACTCCCCGGCTTCCTCCTCCTCCCCCTCCTTCCTCACCAGCCCCAGAATGGCCGCCTGGGGAACCACCAGGTACTTCTCTCCCTCAAAGGTGATCTCCACCGCAGCCTTCCGGAAAAAGATGGCGAAGTCCCCCACCTCAGCCTGCACCGGCAGGTAGCGGGGCTCGCTGGCTCCGATCTTCCATGGCTCGTCGTTCAGGTCGGCGGGAGCCCCGATGGGGGTCCCGGGGCCCACCGCCACCACCCTGCCCGTCTGAACGGCCTGACTGTCCACGGCCGTGGCGGGAAGGTACAGGCCCACCTTGGTCCGGTCCTCTCCCTCTCCGGGCTTCACAAGCACCCGGTCCCCTACGACGATGAGGCGCTTCATCCTGGCTGCCATGGTCCACCTCCGCGAATGCCAGGTGAAATATGGGCCAAGAGGCATCCAAACCCCAAGGGGGGCGGAAAGGTGGGACCGGGGGAAGGTCCGGAAAGGGCCGAAAAGCAAGGGACGCCCGTCAGGGGAACCGCCCTGCCCCACCATCCCGGTCCGATCAGAGCTCCTCCACCGTGTAACGATGGAAGCGGAGGGTCGGTGACCAATGGTCTCTGGGGAGCTCCGCCTTCAGAAGCAGCTCTTCCACGAACTCCTCCGGCTCCTCCAGGGAATCCCACACCTGGGGAAGAAACGTGGCACGATAGGGCGGGTCCTCCAGCACGAGGCCGTCCACCCCCGGCCTCAGGCCCTGGAGGAGCTCCTGGCGGCTCTCCACCTCCAAAGCCACCAGGGGCGTCAGGACCGAGATGTGGAGCTCCAGATTTGGGAGCTCAGCAGGTGAGAGGCGCGGAAACCGAGAATCCTGGAAGGCGGCGGCGAAGGCGTTCCGAGCCACGTCCACCACAAGGGGGCGCCGAGGCTCCAGGCTCCCCACACACCCCCGGAGGCTTCCCCCGAGTTCCAGGGTGACAAATGCCGCTCCCCATCTTCGAAGGGGAGGAGGGTATTCGGCGGGCAGGACCTTCGGAGCCCGGCCTTGCTCCAGGCCATGGCGGATCGACTCCCAGGCCCCCCTTCGCAGCGCTTCTTGCTCTTCCACGCTGAAGCGGGAGGGCTCTGGCCCGGGAACAGGCTCGGGGCAAGGCTCTCGCGGCATGGAGTCATCCTAACCCTCCCCTTCTCCCCTCGCCACCTCGAGGAGGGCTGGGAAGGCGCCCTCAAACCAGAAACACCGCCTTGGCCCAGAGAAGCCCGAAGCACCCGGCAGTCCCCAGGATCGCCCGCCACTCCTTGTTCCGCAGGAAGAGGCGGAATCGGAAGCCGGCGAAGGAAACCGTGTCGGTCCCACGGGGGGGACCGGAAGTACCGGGTGGCCGGTAGGGCCGCAGACGGGGGAGGAAGGCCGAGACTTGGCTCCGGTAATGCCGGTACGCCTCTCCGAAGAGGAGCTCCAGCGTCCGTGCCTCAGTGCGAACGGTACGGCCATAGACCCAGAAGAACAGCCCCATGAACACCGGCGGCAGGAACCATCTTCCTGCTGCCAGAAACAGGCCCAGACCCACCAGGAAACTCCCCAGGTACAGGGGGTGTCGCAGGTAGGCGTAAGGCCCACCCAGGGCCAGGGCCTGGTTCTTGTGGATGCTCCCGGCCGCTGCCGCCCGAAGAACCAGACCTGCGACGGAGATGACGCACCCTACCACCAGTAATCCCCGGGAGGGGTTCGCCAGAAGGAAGAAGGGCACGACCAGGAGCCAGGTGAGTCTCATCCTGTCACCCAGCAGGGTCCCAGCAGGCCTGAGGGGGCCCGAGACCGAGGCTCCAGGGGGAGAGCTTTCCCTCACCCGCCCCCCGGGACCTGCGGCGGCCGCAGGGGCCTCCCCTCGGTAACGGCGCGGAGGTGAAGGCTGATGGAGCCCACCAGGGGAACCTTGGAGCGCATCTGGACCAGGAGGCGACGATCATCGTCGGTGAAGTAGAGCTCCGCCTCTCCCCCCTCACCGAAGAGCCCGCGAGTCTGGATGATGGGTCTAACCACCACCGTGTTGAAGGTCCCCGCAGGCACCGTGATGGTCTCCTTTCGGAGCACCCGGATGACGACCGGGTTCCCGCTCTCACGGAAGTACCGGTCGAACCGGTATTCCTCCCCCACCTCCAGGGGTAGGGTCCGGACGAAGTAGACGAAGGCGATGTCGTCCAGGGGGAGGGAGGTGGGGAGGTCTTCTGTCTCGCCCTGGTCTTCTCGCACGTACCGGCCCTCCTCCGGGAAGATCTCGTAGTGGCGGAAAGCCCGGTACCTCACCTCTCTGATTCTCTGGATGAAGCGCCGGCTCGCCAGGGTACGGACGTCGATCCAGGACTGGAACTCGTCCTCCACCCGGGCCAGAGGAATCCCCCCGGAGATGCCCATGACGACATGGTAGGTGGGGTGCCCCCGAACCGTATCCAGCCCCATCACGGTCATGTGCCCGTCCCCAACGCTGAAGGGGCCCAGCTTGACCTGGTATTCCAGGACCTCCCCGGGCCCGAAGGGAACCGAAGCTACCGGGGTCACACTGGTGGTCACCCGCCCGGGCAGCTCCGACACCTGCCCCGACACACCACCACCCGGGATCGTGGAAACGACGAAAGACACGAATAGGAGCAAGAACAGCTGGATCCTCACGCCACCTCCTGCTCCGGAATCCAGTCTACCCGCCCCCGCAGGCGGGAGAGCTCCCGCAGGGTGTGCAAGGTCCGGAACCTGGACTTCCGGGTGCGGATGTCGTACCGGAGACTCAGCTCCACCTCTTCAACCCGCCGGGCATGATGCACGGCCAGGTCCAGGAGCGCTACGTTCCCCGCCCACCCCGGCCATTGGATCAGGGGAGCATCGCCCAGATCCCTTAGAGCCTTCTTCAGGACGATCACCCGGTAGATCCGCAGACTGGAGAACGGATCGGAAACCGGACACTCCTTCAGGGAGCCTCCGAGGATCCTGGGAGCAGCCCAGCGGGCGAGACGGATCCGGAGGGGCGCCCCGTCCTCCAGGCGTTTCAGGCTTCCCGCCACCACATCCGCCCCACCCTCCAGTGTCTTCACCAGGGCCACGAGGTGGTCGGGATGCTCCGAAAAGTCCCCCTGGAGGGTCACGATGGCATCTCGCTTGGGGTAGGGTGCCCGTGCCACTGCCTCCCGGATCAGGCGCTCCATGGCCCGGTTGTAGCCCAGCCGCTGTTTCGAGGACAGCACCCGGAGGGGTAGGCTCCGGCGATATCGTTTCAGTACCTCACGGGTGCCGTCGGTGGATGCGTCGTCCAGAACCAGGAGCTCGTAGTCCCGGCCGAACTCGCCCATGACGTTGCGTATCTTCCAGAGGAGAACCCCTATGGTGCTCTCCTCGTTGTGAACCGGAATGGTGACGTAGATCACGTGTTCAGTCTTCCTTGCGGAGCCCCCAACGGCAGGGTCCCGCACCAATGGTCCCGGACCCTGACTTAATACCTGAACGATCCGACGCGGTTCCTGCTCGGCCGAGCCCAGCCCTTCATCATCCTTCCTCGCCGGGGCGGGTCTTCCACCGGCGATGCTGCCAGAAGTACTGCTCCGGCGCCCTTCTGACCCGGGCCTCCAGGTGCCGGGTATGGGCCTCCGTCAGACGGACCGCGTCGGCGTCCAGGTCCCCGGTGGGGGTGAAGGCTACCGGCTCCAGGGTCACCCGGTACCGCTGGGGAAACCCG
>PXFI01000281.1 GCA_003564295.1 Gemmatimonadota bacterium | reverse complement strand
CTGGCGGCTGGGCTCGGGGTGAGGAGGAGGAAGAACGGGGATGAGGGCGAGGCTGACGCCGAGCCCGCCAACGGACTCCCTATCCCCATCAGCGGGAGCCGGGCGGAGCGGTACCAGGTGGTGCTGCACGTGGAGGTGGAGACGCTGCGGCCGCCCCCGGAGCCCAACCCGTGGGAGGCAGGAGAAGCGCCGGCGGGAGCCTCGGCTGACCTCTCATCTGAGCCGAGCGGCCCGTGGACCAGCCGCGCGAAGCGCGCCGGAGCGGCTTCCCCCGAGACCGCCGAGGGCAGCGCAGGCGTAACGTCGAACAGAGGAGGCAAAGACGTTTCATATGAAACGTGTCGGATATCCGAACCCACTCACCCGAGCCTTTCTGCTCCCAGATCCGAGCTGGACGACGGCACCCGGATCGCAGCCACCACGGCCCAACGCCTGTGCTGCGACGCCAGCGTGGTCCGTCTCACCAAGGCCCCCGACGGCTCCATCTTGGACGTGGGGCGCCGCACCCGCACCATCTCCCCGGCCCTGCGCAGGGCTCTTGAGGCCCGGGACCGGGGATGCCGGTACCCGGGGTGCGGGAGCCGGTACACCGACGCCCATCACGTGATTCCGTGGGCTGCGGGAGGAGACACCTCCCTGGGCAACTGCGTCCTTCTGTGCAAGTACCACCACCGGCTCGTCCACGAGGGCGGCTGGACCGTGCACTGGTGGGGGGACGGGAGGCCCGCGTTCTACGATCTCCGGGGGGGCGTGCACTGCGAGGTGCGCTGGGAGCCCCCGGACCTGGGGGAGGAGCTGGCGGAACCCCCTGAGCGTGGGGAGAGACTGTTGGAGACCCTCATTCAGGAGAACCGGCAGCGGGGCGTGAAGCCGGACGTCCGGACCCTTGGAGCCCGCTGGAAGCGGGAGGAGGACATCCCCGACTCTGTCTACTACTCAGCCATGGAGGCCCTGGGTTGAGCTTGAGGCGGGGAATCCAAAGGCCAGGCTCCTTCTACACCGGTGGGCTCTTTGGAGGAGAACAGGAGCGGCGGCTACCGCGCCCGGTCTGGTGCGTGGAAGCCGTCCCCCCACCCTCTCCTCAAGGCTCCAGGCCGAGCCGGGGGTTGAGGAGTACCAGCACAATCACGACACAATCACGGCGCAGCCCCAGACCCCCCAGGGGCCGCCTGCTGCCAGACTCCGGTTGTCCCTTGAAATCCTTTTCCCTATATCCTTAGATTACCTATCTATCCGCGTTATTCGGCTCTATTTTGACACACTGCAGGTATATCAAGCATACTGTGACTTGCACGAGTCACTTGATTGCATGCAAGACGGGATGATTCGATGATGGATGTTAAGAAGCCGAATAGACTCATGGGGCTCATTGCAGTCATTCTTGTTTTTGCGGCCCTGGTTATATATAACGGCTTGCGCGCGGAAAGGCCTGACTTGATAGTCCTCTCTACGGGAAGCCCAGGTGGGGTCTATTATCCCTTGGGCGGCGCAATTTCAGAGGTGATCAGCAGAAACCTGAGCGGGGTGCGCTCCGACTCCGAGTCCACCAGCGGATCTGTGGAGAATATCAGACTGGTTGGAAACAAGGAATCAGAGCTGGGCATGGCTACTGAAAATGCAGCCTATAAGGGGTGGCGGGGTGAATACCCCTTTGCCCGGCCTTATCCGGTAAGAGCCCTCTTTAACATGTATGCTTCTCCGCTGCATATCGTGACTGTTGAAGGCAGGGGCATTGAAACGATCGAAGATCTGGCCGGCAGGCGGATTTCCATCGACGCGCCCGGCAGCGGCACCGAGGAGATGGCTCGGACCCTCCTGGAAGAGCTGGGGCTGCTGGACAAGCTTCGAACAGTAAACTACAGCCAGCAGGAAGCGGCCGCTGCTCTGAGAGACGGCAACGTTGATGCGGTCTTCTGGAATTTCGCCTACCCGGCCAGCGTGGTCATGGAAGTGAGCGCCACTCACCGGATCCGGTTTGTCTCCCTGGACGAGAAACAGGTAGAACTGATTGTCGGGAAGTACCCATATTATACCGGTGGTATCATCCCCGCCGGCACGTATGACCATCAGGACAGAGATATCACGGCAGTATCTGTCAATAATATCTTGATGGCCCAGGCCGATCTGGATGAAGAACTGGTATATCAGTTGACCCGGACCATTTTCGAAAACCTGGACCGGCTCATTGAAGTTCACGACATAGCCCGGCGCATCAATCCAGAAAACGCCGCGAACACCTCCATTGAGATACACCCTGGAGCGGCCAGGTATTTCCGGGAGCTGGCCGATCGATTGGAAGGCAAGACATGACCGCTCGCACCAAAGAAGCCCGGTCGTCACGAGGAACGGGCGGTCTACCGCACCGTGCTGCACCGGCCCTTCCATCCTGGCAGTGACCGGGGTTGGAAGCCGGAGTGGGAGCAACTGAAAGACGAGTTGGACCGCCTGCGGGAGATCTGCGTTGAGACCCCCCAGGATGCCTTGATCCTCCGGACCCGCCTTGAAAGTGCCGAGGCGCTTCGCCGCCTCCGTAGCCCTTGAAGCGACAAGAGGTTCACTTTGGGAACTGCCCTAGATGAGTACAGATAAGCCGGACGTCTGTTTGACAGAGCTGCAGAAGCGCAGAAGGCTCAAAGGACCGTTGCTGGTCGTTGCAGCCTCGGTGGCGGTGGCCGCCTCGCTATTCCACCTCTACAGCGCCTCCGGAGGGCAGCTCTTCGCCCTCACCTTCCGGGCCATCCATCTATCTTTTATCGGCTTCCTGGGCTACCTGTATTACCCCGCCTCCCCGCGTCAAAGAGACCGGGTTCCCGTGTATGACATCGGCCTGGGCCTGCTGCTGATCGGCCTGTGCGTCTACCTGATTGTGAGTATCGATCAGCTGGTCTACCGAGCCGGAGAGCCGGCTTTGGCTGACTGGGTCTTTGGCATCATCCTCATCCTGCTGGTCCTGGAGCTCACCAGGAGGGTGATCGGAAGCGTGCTGGCCATCGTCGCGGCCGCCTTCCTGGTGTATGCCTATTTCGGGCCTTACATGCCCGGTGTCTTGATCCACAAGGGCTATTCCTTGGAACGGATCTTCTCCTACCTCTACATGTCTTCAAACGGCATCTTCGGGATTCCTCTGGGGGTTTCGGCGGATTTCATCTTTCTGTTTATCCTCTTCGGCACGTTCCTGGAAAAGTCCGGAGCGGGCAAGTACTTCATCGACCTGGCTTACGCCCTCACCGGGTGGTCCAGGGGCGGTCCCGCCAAGGCCTCCATTCTGGCCAGCGGGATGCTTGGTAGTATCTCCGGAAGTTCGGTGGCCAACGCTGTTACCAGCGGAGCCTTCACCATCCCCTTGATGAAGAAAGTCAAATACAGCCCTGCTTTCTCCGCGGGGGTGGAAGCTGCCGCTTCCACCGGCGGCCAGATCATGCCGCCGATCATGGGTGCCGCCGCTTTCATCATGGCCGAATTCCTGGGCGTCCCCTTCGTCGATATTGCCAAAGCGGCCCTGGTCCCCGCGCTGCTGTATTTCTTCTCTCTCTTCATGATGACCCATTTTCGCGCCGGGCGGTTGGGGCTTCAGCCCATCGCCAAGGATGAGGTGCCTCCATTCTGGCCTACCTTTAGCCGGGGCGTGCACTTGTTTTCCCCGCTGGTGGTCCTTGTCCTCATGCTCTTCCGGGGATTCTCCCCCCAGAGAGCCGTTTTCTTCGCCATCGTGTTGATGATGCTGATCATGCTGCTGGAGGCGGCCTACCTCAGGCTGGTACAAGAAAAGAGCCGCACGCTTACAGATATCAT
>PXFI01000188.1 GCA_003564295.1 Gemmatimonadota bacterium | reverse complement strand
CGGCGCCTCCCACCCGGAGGAGCTGGTCCTGGGGGCCAAGGAGCTGGGCTATCCGGCCCTGGCCCTCACAGACCACAACGGGCTCTACGGCTCCATGGAGTTCGCCCGGGCAGCGAAGGAGGAGGGGCTCCAGCCCATCACGGGAGCGGAGGTGAGCATGGACGCCGCCACGGTGCCGGGGCTGGAGGGGTGGGATGGCCGTCTCGACGCGCCGTCCGCCCCCACTCTCGAGCCCGTAGCCCCGGACACGGGCTGCCACCTCACCCTCCTGGCAGAGACCCCGGAAGGGTACGCCAACCTTTGCCGCCTTCTCACCCGGGCCCACATGGAGGCCGCAGACCGGAAGAACCCCCTCCTCCCCTTCCCCGTCCTCCTGGACCCGGAGGGAGTCCGGGGACTCATTCTCCTCACGGGGTGCCGCCGGAGCCCCCTCTGGGCAGCCCTCCAGGACAGCATCGCCTCCGGAGAAGCCCTCCTGCGGCGCTTCCTGGACGCCTTCGGCCCCGGTAACGTCTTCGTGGAGCTCCAGGAGAACAGCGTCCGTGGGGACGCAGCTCGGAACCGGACCCTGGCCCGCCTGGCGGACCGCCTGGCCGTTCCGGTGGTGGCCACGGGAAACGTCCACTACCATCGCAGTGAGCGGCACCGCCTCCAGGACGTCCTGGTGGCCATCCGAAACCGCACCACCCTGGACAACGCCCACCCCTTCCGGCGGCCCAACGCCCTCTTCCACCTGGCCTCGGCCCAGGAGATGGGCCACCGCTTCCGTGGCCGCCCCGACGCCCTGTCCAACACCCTGGGCATCGCTGAGCGTTGCGCCGCCTTCGATCTCACCAGGGACCTGGGCTACCAGTTCCCGGACTTCGAGGGGGCCGGAAACGGAAAGACCGCCATCCGGATCCTGGCGGAGACCTGCCGGGCCCTGTTGGAGGAGCGGTATCCGGCGCCGGCAGGGGGAAGGGCTCCCGGGACCGGCGCCGCCCACAAGGATGCACCCGCCGAGGGCCGCCGGGCCGCCCGCAAGCGCCAAGACGCCGAGGAACGCCTGGAGGAGGAGCTCCGCCTGGTGGAGCGCCACGGCCTGGCGGGCTTCTTCCTGGTCTACCGGGACATCATGAACCTGGCCCGGGAGGTGGCCATCCGGGTGCGGGGAGACTCTCCCCGGGCCCGGGCGGGGCTCCCCCCGGGGCGGGGGCGGGGCTCGTCCGTGTCCTCCATCATCTGCTATCTCATCGGCCTCTCCCACATCGATCCGGTGGAGAGCAACCTCTTCCTGGGCCGCTTCCTGAACGAGGCCCTGAACACGGTGCCGGACATCGACCTGGACTTCCCCCGGGACATCCGGGAGGAGCTCATCCTGGCGGTGTACGAGAAGTACGGGACCGAGCACGCCGGGCTGGTATGCACCTTCCCCACCTACCGTCTCCGGTCGGCGGTGAGGGAGATCGGCAAGGCACTGGAACTCCCTCCGGGAGAGCTGGAGAAGCTGGCCAAGCTGTCGGAGCACCGTTCCGCCGGTGGCCTCAAGGAGGAGCTGGCCACCCTTCCGGAGTTCAGGGAGAAGGCCGCGGCCCCCCTCTGGCAGGCCCTGGGGGAGCTGGCGGAAGAGATCGCCGGCCTCCCCCGGCACCTCTCCCAGCACGTAGGGGGGATGATCATCTCCTCCCGCCCCCTGGTGGAAATCGTCCCCCTGGAGCCGGCGGCCTGGGAGGGCCGGGTGCTGTGCCAGTGGGACAAGGACTCCTGCGAGGACGCCGGGTTCATCAAGATCGACTTCCTGGCCCTGGGAATGCTCTCCTTGGTGGAGGAGGCGGTGGACCTCATCGCCGAGGGGGGCACCGCCGGCTCCGGCGGCGAGCCGGTGGTGGGGGGCGCCCCGGACCTCTCCCGCATCGACTTCCACGACCAGGCCCTCTACGACCGCATCTGCTCCGGCGACACGGTGGGAATCTTCCAGATCGAGAGCCGGGCCCAGATCCAGATGATCCGCCGGGTGAGGCCCCGGAACCTGGAGGAGCTGGCGGTGGAGGTGGCCCTGGTGCGGCCGGGCCCCATCGTAGGGGGCGCCGTGAACCCCTACGTCACCCGCCGGGAGCGGCAGCGGGAGGACCCGGGCTACCAGGTCCCTTACGACCACCCCCTCCTGGAGGAGGCCCTGGGGGAGACCCTGGGGGTCATCGTCTACCAGGACCAGGTCCTGAAGGTGTGCAAGGCCCTGGCGGGGTTCAGCGATGGCCAGGCCGAGGGCCTCCGCCGGGCCATGAGCCGGAAGCGCTCCAAGGAGGCCATGGGGGCCTACGAAGAGGCCTTCCTGGAAGGGGCCGCCACCAAGGGCGTGCCGGAGGAGGTGGCCCGGAAGGTCTTCCTGCAGGTGGTGGGGTTCAGCGAGTTCGGGTTCCCCAAGTCCCACGCCGCTGCCTTCGGCCTCCTGGCCTACCAGTCCGCCTGGCTCCGGCATTACTACCCCACCGAGTACTACGTGGCCCTCTTCAACAACCAGCCCATGGGGTTCTACTCCCTGGACGCCCTGGGGCGGGACGCCCGGCGCCACGGGATCGAGACCCTCCTACCCCACGTGAACCGGAGCGGGGTCCGGTGCATCGCCGAGGGGAAGGACCTCAGGATCGGGCTGGGGTTCGTGAGGGGATGGGGGGAGGAGATGGCCCGGGGCGTGGTGGCGGAGCGGGAGAGGAACGGCCCCTTCCTTTCGCTCCCGGACTTCCTCCGCCGCACGCCGGCGGCCCTGAAGCGTCCCGCCATCGAGAACCTCATCTGGGTGGGGGGCTTCGACGGCTCCGGCCTCACCCGCCGGGAGCTCCTCTGGCAGGCGGGACTGTGGCTGGGGCCCGAGACGGAGCCGGACCGGACCGGGGGCCGAAAGGACCATCCACAGGTGGAGCTGGAGCTGGCCGACCCCTTCTCCGGCCTGCCCTTCCACGACATGGGGCAGGACGAGCGGATGGTGGCGGAGTACCGGATGCTCCGCTTCTCCGCCTCCCTCCACCCCCTGGCCCTGGTCCGGGACCAGCTCCCTCCCGATACCGTCTCGTCAGGCCGGCTCAAGGATCTCCCCAATGGCTCCACCGTGCGCCTGGCCGGCATCGTGGTAGCCCGGCAGCGCCCTCAGACTGCGAAGGGTTATGTATTTGTCTTGTTTGAAGATGAAGACGGTCCCGTGAATGTCATCGTGAAGCCGAAGATCTACCAGCGGGACCGTTCCACCATTCGCATGGAGCCCTTCGTGGCGGTGCGGGGACGGCTCCAGAAGGACGGGGAAACCCTCAACGTCATCGCCTACGAAGTTGAGGCCCTGAGGGTGGGGGCGTTGCGAGCAAGGACGCCGCATACCCGGGAGTGGTGGGGCAAGCCCCAGGAGGCCCGCAAGAGCCCCTTCGCCTATCTCACGGCTCTCCGGCAGAGTCCTCCCGGAACCAGGAGCTGGGGGTGACAAGGTGACCCCCAACCCGAGTTGAGGGAAGAGGCGCCCCGGACGACTCATGAACGCGGCCCCGGCGGGTGAGCACCACCCGCCGGGGCCGTCCTTCGCTCTCCCCACGAGACCTGGAAGGTCCCGCAGGTGAAACCCATCTACATCGACTTCACCTTCTCCTTGTACCAGTCGGTGGTATGGGATTTCGGCCGAGTGATGGGCTCCCACCAGGCCCTGCTGAGAACGAGCTGGGAGAGAAGCCCCATGGCACGGGAGACACCGAAGAACACGGTGTAGAACTCCATCTCCGTGATGCCGTAGTGATACAGGAGGGCGCCGGAGCCGGCGTCCACGTTGGGATAGGGG
>PXFI01000245.1 GCA_003564295.1 Gemmatimonadota bacterium | reverse complement strand
TGGGGAAGGGGAATGAGTGGCATCCATCAAGGGTGGGCCCGGGAGCTGGACCGACGTGCGCCCCGGCAACTGCTTCACTCATCGGACCTCTGGTTCCGTCACCCTGTTTCGGGGGAAGAGATGCGTTTCCACGCACCCCTGCCTCCTGACATGGCCTCCCTGGTCGCCTGGGCCAGGGGATCGGACGAATGATGCCTGACCTGGATCCGCGCTTCACCTTCGAGCACTTCGTTGTGGGTCCGGCCAACCGGCTGGCCTCGGCGGCGGCCCGGCGAGCGGCGGAGAGTCCGGGGTCCGGCTACAATCCCCTGTTTCTCTATGCTTCCTCGGGTCTGGGAAAGACCCACATTCTCGGGGCCATCGCCCATCAGGCCGCCAGGCTCCATCCGGACATCAGGGTGGAGTACGAGACCCTGGAGGGGTTCCTGGCGAAACTGGCGGAGGCCCTGGAGCGGGAGGATCCGGGAGGGATACGAACCCGGTACCGGACCCTGGATGTCCTGCTCATGGATGATGTCCAGTTCCTCGCCGGCCAGACGGAGGCCCAGGAGATGCTCCTGAGAACTCTGGACATCCTGGCAGGGGAAGGGAAGCAGGTGGTCCTTGCCAGCGACCGCCCACCTTCCGAGATCGACGGCCTGGACGCCCGGCTCCGCTCCAGGTTCGAAGGCGGGTTGCTGGTGGACATCGGCCCACCCGAATACGAGACCAGGGTGGCCATCATCCGGAAGAAGACGGAAGCCCGGGGACAATCCCTGGATCCTGACGTAGCAGACATTATCGGTCGGATCGCCTTCCGGAACGTCAGGGAGCTCAGCGGTGCTCTGAACCGGGTACTGGCCATTCAAGAGCTGGAGGGAAGAGAGATCAGCCCGGAAGAGGCCGGCCTTATGTTCGGGAAGCAGAGACCGGCGGTGGGTCCGGGGGGCACTGAGGTGGATCGTTTTCTGGACGAGCTTTCCAGCACCGTGGCTGCGCAGGTGGAGGCGCAGGAGCTTCCCTGGCGCAAGCTTCTCCGGGAGACGGCCGAAGAGGTGGAGGCGGAAGAGTTCAGGGCGGACCGGCTCCGGCGCCTCCTGGAGAAGGATAGCCCCCCGGAGGATGTGCGCCGGGTGGCGCGGGAGTTCCGGGAGACGGTGCGGCGCTTGAGAGAGATCAAGGCCCACCTCGACAAGGTGGGTAATCCCTGGCCCGAGGCGGCCTATGGCCTCCTTCGGGATCCGGAGCGCCTGGAGGAGGCGGAAGCTCTCCTGGCCTCTGCCCGGGAACGGGCGCGACCCTTCCCGGAGGTCCCGGCGGGGCCGGACCTGCCGTCTCTGGGGCCTCACCTTCCGCACCTGGTCATCCGGGCCGCCGAGCAGCTCGTCAGGACGGACCGGCCGGAGTACAGCCCCCTCTTCCTCTGGAGCCCCGACGGGATGGCGGCTCGAGTTCTCCTGGAGGCCGCCGGGCGGAGCCTACCGGCCCGGGGGGAAGACAGACTCGTGGCCTACACGTCCGTGGGCGAGTTCGCCCAGGACTTCATCCACGCTCTGTCGGCAGGGGTAGCAGGGGCCTGGAGGGAGCGGTGGTGGTCGGTCGACTTGCTTCTTGTGCACGGCGTGCAGGATCTTGCGGGCACGGAGCGGGCTCAGGAGGAGTTCTTCCACCTTTTCGAGGCTCTCCAGCGCAGGCAGGCCAGAATCATGGTGGCTGCCGACCGATCGCCGGCGGACATTGCCGGTATCGACGACCGGCTGAG
Organism: Gemmatimonadota bacterium; assembly: GCA_003564295.1. Taxonomy (GTDB): domain Bacteria; phylum Gemmatimonadota; class Gemmatimonadetes; order Longimicrobiales; family Gaopeijiaceae; genus PXFI01. Next base: position 2,059 of record PXFI01000245.1, on the reverse strand, counting down.
GTCCCGCTTTGAGGGTGGTTTGGTGCTGGAAGTGAATCTCGGGGCCTCCGACCTTCCGGTGGAGCTCCGGCCCGCTCCCAAGGTTGCGGTTCCTCCCCCGACCCGGACCCCGCCCGAACCGTCCCGTCCTGTCGGGGCCCCGAAGAGCTCCTGGAGGGAGGATGTGGCGGCTCGGGACCGGGAATGGATTATGTCCTTCGGTCCCGGGGCTCTGGCCGGGGCGGGGCGAGCGGCGAAGGGAGGCCCGGGAGGGGAAAGCCGGGAAGGGTCCAGTGATCGGCTCGGAACAGCGGGAGACAGGACCGCCTCGAACGGTGCGTGGTCTCCCTCCGCCGAGCAGGTCATCTGGCAATGGCCCAGGTTGAGGGACCGGATCGTGGAGGATCTTGACTGATGGCCATCGAGGGCTCACTGGCCGATGTGGGGCTGGCGGACATCTGCCAGTTGGTATCCCTGGCCCGGAAGACCGGATGCCTGACGGTCACCGACCGATCCAATTTCGGGTACATCTACTTCGAAGACGGCCGGGTGGTGTATGCCTCAGTGCTGAACCGGCCGGACCGCCTGGGGGAGCTTCTGGTCAAGGGCGGGGCCATCAGCGGCGATGAGCTCTCCAGGGCAGTGGAGATGCAGGGGAAGGAGGGGCAGAAGAGGCTGGGCGAGATCTTGGTGGAGATGGGCGCCCTTTCCCGGGAGGAGCTGGAGAAGTGGATCATCACCCAGATCGAGGAAGCCGTCTTCCATCTGTTCAGCTGGACCAAAGGCTCCTTCCATTTCAACCCCGGCGAGCGTCCCGACGAGGACCAAGTCTTCCTGGCGTCCCTCAATCTGGATGGGCTCCTCATGGAGGGAGCCCGAAGGGTGGACGAATGGTCCCAGATCGAAAAGGATATCCCGTCCCTGGACCTGATCTTTGCTGTCGGCCGGGATCCTCGAGCCGAGGGCGTGGACCTGACCCGGATGCAGGAGAAGCTTCTCCCTCTTCTTGACGGCAGCCGAACGGTGCGGGAGTTGGCTCGGGACGCGGGCCTGGTGGAGTTCGAGACCGGGAAGGCCGTCTACGAGTTACTGCGAGCGGGGTATCTCCAGGAGGTTGGCAAGAGGGCCGCCGAAGACGGGGAGGGTGACGAGTCGGTCCTTCAGAGGGGCCTTGCCCTGGGGACGGCGTTCTACAAGGCCGGGATGCTTGAGGATGCGGCCCTGGAGCTCCGGGCAGTACTGGAGGAAGATCAGGGCGAGCCCACTGCCCGGTTCTTCATGGGTCTCCTCGCTCTCAGGTCCGGTGATCCCGAGGGGGCGTTGGAGCACTTCGACGCCATGTCCGAGATAGGAGCCGGTGGGTGGTATGCGGTGCTCCGAAACCGGGCTCTGGCGCTGGAGCAGCTTGGACGGCTCGACGAGGCCATCCAGCTCTTGAAGGAGGCCGCGACCATCAACAAGAATGATCCCGATCTGACACTGGCCCGGGGCATCGCGGAGCTCAAGTCGGGGGATGCCCGCAAGGCCTGGGCTACCCTCATGGAGTATCGGAACCGGGTGGAAAGAGAGTCCCTGCCGCCCATGTTCTACGCTTTCGCCGTCCTGGCCGCTGCCATGGCCGGGCACTCGGAAGAGGCCATCACCCTGGGGCGGGAAGGGCTCCGTGTCTACTCTGCCGAAACCTCCATTCTGGTGAACACGGGGGCGGTCCTGGACCACCAGGGTGACCACCGGGCGGCTGAGCAGTACTTCCTCCGGGCCCTCTCCGCCGGTTCCGAGGTGCCGCCCCAAGCTCACAAGAACCTGGGAGACCAGGCCTTTCGCAGGGGAGATCATGCCAGCGCCAAGACGCACTACGAGGAGGCCGTGAAGCTGAACCCGGACCTGGGGGACGACATCTTCCTCAGGCTGGGTAGGATCGCCGTGGAGGAGGCAGACAAGAATCTGGCCCTGATCCTTCTCCAGCGGGCCGTGGAGCTGAACCCCCGGAACCAGGAAGCCCGGATCCGTCTCAAGAACCTCTCACCGCCCTCCTGAGGGGTTGCCCCGGCCGTGTCTGTTCTCGCCCTGGTCCTGGCCC
>PXFI01000115.1 GCA_003564295.1 Gemmatimonadota bacterium | reverse complement strand
TCGTCCGAGGCTTGACCCTGGAGGGCGCGGGGCAGGGCGTCCTGTTCTACCTCAAGCCCGATTTCTCCAAGTTCACCCCCCAGGCTGTTCCGGCGGCCGTGGGGCAAGCCTTCTTCTCCGTATGCATCGCGTTCGGGGCGGCAATGGTCTTCGGCAGCTACATGCGGCAGAAAGAAAGAGTGGTTTCCAACGCGATGATCATTGGATTCTCGGACATGGGAGTGGCGATTCTCGCCGGGTTCCTGGTGTTTCCGATCGTCTTCGCATTCGGCCTACAGCCCCATCGGTGAGTCCGGCGGGGCCCCTTCATCCCTTCACCCCGGAGTTGGTGGACCAGTACGTGGTCTTTAATCCACCCGGTGCCAGTACTGGGTGCGGCCCAGGAGGGAGAACCCGATGAACCCCCGGACCTTCAGCTTCTTTCCATCATCTTCCACAGCGATCCTGCACCGATAGATCCTACCGTTGTTGGGGTCCAGGATGTGCCCGCCCGAGTACTCATGGCCGTTCCTCCTGAGATCCCACAGAATGGTCATGCCGATGATGGGCTGGTCCTTCCGCTCTCCTTCGCACCGATCGCAGACAGGGTCCGGCTCCTCCCCGGGCTGCCGGAAGAGTGACTCGATCTTGCCGAACAGCTTCCCGTCCTCTTCCCAGATGGTCACGATGGACCTACTCGCTCCCGTCTCATCGTCGATGGTCTCCCACCGACCGACGGGGGTGGGCTTTTGGGCCGCCAACGCTGTGGGCAGGAGCAGGGCGGCGAGCAGGGAAAGGGCCAGGAGTCGGGGAAGGGAGCTCATGGTGTGATCCTCGGTGTTCAAGAGCGTGGGCATGGGAACGGTCTCCTGACGGACCCCGTGTGGGAACCAGCCTGATCCGCAGAGGACTGTGGGCATAGTAGCCTTCCGGGCACGGGACTTCCAGATCCGTGCTCGGGGCGAGCCTGTAGCGAGGCCTACCGACCCGGGACGGCAACGGCCTCCGGAGAACGGAGCACAAGCTCCAGGGCGATGGCCCCGCCGTAGGAGTGCCCTACGACATGAGCCGGCGCCGCGCCGAGGTCATTCTGCAGGCGGCGGCAGGCCCCCCCCCCGGCTGATGCTGCAGATTGCCAACAAGCTGAAGCCATAACTCCGCCGATTCTTGCTCCCCGGGGATGCCGATCCCTACCTTCCTGGGAAGTCTCACGGCCCCGTTGGGCCCCTTGAGTTCTGATTACTGTCCACTCACGGCCCTCTGGAGCCCCTGGAATGCCGATCCCCATCCCCTGAAGATCTCGGAGGTTACCATGGTCGCACGGCACGTTCGCCGGCAGGTACTACTGGGCTGCTTCCTGGCGGCGCTACCGCTGGCGGCGTTGGCGGCGCAGCAGCCGGACCGGCTGACGGCGGAGGACTACGCCCGGGCGGAGCGGTTTCTTGCCCAGCATACCGTTCCCCTCATGATGGGGGTGGCGGGCTCCCCGAACTGGCTTCCGGACGGCCGGTTCTGGTACCGGACCACCACGGCAGACGGGGCGGAGTTCGTCATGGTGGACCCGGCTCGGCGCAGCCGGGCGGCGGCCTTCGACCACGAGCATCTGGCACGGGCCCTCAGGGAAGCCACCGGCGCCGAGATCGAGGCGGAGCGACTCCCTTTCACGACCTTCGAGCTGTCGGAAGACGGGGGTGAGATGACGTTCATGGCCGCCGGCCGCTTCTGGAGCTGTGACCTCACGGCCTACACATGCAGGGCCGTGGACCCCGGGGACGCCCCCGGGCCCCGTCACGCGCCGCCGCCGGCCTCCGTCACCTCTCCCGACGGCCGCTACGCCGCCTTCATCCGGGACTTCAACCTCTGGGTCCGGGACCTCACCACCAGCGAGGATCGGGCCCTCACCACTGACGGAATGGAGGACTTCGGCTACGCCACGAACAACGCCGGCTGGACGCGGAGCCCCATGCCCCTGCTGGCCTGGTGCCCGGACTCCCGCCGCATAGCCACCTTCCAGCAGGACGCCCGGGGCATCGGGCACATGTACCTGGTCACCACCAACGTGGGGACCCCACGGCTGCAGGAGTGGCGCTACCCGCTGCCGGAGGACAGCGTCGTCTTCCGGATCCACCGGGTGGTCATCGACGTGGAGCCCGCCCGGGTCGTGCGGTTCCAGATGCCGCCGGACCTGCAACGTTCCACCATCTACGACCACATTGCCGTGGGCAACCGCCTGGTGGACGTGGAGTGGTATCCCGACGGCTCACACGTGGCCTTCGTGTCGTCCTCCCGGGACAGCCGGGAAGTGGCATTCCGGGTGGCGGACGCCAGCACCGGCGAGGTGCGCACGCTGTTCACCGAGACCTCCCCCACGCAGTTCCAGTCCGGGTTCGTGGCCATCCGAAGGGAGAACTGGCGGGTGCTGCCCGCCTCGAACGCAGTGCTCTGGTGGTCGCAGCGTGACAACTGGGGGCACCTCTATCTCTACGACCTGGGCACCGGCGAGCTGCAGCGACAGATCACGTCCGGTAGCTGGAACGTCACCGATGTGCGCCACATCGATGAACAGGATGGCACCGTGTACTTCATGGGCGTGGGCCGGGAGGAGGGTCGCCATCCCTACTACCAGCACTTCTATCGCGTGGGGATGGACGGCCGGGACCTGACGCTTCTCACGCCAGAGGACGCGAACCATTCGGTGACGCTGTCGCCGGACCGGCAGTATTTCGTGAGCATGTATTCCACGCCCACCACGCCACCGGTGAACGTGCTGCGGAGCATGGGTGGGCAAGAGATCCTTGCCCTGGAGCGAGCCGATGCGTCCCGTCTCCTGGCCACGGGCTGGCAGCCCCCGACCCCCATCACGGTGAAGGCCAGGGACGGTGAGACCGATATCTACGGCCTCATGTTCCGGCCCACCCAACTGGAGCCGGGGCGCCGCTACCCCATCGTCAACTACATCTATCCGGGACCATGGGGAAGCAGCGTCGGCTCGTGGCACTTCTCGCCCGCCCACAGCGACCACCAGGCCCTGGCCGAGTTGGGCTTCGTGGTGGTGGCCATCAACGGTATGGGCACGGAGCTGCGCTCCAAGGAGTTCCTGGACTTCTACTACGGCAACATGGGTGACAACACCATCCCCGACCAGATCGCGGGCATGCGCCAGCTCGCCCGGGAGCATGCCTTCATCGACATCGAGCGGGCTGGGATCTGGGGCCATTCGGGCGGCGGTTTCGCCACCGCCAGCGCCATGTTCCGCCACCCGGATTTCTTCAAGGTGGGCGTATCGCAGGCGGGCAACCACGACAACCGGAACTACGTCGATTCCTGGAGCGAGCGCTTCCAGGGGTTGCTGCGGCCCGTGAACAGCGGCGACAGCTACGAAGTGCAGGCCAACCAACTCGTCGCCCACAACCTGGAGGGCAAGCTGCTGCTGGCTCACGGGGCCATGGACGACAACGTGTCTCCCTACAACACCTACCTTGTGGTGGATGCCCTGATCAAGGCGAACAAGGACTTCGACCTGATCGTGTTTCCCCATGCCAGGCACGGCTTCGGCGTGGACAACAACTATATGATGCGACGCCGCTGGGACTATTTCGTACGGCACCTCATGGGTGCGGAGCCGCCGGAGGGATACCGGATCGGTGAGCGTTGAAGACGGCCATGAGACAAGAAACCCAAAGGGGGAAGGAATGAGAAAGCGAGACTTGTTCAGTGGGACGGTACTGTCCCTTCTGCTGGCTGGAGTCCTGGTTCTTCCGGATCTGGCCTCCGCCCAGGCTCAGGCCCAGGGCAGGCCCATCAGGACCAACAAGGACAGGGTGCTGA
>PXFI01000315.1 GCA_003564295.1 Gemmatimonadota bacterium | reverse complement strand
CCGCTCCGTGGCCGTGGTGGGAGCCGGAAGCTGGGGGACGGCCCTGGCTCGGCTCCTGGCCCGGAAAGGGCACCGGGTATCCCTCTGGGCCCGGGAGCCGGAGGTGGTCCAGGAGATACGGCAGCACCGGGAGAACCGGACCTTCCTCCCGGGAGCGAGGCTTCCGGACAGCCTGGAGGTCAGCTCGGACCTGGTGGAGGTGGTGGCGGGCAAGCCCATGGTGGTCTCTGTGGTCCCTTCCCAGTTTGTGGGGGATGTCTTCAAAGCGATGGCCGGGGAGTTGGATCCCGCAGCTCAGGTGGTTAGCGCCTCCAAGGGCATCGAAGTGTCCACGGGACGGCGCATGGACCAGGTCTTCTCAGACATCCTGACGGATGAACAGGTCCACCGGCTCACCTTCCTCTCCGGGCCAAGCTTCGCCGCCGAAGTGGCCGAGGACGTTCCGACGGCCGTGGTGGTGGCAAGCCGATCCTCCCAGGCGGCCCTGTCGGCCCAGGACGCCTTCCAGACCGAGTACTTCCGGGTCTACACGAACCCTGACGTCCTGGGAGTGGAGATGGCCGGCGCCCTCAAGAACGTAGTGGCTCTGGCGGCCGGCGCCGTGGCGGGCATGGAGCTCGGTCACAACACCCTGGCTGCCCTCATCACCCGGGGCCTGGCGGAGATCACCCGCCTGGGGGTGGCCATGGGGGCGGACCCGGCTACCTTTTCCGGCCTGGCGGGGATGGGGGACCTGGTACTGACCTGCACCGGGGCCCTGAGCCGTAACCGGACCGTGGGGTACCGCATCGGAAAGGGTGAATCCCTGGCCGAGATCCTGGCGAGCATGAAGGGTGTGGCGGAAGGGGTCCGGACGGTGCAGGCGGTTCAGGACCTGGCCCGGGAGGCCGGGGTGGAGATGCCCATCAGCCACGAGGTCCACGCCATCCTGTGGGAAGGGAAGGCGGCCAGGGACGCCATCCGGGACCTCATGCTAAGAGTTCCGAGACCGGAAGTGTGGTCATGACGGCCGCAAGGAGGAGGCAGCCGTGAGAGAGTCCATCGTCAAGAAGGCCTACTACTCCATCGGCGAGGTGTGCGACCTGACGTCGTTGAAGCCCCATGTCCTGCGCTACTGGGAAACCCAGTTCGAGGTCCTGCGTCCCGGTAAGAACCGGGCAGGGAACCGGGTCTACCGGCCCAAGGACATCGAGCTCATCCTCTTGGTGAAGCATCTTCTCTACAAGCAGAAGTACACCATCGAGGGAGCCAACCAGAAGCTGCTGGACATGCGAAAGGAGGGGGACCTGGAGGAGGGCCAGCAGGAAGTCCTGGCCCCCGAGTTCCTGACTTCCATGAGGGAGGAGCTGGAAGAGCTCATGGAAATCCTGAGCACTCCCAGCTCATCACCCACCGAATGAAGATCCTCTGCACCAACGACGACGGGTACATGGCCGAGGGCTTGAGGGTCCTGGCGGAAGCGGCCCGGACCCTGGGGGAGGTGAACGTCGTCGCCCCCGACCGGGAACAGAGCGCCACCAGCCACTCCCTTACCATCCACCGCCCCATACGCGCCCGGCGATCGGCCGATGGGGTCTACGTGGTGGACGGCACCCCCACGGACTGCGTCATCATGGCGGTGAACGAGCTCCTGGCGTCCACCCCGGACTTCTGCCTCTCGGGGGTCAATCACGGCTCCAACATGGGAGAGGACGTCCTCTACTCCGGGACCGTGGCGGCGGCCATGGAGGCCACCGTCATCGGTGTCCCATCAGCGGCCATCTCCTACACGGGTGACGAGTTCGAGACTCTGGACCACTGGGGACCGCTGCTGGAGGGCCTCCTCCGCCAGATCCTGGGGCAGGACACCTTCCCGCCCCACACCCTCTTGAACGTGAACCTTCCTGCCGTGGCTCCCGAGGGGGTGCGGGGGGTGAGGATCACCTCCCTGGGGCGCCGGAGGTATGCCGACGCCATCACCCGCATCCTGGATCCCAGGGGGAGGGAGCACTTCTGGATCGGCGGCGGGATCTCTGCGTGGAACGGTGGCCGGGAGGCGGATTTCCGGGCGGTGCAGGAAGGGTTCATCTCGGTGACGCCCCTCCACCTCGACCTCACAAGCTACGAGCTCATGGAGGAGATTCGCGGGTGGAACCTGGCTCTCTGAACGACCACCATCGGTTCACGGGCTACCGGCGCCGCCTCATCGAGGAGATCCGGGCCAGAGGAATCCGCGACCTGGAGATCCTCCAACTGTTCGATGACGTGCCACGGCATCTCTTTCTTCCCGAAGGCGTCTGGAACCGGGCCTACCAGGATGCGCCGGTCCCCATCGGGTATCAACAGACGGCGTCCCAACCATCCCTGCAGGCCCTTTACCTTACCATCCTCCATCCCCGGGCCCACGAACGGGTCCTGGAGATCGGAACGGGATCGGGCTTCCTCACCGCTCTTCTGGCCAAAATGGCCGAGCGGGTCTACTCCGTGGAGCGGATCCGGGAGCTCTCCGCCAGGGCCCGCAAAGCCCTGGACGCCCTGGGTATCATGAACGTGGCCCTGCTGGTGGGGGACGGTACCATCGGATGGCGCAAGTATGCACCCTTCCAGGTTGTGGTGGTCTCTGCGGCTTCCCCCGCCATCCCCGGCGCCCTCCTGGACCAGTTGGGGGATCCGGGACGGATGCTGATCCCTGTGGGGAGCAAGGACGCCCAGGAGCTGGTGCTGGTCCGGAAGGAGGAGGGAAGCGTGGTGGTGGAGCCGGTGAGGGCCGGCTGCACCTTCGTACCCCTCCTGGGCCGTTTCGCCTGGAGGGACGAGATTCCGGGAGGTGGGCAATGATTCGAAGAAGGAATGGAAGGGGGACGGCAAGAGCGTGATGGGGGAAGAGGGGAGGTCCGGCCTGAGTCTGGAGCGTGGGAAGCCGGGCGGTGGGGAAGGGGGTGGAGCGGCCCTGCCCCGGCCGGGGTGGGTACGGCGACTCTACGACTGGGTCCTCCACTGGGCCGAGACCCCTTACGGCCCTGCCGCACTTGTCTTCCTGGCTTTCGCGGAGGCGTCCTTCTTTCCCATCCCGCCGGATCCCCTCCTCATGGCCCTCTGCCTGGGTGCGGCGGCCCGGTCTTTCCGCTTCGCCGCCATGGCCACGGTGGCGTCGGTGATGGGAGGGGTGGGAGGGTACATCATCGGGGCGGGAGCCTGGCAGATCCTGGGGGATTTCTTCTTCAGTTACGTTCCGGGGGTGACGCCCGAGGCCTTCATTGCAGTCCAGGAGTACTACGAACGGTACGACTTCTGGGCCATCTTCCTGGCGGGGCTCACACCCATCCCCTACAAGGTCTTCACCCTTTCCGCAGGGGTGTTCGCCATCAACTTCCCCGTGTTCGTCCTGGCCAGCTTCCTGAGCCGTGGTCTCAGGTTCTTCGTGGTTGCCGGCCTGATCTACCGGTTCGGTCCTCCCATGAGCCGGTTCATCGACCGCTACTTCAACCTCCTCACCTGGGTGTTCGGAGCCCTCATCATCCTGGGGTTCGTGGTGGTGAAGTTCCTGCTCTGAGGGGAAAGGATCGGGAGAAGACAAATGTCTCTGGCTACTCGCGTACTCACGGCCCTCGTCCTGGGGCTGATTGCCGGGGTGGTCCTGGCTCCGGCGGAAACGGGTGCGCCGGCCGTCATCGTGGCCTGGGTGGAGCCCGTGGGGGCCCTCTGGGTGAACGCCATCCGCATGACGGTGATCCCCCTGTTGGTGTCCCTCCTCCTGGGAAGCATCACCTCCTCCGAGGCCGGAGCCGTGGCCCGGGTGGGGGGCAAGGCCGTGGCCTGGTTCGTTGGATTGGTGGCGGGCACCTCCGCCCTGG
>PXFI01000117.1 GCA_003564295.1 Gemmatimonadota bacterium | reverse complement strand
TGTTCACCTACAAGGAGGTCTGGGAGCAGCTTTCGGAGCGGATCGGTTACTGGCTGGACTACTCCCGGCCCTATGTCACCTTCCACCCCGAGTACATCGAATCCGTCTGGTGGATCCTGAAAGAGCTGGCAGACCGGGGGCTCCTGTACCGGGGATACAAGAGCGTTCCCTACTGTCCCCGCTGTGGCACGGCCCTTTCTTCCCATGAGGTGGCCCAGGGCTACAAGGATATCGAGGACGCCTCCCTCTTCTTCCTCTGTCCTCTCCTGGGCGATGACGGCGAGTCCGATCCGCAGGGGAGGGCCTTTCTGGTATGGACCACCACCCCATGGACCGTTCCCTCCAATGTGGGATTGGCCCTCCATCCACACTTGACCTATGTGGAGGTGGTGGCTGGGGGACGGAGGGTGATCCTGGCGGAGGCCCTCATGGAGAAGGTCCTGGGGGAGGGTGTGGAGGTGGTGCGTCGCTACCCCGGGGACGTGCTGGAGGGCCGGCGGTACCAGCGCCCCCTGGACCTGGTTCCCGTCCCGGAGGATCCTCAGAACAGCTGGACGGTGGTCCTGGAGGACTTCGTCAGTGCTGAGGAGGGAACCGGAATCGTCCACATGGCCCCGGCTTTCGGCTCGGACGACTACACGGCGGGGCAGCGCCACGGGCTGGCCATGCTCCGGCCCGTGGACGACGCGGGCCGTTTCCGGGAGGAGATCCCGGTGGTGGGGGGGATGTTCGTCAAGGACGCCGATCCCGTTCTGGTGGAAGAGCTTCGAAGCCGGGAGAACCTTTTCTCCATCGGCACCACTATCCACTCCTACCCACATTGCTGGCGTTGCCACTCGCCCCTCATCTACATGGCCCGGGACTCCTGGTTCGCCGGTACTTCGGCGGTGAAGGAGGAGATGCTCAGGGAAAACCGGGCGATCAACTGGCTTCCGCCGGAGGTGGGGGTGAAGCGGTTCGGGGAGTGGCTGGAGAACAACGTGGACTGGGCCCTCTCCCGGGACCGTTACTGGGGTACTCCCCTCCCGGCATGGATCTGCCAGGAAGACGAAGATCATGTGGAGTGGATCGGTGGGCTTCAGGAGCTCCGGGCCAGGGCCGAGGGGCTTCCGGAGGGCTTCGATCCGCACCGGCCATTCATTGATGAGATCACCATGGAGTGCTCCCGCTGCGGCGGCCTCATGCGGCGGACTCCGGGGGTGGTGGACGTCTGGTTCGACTCCGGGGCCATGCCCTTTGCCCAGTGGCACTACCCCTTCGAGAACGTGGAGGAGTTCGAGCGGCACTTTCCGGCGGATTTCATTTGTGAGGCCCTGGACCAAACCCGGGGATGGTTCTACTCCCTCCTGGCCATCTCCGTCATGCTGGGCCGGGGAACGCCCTACCGGAACGTCATGGTGAACGGCCTCATCCTGGACGAGGAAGGGCAGAAGATGTCCAAGTCCCGCGGGAACGTGGTGGACCCGTGGGACGCCGTGGCCGAGCACGGGGCCGATGCGGTCCGGTGGTACCTGGTGACGGTGAGCCAACCCGGGGCCTCCAAGCGATTCGACCCCGAAGGGGTCAGGGAGTCAGCTCGCAAGTACTTCGACACCCTGTTCAACACATACCGGTTCTTCGCTCTCTATGCTTCTGCGGAAGGCTGGGCTCCGGAAGACGATGATCCGGTCCCCGAGTCCCGTCCCGAGATCGATCGGTGGATCCTCTCCCGTCTGAACTCCCTGGTTCTTCAGGTGAACACTGAGCTGGAGGTGTACCAGGTGACCCGGGCCTACCGGGCCGTTGGGGATTTCCTGAACGAGGAGTTGTCCAACTGGTACGTCCGCCGTTCCCGCCCCCGATTCTGGGGGAATACCGATGCTGCCGATGCAAAGTCTGCCTTCCGGACTCTTTGGGAGACTCTGGTGACTGTGACCCGCCTGGTGGCTCCCGTGACGCCTTTCACGGCGGACTGGATCCACAGGGCCCTGGGCCTGGGGAGCGTCCACCTGGCGTCCTTCCCGGTGGCCGAACCTGGGCGGGTGGACGGGAACCTGGAAGCGGGGATGGAGGCCGTGAGGGCTCTGGTGTCCCTGGGGCGTGCCGCCCGGGAGGAGGTGAAGATCCGGGTCAGGCAGCCTCTCCGGACCATGTACGCCGTCACCCCGCAGGGGATGGACCTACGGGGCAGCCTTTTGGCCCTCCTGAAGGAAGAGCTCAACGTCAAAGAGGTGTCCTTCCTGGGATCCGCCGAGGGGTTGGTGCGCCTGGTGGCGAAACCCAACTACCGGACCCTCGGCCCCCGCTTCCAGAAAGAGACCGAAGCTGCGGTCTCCGCCATCCGGGGCCTCTCCCCCGAAGCCCTCGCCTCCTTCCGCCAGGGGGAGCGGGTCTCCATCGTGGTGGGTGGGGAGGAGCAGGTTCTGGGGTCCGGGGAGCTGGAGGTGCAGGAGGAGGCGAAAGGAGGGCTGGTGGTGCAGGGGGACGGTCGGTTCACGGCGGCCCTGGATCCCAGCCTGGACCAGGAGCTCAGACAGGAGGGGCTGGCCCGGGAGCTGGTGAACCGGATCCAGCGGCTGCGCAAAGAGGCGGGCCTGGAGATCACCGACAGGATTTCTCTGGCGATTTCCGGTGGGCTTGAGGTGGAGGGTGCCGCCCTGGCCTTCCGAGGCTTCATCGCCGGGGAGACCCTGGCTCGGGAATACCGGGTGGGTGAAGAAGGGAGTCTGGATGGGGACGGAGTGATGCGGGAAGTGGACCTGGATGGCGTCCTGGCCCGCATTGCCATGTCCCGGATCGGGGACTGAGATATCCGAGCTTTTCCGTGAGATGCGCATCCACCAGATGGTGGTGGAAGAGGGCTCGCAGGACCGGCTGGATCGCTACCTGTCCGGCCAGCTGGGGCTGTCTCGTTCCCGGTGCGCGGGACTGATTCTGGAGGGACGGGTGACGGTGGACGGCCGGCCTGCGAAGAAGTCCGAGAAGGTCTCGGTGGGCCAGAGAGTCCGGGTGGAGGTGCCGCCACCGGAGCCCCTGGGGTTGGAAGGCGAGAACATACCCCTGGAGGTTGTGTTTGAGGACGATTTCCTCCTGGTGTTGAGCAAGCCGGCGGGAATGGTGGTACACCCGGCCCCCGGCCATCGGAGCGGCACACTGGTGAACGCCCTCCTCCACCGAGTCTCGGACCTCTCAGGAATCGGAGGCAAGCTTCGTCCGGGGATCGTGCACCGCCTCGACCGGGACACCTCGGGCCTGATGATGGTGGCCAAGGGAGACGAGGCCCACATCGCTCTCTCGGACGCCATCCGGAGGCGGGAGGTTCGACGGATCTACCGGGTCGTGGCCTGGGGTCGCCTGCCCGAGTCGCCCCTGACGGTGGACGCACCCATAGGGAGGCATCCCGCAGACCGGAAGCGGATGGCGGTGGTGGAGGGGGGGCGGAGAGCCCAGACCCGGTTCAGGGTCCGGGAACGTTGGGAGGCTGCAGAGTACCTTGACGCATGGCTGAAGACCGGACGGACCCACCAGATCCGGGTGCATCTGGCTCATGTGGGCCACCCGGTGGTGGGCGACCGGGTGTACGGGGAACACTGGGGAAGGGGAATGAGTGGCATCCATCAAGGGTGGGCCCGGGAGCTGGACCGGCGTGCGCCCCGGCAACTGCTCCACTCATCGGACCTTTGGTTCCGTCACCCTGTTTCGGGGGAAGAGATGCGTTTCCATGCACCCCTTCCTCCGGATATGGCCTCCCTGGTCGCCTGGGCCAGGGGATCGGAAGAATGATGCCTGACCTGAATCCGCGCTTCACCTTCGAGCACTTCGTTGTGGGTCCGGCCAACCGGCTGGCCTCGGCGGCGGCCCGGCG
>PXFI01000276.1 GCA_003564295.1 Gemmatimonadota bacterium | reverse complement strand
CCGTAGGGGAGGGTGACATTGTCCACCACGTGCCCCGTGGGGAAGCCCAGGAGCACCGGGTACGGGCGCCCGGCGAAGTACCCCTCGAACACCTCGTCCAGGGTGAGGGATCTCTCGGGGTCCTCCGCCTCGGAACGGGCAAAGCGCCCCAGGACCACCCCGGCCACCCGGTCCAGCACCCCCGCCAGCTCCAGGGTGGACAGCATCCGGTCGATGCGGTACGGCTCCTCCCCCACGTCCTCCAAGAAGAGGATGGCGCCGTCAGGACGAAGTGCGTAGGGCGTCCCCACCAGGGAGGCGATGAGAGTCAGGTTCCCCCCGGTGAGCCGTCCCACCGCCTTGCCCGGCGCAAGGGTGCGGGTCTCACCCAACTTGTCGCCGGCAGGGAAGAGGAGGCCCGGGGGGAGCCGGTTCCCGGCGGCGTCCAGGTAACTCGGCCCGTACACCTGCCGCCAGAACCAGGCGTGCTGCACGGGGCGAAGCTCGGCGTCCCCTCCCAGTGTGGCGCTGTGGGTGGGAGCGTGGAAGGTCACCAGGTTGGCGTGGTTCTGGATGGCCAGGTGGAGGGCGGTGATGTCGCTGAACCCGGTGAACACCTTGGGGTTGCGGGCGATCTCCTGGAAATCCAGTAGGGGAAGGATGCGATTCACGCCGTATCCGCCGGCCAGGGAGAAGATGGCGTCCACCTCCGGGTTGGCCCATGCCGCCATGAAGGCCGCAGCCCGGGCCTCGTCCTCTCCCGCAAGGTAGCCGCGACGCTCCAGGACGTTGGGGGCCACCACCACCCTGAACCCTTGATCCTCGAGTCCCTGGCGGACCCGCTCCACCGCCTCCGGGCTCGGAGGTGAGGCCGGCGCCACCAGGGCCACGGTCCCCCCGGGCTGAAGGGGGGGCGGCCTGAGGGGGGCCGCCTCCGTCGGTGGGGGAAAGGCAGCCGCCGGCGCCGGCCGGGGTGGGTCCGTTCCAGGGGCGGCGTACCCGGCTCCCGCCACGGCCAGAAAGAAGACAAGAATCCCGAGTTTGGTCATGGCTCGAATCCTGGTTGAGAAGGGGCTCCCGGGGCTGGCCTGTCAACGGGGAGGCGTTCCCGGTGTGCCGCCGAGCCCTCGCCCGAGGGCGGTGGCGAACCAATAGAGAGTCACGCCCTGCCGGCCCGCAAGGTGGGAGTGGCGTGGGTGGTGCGCCGGGGCGGCCAGGTGTCCAGTGGCTCTTCTAATCCGGAGCTGGGCTCGGGACGGTTGGGTCCTTGCGCAGCTCGGCGAGAGCGGCGTCCAGGATGGTGTCGCGGCCCCGGACCACATCCCCGACCTCAAGCTGGACCGGGAGGTGGGGGAAGATGCCGACGCCTTCCAGGGGCCGGTCGTCGGGGTCGGTCTGGAGCCAGACGGGAGCGCGGAAAGACCAGCCGTTGGGCAGCTCACGGAAGAGGGGGTTCCCCAGGCCACCTCCTGTGGTGTCGCCGACGATGTTGACGTGGGGAAGCACCCGGGCCGCCAGGACGAAGCCTTCGCACGCGCTGAAGCAGCGTCTGTTGGTGAGCACGGCCACGGGTCCCGTGAACCGGCTCGGGCCAGCGGGCTCCACGATGCGAGGGGCTGGAGGGGTGAAGTCGTGGTGGGCGGGTCCGTTCCGGAAACGCACGTAGCTGTTGAGCCTGGGGCGGTCGGTGATACGTGCGGCCAGGGCATCGGAGTTGCGGCTGGAGCCCCCGCCGTTGTCGCGGACGTCGATGATCAGGGCGTGGAGGGGGGCGAGGTCGGCCAGGACCTGGTCCACGTCGTCGATCCAGCCCTCGCCGCCGAAATCGGCCACGTGGATATACCCGATGCCCGGGGCCACCGGACCGTAGGTGAGGCGGCCACCACCGGTCACTGCGGCGTCCTGGCCCAGGTACGTATGCTTGATCAGTTCGGGCTCGAAGTTGCGGGGATAGCGGTCGTACCAACCGGAGTAGCCGCACGAGCCGAGGTCGCCGAACGCATAGAGGTTCACGTGTCCGTCCTGGAGGCTCTCCAGCATGGAGCAGAGGACGGCGAACAGCTCAGGTTCCGTGCCTGCGGCCGCGGCCAGGGGACCAAACTTCCGTCCCGCCGCCGCCCAGTCCACCTCCTTCACCACGAAATGGGCGTAGTAGCGGTCCATCTCCTTCCACAGGCCATGGAAGACGGCGGTGGGTGTGGGGTCGGGATCGGCGCCGAGGAGCCAACCGTCGCAGCCGGCAAGGGCAACGGGGGCGACCAGTAGGAGGCTGGTGAGAGCGGCTCTGGTGCGCCGGGTCGTCATGGTGTCCAGAGCAGGTGCAGGGCAACGAGTCGCTGGAGATCGCGAGCCGGGGCTGGCTCCCGCACACGGGTGTATCTCGCTTCCACGGAGGCCTGCGCCGTCATCCACCGGGAGAGACGCCAGCGGGCGGCCACACCAGGCTGCAAGCGGGTGAAGCCGCCGGGTGGCTCGAAGCGGGTCTCCAGCGTCCCCTTCACGCCATAAGGGGAAGCAGCAACCACCGCCACGAGCGGAACCCCAACCCAGCCTTCCAGCTGGATGCGGTCCGTGGGAGCCAGAGTCCCTCGCACCAGCGGTCCCAGCGTGAAGAGGGAGCGGATGAACTCTTCGTCGGCAAAGGCCACGTACCGGTGGGAACGCTCCCGGATGGCCGCCTCGAAGATCAGTCCAACACCCAGGTCGGACCCCTGCGGCGAAAACGTAGCCACCTGCAGCGTCATGTGATGACGCAAGCGGTGCTCCTGCACCCGGCTCCTGTGCCGGTCGTCGGCCGTGATGGCCGAGGAGAGGCGGGTCGCCCCGTAGGAGGCCGTGACGAGGTGGTGAAAGCGGTGGCCGTCATAGCGGTATGCCATCTCCAGGGGCCAGGCGTCGCCGTGGTACCGCATGGGTGACACCTGGTCGTCTCGGGTCGCAAGCCGCTCCCAGCCGGCGCCGAGGCCGATGCCGTGGGGCGAGGGCTCTGCTGTCGACTGTGAGGCCAGGTGTGTGGTGGAGGTCATGAGGATCAGAGCTGCCACGAGAGCTCCTCGCCGACCGCACCGTCCCCGACTGCTGCTGATCATGGTCTTCCCGTGGCTCCGGCTGAGGTTCCTTCGATTCGGTGGACAGGTGGGCCTGCAGTTGAGTCAGGCTGATCTCCCCTCCCTGATTGAACATGGCAGGCGACGGGTGGGCGAGGGAAGGGCAGGCGACTCACGTGCAACGCAGGCCGGTTCGGCCTGAGCTTGTCTTTGCGGCTGCGGCCGTGAATCGATGGGGGCCATGGTCCAGCGGCTGTTGCCCACGGTTTGTCTCCGCACGACCTTGTGCTCATTGCGGCCATCCACTCCGAGGACCACCCGAAGACCTGGAGACAACCATGGGATTCAGCAGGGGCACCCCCCGCACGCTGAGGGCGTTCGCCGTCTCCCTCCTGGCGGCAGCGCTTTCCACGGGCTCGACTGGACTGTCTGCTTCCGCTACCACACCCGCCGCTCCCCAGGAGCCGGGGGACCAGCAACAGTCCGAAGCATTCCCTGAGCTGATCCGCGGCGCGCCCACGGACGCGGAGGAGCTGGAGCGGTTTATCGACGGCGTCATGGCCGCTCACCTGAGGGATCACGAGGTGGCGGGGGCCACGGTGGCCGTGGTGCGGGGTGGGTCGCTCCTCTTCTCCAAGGGTTACGGCCATGCGGATGCGGATGGCCGCAACCCCGTGGACCCGGCCACCACCCTATTTCGGATCGGGTCCGTGACGAAGCCCTTCACCTGGGTGGGGGTGCTCCAGCTCAGGGACCGGGGCCTTCTGGACCTGGACGCGGACGTGAACCAATACCTGGACTTCCAGATCCCGGCCACCTACGCAGAGCCCATCACGCTGCGCAACATCCT
>PXFI01000138.1 GCA_003564295.1 Gemmatimonadota bacterium | reverse complement strand
TGGTGCCGAAGGCCGTAATGACGATGAACGCCGGGGGATCGGGGCGCCTGCGGACCCTGTGCAGCAGCTCCATGCCGTCCGCCCCGGGAAGCCGCAGGTCCGAGACCACCAGGGTCACCGGGGACTTCTCCAGGATCTCCAGGGCCTCCTCCGCGCTTCCGGCGGAACAGACCTCCCATCCCTCTGTCTCCAGCTCGTCCCGCAGAAGGGAGCGGAGGGCCTCGTCGTCCTCCACCAGCAGCACCAGGTCAGAGCTCTTGCGGCTCATGCGTCTGCCCTCCTCCCGGCCCGGGGCCCGGGGTTCGGCTCGGCGGGGCTCTGTTGTGGCCGATACGGGCCCTCGTCTGCGGGCTCCCGGGCGCCGTCGCGCTCAAGCTCCGGCCGCTCCCGGGCGCCCTCCCCGGACTCCCGGGCGCCGCCGCCCTCGGGCCCGTCCTCGGGGCCCTCTGCGCCCTCTGCGCCGGCCGCGAGGCCCTCGGTCCCATCCCCGGGGCCCTCTGCGCCCTCTGCGCCGGCCGCGAGGCCCTCGGTCCCATCCCCGGGGCCCTCGCCGACGGCCGAGAGCTCCAGCCGAAACCGGGCTCCCCCCAGCTCGGACTGTTCCACCGTGACCCTTCCCCCGTGCTCCTCCGCCACGCCGTGGACGATGGAGAGGCCGAGGCCCGTGCCTTCGCCCGGAGCCTTTGTGGTGAAGAAGGGCTCGAAGATGCGGGTCCGGCGGCCGTCCGGCACTCCCGGCCCATCGTCCTCCACCAGCACCGCCGCCGTGTCTCCGGAGGCCAGCCACGTCACCCGGACTCGTGAACGGGCCGCGTGGCATGCGTTCCTGACCAGGTTGCCCACGGCCTGCTCCAGGCGCCTCTTGTTCACCATGACCCGGGGCCCGGGGATGGGCCCCGAGACCTCTAGCTCCACACCCCTCAGGCGGGCCTCCTCGGCCAGGGGCGCCACGGCCGCCCGGGTCACCCCGTCCAGCCGGGCCCAATCGCTGGCCCGGGTCCCGCTTCGGCCAAAGGCCAGGAGCTGCCGGACGATGGACTCCATCCTCCGGACTTCGCTCCGGACCTCCTGGAGGGAGCGGCTCTGCTCCTCGAGGATGTGGGGCTCTCGCAGCAGGCGCTTCGCCTTACCGTCGATGACGCTGAGGGGCGTGCCGAGCTCGTGGGCCACCCCTGCGGAGAGGACGCCCACCGCAGCCATCTTCTCAGCCTGGGCCAGGTCCTCGCGCAGACGGTCCTGGGCCTTTCGCCTCTCCTCCACCTCCACCTCGGCGGTCTTCAGGGCGTCGAGCATGGAGTTGAAGCTCTGGGCCACCTCGGCAAGCTCGTGGGGCCCCGTCGCCCTTACCCTCCGGTCCCTGTGTCCGGCCCGGACGTCCCTCATTCCCTCCCGGAGGCGGGTCAGGGGCTCTCCCACCGATCGCCGATGCCCCAGAAGGACCAGAGCCACCACCAGGGTCAGGGAGAGGAGGAGGAGGGTGCCGGCACGGAGGCGGAGCTGGCCCAGGTAATCGTCCATGTCGCTCCGGAGACGGGTCACCTGGAGCAGCCCGAGGCTCTGGCCCCACGAGTCGGTGAGGGGCACGAAGTAGGAGTAGACCCGGCGCCCTGCCAAGGAGCCGTACTCACCCAGCCGCTCCGTCTCCGAGACCAGGGCGCCCACCTCCGGGGGCTCCTCAGGCAGGGTGGCGCCTATGGAGGCCAGATGATCTCCCTCGGGGCCATAGACATAGGCGCCGTAGATCCTCCGGATGTCGAAGGCGGAGCGAAGGGCTTCGGAGACGATCTCCTCCTGCTCCGTCTCCATGGCGTGGGTCAGGGGCAGCCGGATGGCCCGGGCGATCATTTCCACGTCCTCCTGCATCCGGGCCTCCGCCTCCGCCTCCAGGGTGCGGAACTCCAGGAACACGGTCCCTCCAAGGACCAGGAGCACGGGGAGGAGCACCTTCAGGATCAGGGCCGAGCGAAGGCTGGTGCGGGGAAGACGGAATCGGAATCGGGTACGGCGGGTCGTGGAAGTACTCATGGTCCCAATATGGTACATGTCTCACTTCAGCACAAATTATCGAGGCCGGAGCCAGCCCGGAGGGAGCGTCAAGGAAGGGTCGCGGATGGCGCCTCAGGGTGCAGAAAGGCGCTGCCTGCAGGGGCCTTCGGGGGCATGCGGCTCCCCGGCCCTCAGCCCTCCCGCCTCTGTGGCACGCCGGTTGCCCGATCGGTCACCGAAGCCGGCAGATGAACCCAAGATGGGACCCCGGCAACGGCAGCCGGCAACCGAACCGGGAAGATTCCCCGAACAAGGATGGAAAACCATGCGTGCAGTCATGAAAGCCGTAGCACCTCTCTTCAGCCTCATGCTCCTGGCCCTCCTGGCGGCTCCCCACATCGGGGCCCAGGAGATTCCGGATCCACCGGACCGGGAGGAGCTCGTGGAGTTCACGAAGGCCTACTTCGAGGTGATGGAGGTCCGGGAGGAGATGGAAGAGAGGATGATGCGGGCCGCGACCCAGGAGGAGGCTCAGGAGATCCAGATGGAAGCCAACCATAAGATGGTGGCCGTCATCGAGGATTATGAGTTCACTGCCCAGCGCTACACCGAGATCACCAACATCCTTAATGCCGACGAGGAGCTGAGGCAGAAGTTCGAGGAAATCTACATCGAGCTCCTTGAGGAGAGAGACGGTCTCTGAGGTTCCCCCGAGTCGGCAGACAGCACACAGGTGAGGCAGGAGCGGACCGGGTGGTAAGGAGAGGGCAGGGGCCGCCAGCCCCTGCCCTACGAGTTCCCCATCAAGGCCTCGATCTCCTCCATCTCCCGGGGTATGCCGGGGTTGAGGATCTCGCAGCCGGAGTCCGTCACCAGGACCGTATTCTCCACCCGGACCCCCTCACCGATCTGATAGCCGGTGAGACCCGGCCGGTAACGGGCAAGGCAACCCTTGGCGATCTCCAGGCACGCCTGGTAGATCTCCCGCTGCCGGGGAGAGAAGCGCCCGTTGATGGGGAAGGAGATGCTGGTGTCCATGCAGTAGTCCTGCCACTTGGGGCCTGCGTCGAAGACCAGGAAGTCCCCCTCTACCAGGAGCCGGTTGTACTGGCTGTAATGGAGGTAGGGGTGGTTCTCCGCCGAGCTGATGATGGTGGGAAAAGCTAGCTCACGGGCACCCTGCCGTTTGCACACGTACTCGTAGAGGGCGCTCAACTCGTACTCGTACTGGCCCGGGCGCCCGGCCTTCATAACCTCGATGAGAGCGGCGGATCCGATCCGGCCGGCCTGGCGGATGGCTTCCACCTCCGCAGGGGTCTTCACCCGGCGCTGCTCCCAGACCGCCTGGGAGCAGTCCCTCACCTCCACCGCCGGAAATCGCTCCTGGACCACCTGGCCGAACTGCCGCCGCCTGGTGGGTCGGCCGTCCCACTCGCTCTGGGTGGATACCTTCGGCTCGGCTACCCTGAGGGGGATGGAGCGCTATTGTACTCTCCACTCGATCAAGCCCACTTCCCGCCAGATCACGTCCTCCCGGATGGTCACGGCGTCCGGTGGTCCGGCTGCCCCCGCCCGGTAGAAGATGTTTTGAGGCTCCATCTCGATCCGAACAGCCCGGGTCACCACAGGCGGGAAGGCCACTTTGTTGAACCTGTCCCTCTCAACCGGATAGCCCCCTTCAACCTCGACCGGAACCCAGCGATCCCCTCGTCTCACCAAGATCCTCCAGGCCTGGGGCAGACGACAGAAGCGGCGGTCGTCCACGAAATATGCCTCCGAGGACGAGATCTCCGTCAGATCCTCGAACTCATACTCGATCCAGGCCGGCTGTCCCTCGGGCGCCCGCATCCGGAAATACCGGTAGGACTCGTCGGCCGAATGCAGGGGGTCGTATCCATCGTAAACGGCACTGAGGCGATCACTCTGGTCGTTGTACCCCGGGGCCATGTCCCTGGGGAGGCCACCCGATGACCGGACTGCCACGATGGGAGAAGGAGGGACGGGTTCCAACCAGGCTTTGTCCTCCCGGGCCGCGAGCCAGATCGCCATCTCTCCCATACCGCGGTTGGCCCAGGCGTAGTGCGGGACAGCCACTAGATCGTGCGGCACCGTTTCCTGGGATCTCCCGTCGGCGCCGCGGACGATCTTCTCCACGGCACCCCGCACCACCGTGACACCGTTCAAGAGATCGCTCCGGAACTCCGCGGAGAACTCTGCGGACTCAGGCAAGACGATGTTCATCACTGCGCCGTCATTGTCCGGCCATTCCGCAGAATAGACGAGAGGCCCCCGGGTAAGGGCGATACGCCCTTCATTGTCCCGCACATTGGGGTGGGCTCGAACGCGAACCACCGGCATGGGAAGGTCGAGCTCCACCACGTCGCCAGCCGTCCAGCGGCGGTGGATCCGGGCGTATCCCTGTCGGAGCTCATACTCGAGAGGCTCGCCGTTTACCAGAACGGTGGGCGGCCCGGGAATGGGGTCGGCGGCCTCATAGAGATCGCTTGGTACGATCTCCCCTCGGCTCCATCCGGGCATCCGCACCGCCAACGTGAAGTCGCTGTCCTGCGCGGGGTCCACGGAGATCCTTACCCGGCCCTCCCAGGGGTAGCGCGTCTCTTGGCGTATTTCAACCGGTACCCCATCCATTTCGACTCGAGCAGAGCTTCCCACGAAGAGATTGACGAAGAGGTCGGGTTCCACGGCGGACTGGGCATAGATGAACGATCCGAGTCCGGCGATCAGCCGCGTCAGGTTCGGTGGGCAGAACGGGTAGTTGATCCAGGCGTACCGCTCGTAGTCCCCGTAGGAGCTCATGGGGCTTTGGTAGAAGAACCGGTCGCCGCTGAGAGAGACGCCCACAAGGAGCCCGTTATAGAGGACCCGCTCCAGCGTGTCGGCATACTTGGCGTCTCCGTTCAGAAGGAAGAGCCGGTGATTCCAGATGACTTGTGCGTAAGCGGCGCAGATCTCCCCCCAAGCGCTCAGGTTCGGAAGCTCATAGGCCGCACCGAACTTCTCCTGCTGACGGATGGACCCGATACCCCCTGTGAGATACATCTTGTGGGAGACCACGTCGTTCCAGATCCGCTCGGAGGCTGCAGCGTAAGAGGGCTCTCCGGTCAAGGCCGCAATGTCGGTGAGGGGAATGTAGAGGTACAGCGCCCGGACACAGTGGCCAACGGCCTCATCCTGTTCAATGACCGGTGCATGGTTCTGGTGGTAGGTCGGATCATCCGGGTACTCGGGCGCCCCCTGATCCCTGAACTCCTCCTGGCCCCGAATGTCAATGAAGAACTGGGCCAGCCTCCAGTACCGCTCATCGCCGGTCATTCGGAAGAGGCTGATGAGTCCGATCTTCTGGCCCTGGTGGCCTGAGATGTAACCCTGCTTGCCGGGTCCGTAGGTTGCCACCTGTTCGTCGGCGGCCCGGATCGCCGCGTCAAGCATCTCCCGCTTTCCGGTGGCTTCGTACCAGGCCGCGGCCGCCGTCGGAGAGACTCCCCGGGATCCGGCAGACTGAAGCATGCGATGGATCCTCGCGTCGATGAAGGCCTCCAACTCCGGGTCGGGCCTTGCCATGATCATATAGGCGGCAGCCTCCACCAGGTTGGCGTGTACAATGCGGCCCGCCTCCTCGAACTTCTCCACGAGGTAGGGCAGAGAGACCTTCCGGATGACTTCCTGCTTGGGGGCCCAGAACTCGTCCGTGATATCCACCTGGGTCAAGGGAATGGCCCGGATCGGATAGTCCGGCTCATGGGCGGCGGGGCGGGTGCAGCCCCATGCAAGCAGAAGAATCACACCCAAGACGGCCAAAGCTTCAAACGGGTTCTTCACGGGATTCTCCTTCAACTCGGGAAGCGGGGCTTTCATGGACTGATGTCTTCCCACCGAAGAGGCAAATTGGACGGTGCGGGATAGAGCCCGCGTGCTGCCGGTGACGGCGTCTCTGGCCCATCCGGTCACGTTGTCTTGATGATGTTCAGCTGCGACAGCCAGATGACGATGATGGCCGCCGGCGCAAAGTACTTGATGAGGCCGGTCCAGAAGATCCTCGCGCCTCGGCGATGCAGACCGGCCGTGTCGAGAAACCCTTCTATAGGCCAAACCCAGCCAACGAACACGACCATCATCAAGGCCCCAAAGATGAGAAATGCGTTGATGGCGATGTAATCGATCCTGGCAAGCACCTCGGTGGACGTGGAGGACAGCACCGCGATGGTCATCACCATCCCGGCCGTGACCAGGAGGGACCTGGCCCTGGAGAGGTTCCAGAGTTCCCGGAAATGGGCGGCAATGGCTTCCGTACCCCCCAGGAAGGAGGAAAACGCCGCCAGGAAGAACAGGAGGTAGAAGAGGACGGCAAACACCTCGCCGAACGGCATCTGGTTGAAGATGTTGGGCATGGTGATGAAGACCAGCCCAATGCCCGCCTGGGGCTCGAGGCCGAAGGCAAAGACGATGGGAAACACCAGGAACCCTGCCAGGGTCGCCACCGCCATGTCCGAGAATCCGATGATCATGGCGTTGGAGACCACCCTCTCCTTCGGCCGCATGTAGCTGCCGAAGACCATTGCCGCCCCGAACGCGACGCCGACGGAGAAGAAGGCTTGCCCCACGGCGGCCGGAATCGCCTGGAAGGTGAACTTGGAGAAGTCGGGCTTGAGGTAGAACAGGACGCCCTGCCCCGCGCCCTCCAGCGTCAGGCCCCGAATGATCAAGACCAGAAGGAGAACCAGGAGGGCCGGCATCATCATCTTGTTCATACGCTCGAGCCCTCTATTCAAGCCGCGGATGAGAACCAGGACGATGAGGACGATGAGGATGGTCGTCCATCCCATGACCTCCAGGGAGTTGTTGGAGAAGGCGCCGAAGTAAGCCTCGACTTCCTCCGCACCCATGCCGGAGAAGAGACCGGAGGGCGTCTTGACCAGGTAGGCGATGATCCATCCGGCCACAGGCGCGGTGAATCCGGTGGCGATGAGGTTCACCAAGACGTGGATGTGTCCGTTCAGGAACCATGGGCCTTTCGGTCGGAGGGCCCTGTAGGCCCCGGCCGGTGCGTGGCCCGAGGCCTTTCCCATGGCCACCTCGATGGAGAAGAGGGGAATGGCAATGAGGATGACGGCCAGGAAATAGACAACCAGGAAGACGCCGCCTCCGTGCTGTCCCACCATGTACGGGAAACGCCAGATGTTGCCCATTCCCACGGCATAACCGATGGAGGCCAGAATCAGGCCCAGGCGGGATCCCCAGTATTCCTTTTCAGCCATGCTGGCTCTCCGAGCTCAAGGTGCGGTGAACGTTGCGGTCGGCGGGTTCGGGAAACTTGGTCATGGTTCTGCCGTCCTTGCTCAAGATCAGCCCGGTTATTAATCAACGGCTTCGTCCGAGACAAGAGCGCCCCGGTCAATGGGATGGATCACGGTGGACGCCTACCTCTTCCATGCGAGCCTTGACGACGGGCTCAGCGCAGAAGTCCAGGTGAATCCAGAGTTCGGCGGGCCCGTTCCTCATGCACCGGGGCACTGGGAGACGGGATGGGAAGGGAGCTTCGATGGGGAGGTTCCCCTGTCCTGCCAGGCAATGACAGGCCCCCTGTGGCTTCGTATCTTGTCTTGGCAAAATTTGGTCGCCCTGGCCGAATGCCAGGTCAACCGTCAACTCTTCCCAGAGGTCGCTTCTCATGAGCCATTCCCACCGTCGATTTCGTTCGAGGGCTTGGACGGTCGCGGCGTCGAGCCTTGTGCTGGCTTCTCTCGCCTTCGGGGCGGTCCAGGCTCAAGAGCCCGGCCGGGCCGGGCCGGTGTTCGTGGACGGCCAGGCCCAGGTTGTTCCCGCCTTCAGCGATTCCTCCCTGTGGATTCGGCAGGAGCTCTGGGTGGAGACGGAGTTCGATTCCGACGGGGATGGGAGGCCGGACCGGGTTCATGTGGCGGTGGTCCGTCCTCTGCAGACTGAAACGGAAGGACTCAAGGTCCCCGTGGTCTACGAGTCCAGTCCCTACTTCGCGGGGACTTCCGGAGCCCGCCAGTACCTCTGGAACGTGCGGCAGGAGGTGGGGGCTGAGTCGCCGCCCCGGGAGAACCAACCCCCACCCCCTCCCCGGCTTCGTTCCGGGATCTCCAATTCCCAGGTGAACACCTGGGTGCCCCGGGGCTTCGCCGTGGTGCACTCCAGCGCACCCGGCACCGGCCTCTCTCAGGGGTGCCCCACCGTGGGCGGCCCCCCGGAGGCCCTGGCCCCCAAGGCCGTCATCGACTGGCTGAACGGCCGGGCCAGGGGATTCACCTCCCCGGAGGGCGGTGATGAGATGGTGGCCCATTGGAGCACCGGTACGGTGGGCATGACGGGGACCTCCTACAACGGCACCCTCCCTTACGCTGCCGCCACCACGGGGGTGGAGGGGCTGGAGGCCATCATTCCCATCGCTCCCAACACCTCCTACTACCGCTACTATCGATCCAATGGGCTGGTCCGACACCCCGGAGGGTGGCTCGGCGAGGATATCGACTTCCTCTACGACTTCATCAACAGTGGAAATCCCGAGCGGCGTCCCTGGTGCGATGCCCACATCCGGGACGGCGAGATGGCGGAGGGGATGGACCGGGCGTCCGGGGACTATAACGACTTCTGGGCGGGACGAGACTTCCTCAGGGACGTTGAAGGGGTAAGAGCCGCCACCCTCATGGCCCATGCGTTCAACGACTGGAACGTGATGCCCGAGCACAGTTTCCTGGTGACGGAAGCCCTCAAGGCCCAGGGCGTCCCGGTCCAGATCTACTACCACCAGGGGGGTCATGGTGGCGCTCCGCCCCTGGAGCTCATGAACCGGTGGTTCACCCGTTACCTCTACGGGGTCCAGAACGGGGTGGAGAACGATCCGAGAGCATGGATTGTCCGGGAAGGAGACGAGCGCACCGACCCGACACCCTACCCGGATTACCCCCACCCCGACGCTGCCCACGTGATGCTCCACCCCATGGCCGGGGGTGTTCAGACCGGGGGCTTGGCTCTCAGCCCCCAAACCGGGCAAGGCACCGAAACCCTGGTGGACAATTTCTCTTTCGGTGGGTCTGTCCTGGCCCAGGCCGAATGGACTCACCACCGCCTCCTGTATGCCACCGCTGAGCTTGTGGAGCCCGTTCACATCTCGGGACTGCCCATGGTCACGGTGCGCCTCGCCTCCAGCAAGCCGGCGGCCAACCTTTCCGTCTGGTTGGTGGCCCTCCCCTGGAGCGAAGGAGGGCGGACACCCTCCGGGGGCCTCATCACCCGCGGGTGGGCGGACCCCCGGAACCACCGCTCTCTCACCCAGAGCGAGCCCCTGGTGCCAGGGCGTTTCTACGACGTGACGTTCCACCTCCAGCCCGATGATCAGATCATCCCGGCGGGAGAGCGCATCGGTCTCATGATCTTCTCCAGTGACCGGGACTTCACCCTCTGGCCGGATCCGGGCACCGAGCTCACCGTGGACCTGGACGGAACCCGACTGGAGCTTCCGGTGGTGGGAGGAGAGGTCGCCATGCAGAGAGCCCTGGGGGTCAGGTAGCGGTAGCAGTCCGCGCCAGATAGAGGTCTGGAGCTACATCCATGGCGCAGGTGGGAATCCACGCCCGGTGGTTCCAGACACTCTGGTCCCCCAGGTCACTTCTCGGGCCACATCCGCTCACCGGCTGACGGCGCCAGCCACAGTGCTGCGTCCCATGCCCGGCGCACTGACGCCGTCGTTCGGTCACGAGCGGGGAGTGCCCGGTCGATCCGCCACTCCCGGAAAGCCGCCTCCCTATAGCTGCCCGGGTCCGGCGGACCAGGAGACTCCGCTCCCCTCATCTCCAGCGTCCACCCGTCTCTCCCGTCGCTCAACGGCTCCCCGGTTCGAGCGTTGATCCTGTCGGCCCGAATGTAGTCGGTCAGAGTGCCCTGACACTGGGCGGAGGGTGGGACCGTCAACCCGGTGAGAAGCAAGGACAGCAAGAGAAGGCCCTGGATTTGACACTTGGACGCCAGGGCGGCCGGTGGATCCGGCCGCCCCATTGCGTGGTATCTGCCTCTGGCAGAGCGGTCCTCCATCCCGCAGTGGGGAGAGGTTACCACCAGGTGAAGGGAGGATCCTCGTGGGGATTGTCGAAGAAACCGGGAGGCGGTTCTGGGTTGTCCGCCTGCAACGTAAGGGCTCTCCCCTCTTCATCCGTTCCAAGACTGATCCCGCTGTTCCAGTCAGGCGGATCGACTCCCAGGAGGGCCTTCACGAAGAAATCATTCCTCTTGCGGGTGCCGTGCAGACCGGTGGCACCGTGGCCCCCGTTGGGAACCACCAGGAGCTCGAAGGACTTCCCCGCCCGGATGAGCGCATCCACCACTTGCATTGTGGAAGAAGGATCCACGTTCGTGTCCATCTCGCCCACCGCGAGGAACAACTTCCCCGTGAGGCGGTGGGCATGCACGACGTTGGAGGATGCCTCGTAGTGAGGGCCCATCTTGCCCATCCACTGCTCGTTCCACCAGATCTTGTCCATGCGATTGTCATGGCAGCCGGAGCTGGCGAAGGCCGCCGTGTAGAAGTCCCCGTGGAAGATCACGCCGCCCGCCGCGTTTTGACCACCGGCAGAGCCGCCGTAGAGGCCGACACGGGTGGCGTCGTACCAGGGGTACTTCTCCGCCGCCGCCTTGTGCCAGAGGATGCGATCGGGGAAACCGCCGTCTCCCAGGTTCTGCCAGGCGACATCGTGGAAGGCCTTGGAACGGTTGTTGGTTCCCATCCCGTCGATCTGGACCAGGATGAACCCCAGCTCAGCGGTGGCCAGGAGATTCTGTCCTCCCCCCCAGGTCTTGGGGACGAAGGAGCCTTGTGGGCCCGCGTAGATCTGCTCCAACACCGGGTATTTCTTGTTGGGATCGAACGTGAGGGGCCGGACGATGATGCCCCAGATGTCGGTTTCGCCGTCCCTGCCCTTGGACACGAAGACCTCGGGGGGGCGCCACCCCGTGGCCAGCTGAGCCGACATGTCTCCCCGCTCCAGCTCCGCCAGAAGAGCTACGTCGCTACCTCGCCGGAGTTCCGTGACGGGTGGCATGTCCACCCGGGAGTAGGTGTCCACGTAATAGCTCCTGTCGGGTGACCAGTAAATGTCGTGGGTACCGTTGCCATGGGTGTACTTCAGGAGCCCCGTACCGTCGAAGTTGATGCGATAGAAGTGAATGAAATAGGGGTCCTGGTCCGGGTTCATCCCCAGGGCGCGGAAGTAGATCTGGCGCTTATCGACGTCCACGCTGTCCACGTAGTGCACCGTCCAGTCGCCCCTGGTGACCTGGTTCTTCACCTGTCCCGTATTGCCATCGTACAGGTAGAGGTGGGACCATCCGTCCCGCTGCGACATCCAGAGGATTTCCTGTCCGTCGTTGATGTCGAACCGCCAGTTGTGTCCGTGGTCACGAAGTCCGGGGTTGGTGCTGCGGTAGGCGAAGAAGGTGGATACCTCCTCGTTGATGATGGCCCGCACCGCCCCCGTGGTCCCGTTCACCTCCAGGACGCGATAAGCCTGGTGGCCGCGCTGGTTGTACTCGAAGGTATAGGCCCGGCTGTCTTCCCTCCACACGGGGCGGGAGATCTGGTAGGGGTCCGGAAATAGGCTCCTGTCGATGAGGATCTGGGTTCCGCTCTGGACATCGAAGAGAGCAGGCTGGATCTCATCGCGCACGTCTCCCGGCTTGGTATAGTTCCTGGTTTCCACCAAGGGCTGGACCTGGCCCGGTGGGGAAGACCGGACGAAGGTGACGATTCTCTGGTAGCCCGGCTTCCTTCGGTAGGCCACCAGCTTCCGGGAGTCCGGAGACCAGTCGATGGACCGGAGTTGGTAGGCATCGCCCTCCGAGCCGTCGTGGCTGAGGAGGGTGAAGGCAGGCTCCGACGATGGCGCCCCTCCCGGGGCGCTGCCCCCAGGTCTTCCATCCTCCCCGGCTGCCGCTCCCCGCGTATGTGGCCGCACAGCCACGTTGTAGTTCTGGATGAAGGCCTCCATGGTGCTGTCGGGCGACACGATGGCGGTGACGGCTTCTTCACCCTCTCCGGCCCCGAACCTGCCTGGAGTCGCTGCGGCACCCCTGGGCCTCGGACCCGTTCTTTCGGCCGGACCCACTCGATTGCAGGTGTAGTCCGCAAGCGCGCAGCGGAAGCGGGAGTCATCGGCATCCACTTCCACGGCCTGCCGGCCGTCGACGAACGTGAACGTGCGGAAGGGAAGAGTGATGGGGGTATACTCCTGGCCTGCTGCTGCAGAAAGGGAGTTGGCGAGCCGCGCGTGGTCGAAGGCCGGACCCTTCTCCAGCGTGGCTGGGTCCACCACAACGAATTCATGGCCGCCGGCCACGGAGACCCGATACCAGAACTGGTTCGTATCACCGATCCAGTTGGGCTCCTCCGCCACTCCGACGGTGAGGCCAGACACCCGGTTCATGACGGTGGCAGCTCGCCGGTAGTCCTCCAGGGTTCCCTGGCCTTCCAGAAGCTGGGGAGCCAGGACGAGGGCCAGGCAGAGCGAGATGCACGATACCCTGAGCTTTGCTGACATAATTCCTCCGGGAACTATTTGTGGCCCCCAGTTCGCGCACGGAAACCCCTTCCGCATTCGAGGAGGCTGAAGAGACTGGACTGTCTCTGGGGGTTGCAGGGGGCGAGCCGGGTCGGGGTCCGGGATCCTAGTAACTCAGGGTCAGTGTACGGGGATTGGCGCCTCCTGTCGAGATGAGTGGTCGCACAGGTGTCCGGGCGGGCCGTGTCGACGCAAGGGAGCCCCGCTTCCGTGGCCTGGGCCGAGCTCCTCCTTCGATGGACCATATAGCGTTTCCGTACCCCGGAAGCTAGCGTTCAGACCGTGGGACGCGGGGGAAGACGGGGTGTGCCGGAACGGTGCCGATGAGGCTGCGTCCGGATCCAGTGGGGCCGTGTCCGGTGCCAGTGGGGCCGCGTCCGGATCCGGTGAGCCGAGGTGAGTCCACACGGTTCGCTCCCGAACCGCTGGAAGCAGCAGATGAACAATAGGATGGGGCCCGTTTGAGGACCCCTTGCCGAACGACGACGGAGGAAATCGTGAGAACAAGAATCTGGAGAAGAACGGCGACGGTCATCCTCCTGGCCCTTGTTGCCGGGATTCAGGGTTGTCGTGCCGGCAGTGCGGACCTCGAGCCGGTGGTGTATACCTTCCGGTTTCCCGCCCCGGAGGAGTATCTTGTCTCCCTCTCGTCTCGGATCGCCCGCCTCCAAAACTCCCCGGGGCGCCTCCTGCAGACACTGGAGGAGGCCTCCCTCGGAGTCTGGGAGACCGCCAGTTCAGGGGTAGGAACCACCCCCACCACCGTGAGCTACTATGTGAAGGGGGCGATCGTAGGCTTCCTCCTGGATGTCAGGATCCGGAGCGCCACGGGCGGGGAACGTTCCCTGGACGATGTCATGAGGCTGGCCTACCAGCGTTACGGGGGCGAGCGGGGCTTCACTCCCGAAGAGTTCCGGGCCACCGCAGAGGAAGTGGCGGGGACCGACTTGACCCAGTGGTTCCGAAGGGCCGTCGCCTCCACGGAAGAGCTGGACTACGAGGAGGCGCTGGAGTGGTATGGCCTCCGGTTCGCGGAAGACGGGAGTTGGAGGCTGGAAGGAAGTGAGGAAGCTTCCATCACGCAGGAGGAGAATCTTCAGGCCCTGCTCGCTTCGGCCTGGCAAGATCCGGGACCCTGATCGGCGCCGCGGCCCGGGGGCTTCCTCGTGGTGCGTGCCTACGGGTACCGGATCGAGATCGCCTACCATGGATTCGGGGGATGGGAGGGGCTCTGGGCCAAGACGGTGAGCCGTTGAGTTGAGAGGGGCGGGGTGCCGTTCCCCCGTGTCAGCCGGTTTTCAGGAGTCGTCGAAAGGTGCCTTTCGGCAGGTCCCGCAAAGAGGGCACCACGATGTCGGCTCCCTCCACCCCTTCCGCCCCCACGCCGACGCTTCGCATACCGGCCCGGCGAGCGGCCTCGATGCCAGCTTCGGCGTCCTCCACCACCACGCATCGCCCGGGAGCCACCCCCAGGCGTTGGGCTGCCACGAGGAAGACCTCGGGGTCGGGCTTGCCCCGCCGGACGTCCTCCGCCGCCACCAGCACGTTGATGAGGCCCTCGAAGCCGAGGGCCTCGTGCATGACCTTCACATTGAGCCGGGGCGCCGACGACGCGATGGCCTGGCGCCATCTGGACCGGCTGAGGGACCGGACCCATTCGGCTGCTCCGGGAAGGGGCTCGATGCCCCGGGATTTCACCAGGCTCCGGTAGATGGCTTCCTTCCTGTCCCCGATCCGCCGGATCCGGTCCGGGTCCGCTCCGGGCCCGAGCCAGGCCGAGAGGATGGCGTCGTTCCGCTGTCCGAAGCTGGCCAGGAACTGGTCCCAGGTGGTCAGCACTCCCTCCTGCCCCAGTGCCTCTTGCCACGAAAGCCAATGGAACTCCCGGGAGTCGGCCAACGTCCCGTCCAGGTCCCACAAGACTGCTCGAGGGAGAGACGCTTCAGCTTGAGTCATAGTAGGTGCCACTCCCGTGCTTCCTCGAGAAATGCTTGCCCACAAGAGTCGGTGACGGCGCGGCAACCGTTCCCGAAAGGTTCCTCAGGCTGCCCCGCCCTCCTCACCCCCTGGCGCCTCGCCACCTGGCGATAACGGCAGCCTCCCGATCGGCGCTCAATGCGAAGCCCGGACTCGCCCTGCGCTCGGGCGCCACGGCATCGGAGTACCACCACTCCAGCGTATCCCGAGCCGTGTCGGCCAGTGGGCGGAAGGTGAGCCCGTGGGCCACTGCCTTCTCGTAGTTCACCCGGGTGTGACCAAGGCTGTTGCCCCGGGGCATGACCCACGGGACTATGGCGCTGATCCTTTCCTCACGGAGGAAGTCGTAGTCGTCGATCCAGACCCACTCCACATCCTCCGTGGTCACGGCCCGGATGCCGTAGACCAGCTCGCCAATGGTGCCCTGGCTTGGGAAGGGACCGCCCGCGTTGAAGACGCCGGTCTGTCGTTCTTCGATCAGGCGGATCATCCACTCCGTCAGGTCTCGCACATCCATGAACTGGACCGGATCGAGATGATCGCCGGGCACCAGAACCTGTCCCCCGCGAGCGATCCGGACCGGCCAATAGGGAAAGCGGTCGGTGGTATCCCCCGGGCCCACTATGTAGTTGGGCCGGACTATGATGGCTCGCTCCCCGAAGGCCCGCTGTACTTCCCGCTCCGAGAGCGCCTTCATGACCCCGTAGCTGGGCTCATCTCGAGGTGGGTCGTCGGCCAGGCGGGGTTGAAGCTCCTCCGTGACTCCCACTGTGAGGTAGGGGTAGAACACACCCGTCGAGGAAACGTACAGGTAATGTTCCACGGAGCTGGCCAGGAGACCCGCAGAATCCCTTGCCCACTCGACCCGCTGGCCCGAGTTGTCGATGACGGCGTCCCAGGCCCTGTCCCGCAGGGCATCCAGGTCCCCGTCCCGGTCACCCGTGAGGTGCTCCACCTGGTCGAAAAGCTCCGGATAGATCCGGGGCCTGGTGCGACCCCGGGTGAAGATGGAGACGGAGTGTCCGCGCTCGAGGGCGTAGCGAACCTGGTGGGGACCCAGGAAGCTCGTACCGCCCAGTATCAGGAGTCGCAAGGCTCGGGAGGGGGGATCGGGTTCCGGGACCCACAGCTCCCGACCCTGCACCGCCTTCACCCAAGAAGCGGGAACACCCAGGCCCAGGGCCAGGGTTGTGGTTGAGCCAGCTGATACCCTGAGAAAGTCTCGCCGAGTCTTGTTCACGAGGAGTGTGTCCCCTTTGGAGGAGGATGACGTGCTCCGGCGGGTTCGGCCATCGCCGGATGGAATCTACGGATCGGACCATGTTACGATCCTTGTTCCTGCTCAACAATGGTGACCGAGGTGGAGCTTGACGCTTCTCTCTCCGTGATCCTACTGTGCATCCGAGGGCGGCGGGGCGCCGGTAATACGGTGCCCCTCCCGGTTCGTGATCGGACGAGGTCGTGTTCACGGGCTGGGAGTCCGCTCTCGCTGATTCCGCTACCGTATCCCATTAACAAGGCTGACAAGGTCATGACCCTGCACTCCGATAAGTGGCACAGGATCCGGTCCCTGGTTCCTGTGATCACGGCTACGTTCCTGATTACCGCCATCGCCGCCTGCGACCAAGGGCGCCCGCTGGAGGTTCCGCCCCTGGATCCGCAGATCGTGGTGGACCAGGATGACATGACGTGGGAGGACTACCGTCCGATCCCCGGCGTGGCCTGGGCGGATTCACTAACGGCCTCCGAAAGGACCATCAGGATTGCCCTGCTCGCGGCGGATTTCCCGAACCAGGAGTTCGTGA
>PXFI01000271.1 GCA_003564295.1 Gemmatimonadota bacterium | reverse complement strand
CAGCCGCGGACCGCAGAACGGACGATCCGCCGATGTGGAACTCGGCCTCCGGGGTGTAGATGCCGGGAGTCGGGTTCCGAGTCATGCGGAGATAGACCATGCCGTTGTGTCGTGCAGCCCTCTCCACGAGCCTCTCGCAGGAGATGGCGTCACACGGGTAGAGGACCACGCTGTCCTGTACACTTCTGAACAGAGCTATGTCTTCCAGGCCCATCTGAGATGGCCCATCCTCCCCAATCGAAACCCCGGCGTGAGAGCCGATGTACTTCAGATTCGGGGCAAAGTACTGGTTCATTCGTACCTGGTCGAAGGCGCGGCCGAGAAAGGCCCCGAAGCTCGACACGAAAGGCAGCTTTCCGCGTCTGGCCAGCCCCATGGCAGCACCCACCATGTTCTGCTCCGCCATGTACATCTGGAAGAAGCGATCCGGGTATGCCTCCCGGAATTGCTGGACTTGGGTTGAATCGCTCACGTCACCGTCCAAGCAGATCAGATGGGGAAATCCTGGAGCGATGCGTACCAGGGCATTTCCGCAGGCGGTCCGGGTGGCGACATCGTGTCCGTTCACGGATTCCAGAGGATCCATGGCGGACGGCTCAGCGTGCCTTGGGATCAAATCGGAGGGAGACCGAATGTCACCCTGCACATTGGGGTCCACTTCGCCCAGCTCCGCCAGGGCGAGCTCCAACTCCTCTTCCCTCAATACCTTCCCATGGCCATCCGCGGAGCCCTCGAGAAACGAGATCCCCCTACCCTTGACGGTCCGGGCGATGACCAGAGAAGGTTGTCCCTTCACCTCCAGCGCCTCCTCGAAGGCAGTTGAAATGTCTCTTACAGAGTGTCCGTCCACGAGAATGGGATGCCATCCGAAGGCTGCGGCTCGTGCCCTGTACTTCTCCAGATCGTGGCCCACCATGGTTTTCCCGGTCTGTCCCAGGCGGTTGACGTCCAGCACGCCAACCAGGTTGTCCAAGCCATAGTGGCTGGCGCCTTGCATCGCCTCCCACTGGGATCCCTCGGTCATCTCGCCGTCTCCCAGCAAGACCCAGGTTCTATATGGAAGGTGATCCAGGGCCTTCGCGTTCAGGGCCATTCCCAGGCCGATGGAAAGGCCTTGCCCCAGGGATCCGGTC
Organism: Gemmatimonadota bacterium; assembly: GCA_003564295.1. GTDB lineage: Bacteria > Gemmatimonadota > Gemmatimonadetes > Longimicrobiales > Gaopeijiaceae > PXFI01. Next base: position 2,778 of record PXFI01000271.1, on the reverse strand, counting down.
ATGGCTTCGGCGTAGGGGAACCGGCTGGATGGGTGGCCTTCCAGTGGGCTGTCGAAGGTCCGATAGGCCATCAGCTCTTCTTCATCTACAGCTCCCGCTACGGTCCAAAGGGCGTAGTAGAGGGAAGAGGCGTGGCCCTTCGAAAAGATCAATCTGTCATTGTTCGGGTGATCGGGGCGATCCAGGTGATAGTAGAAGAAACCTCCGAACATCAGAGTCGTCATCAACTCCACGGCGGACAGACTGGAGGTTGGGTGGCCGGAACCCGCTCGTCCGGTGGCCCGCAGGATGAGAGATCGGATTCTTCTTGCCACGGCTTCCAGATGCTCGGGGGACATCGCAGGATTGGGGGACTTCACGGCATTTCGCTCCATGGAAGCGGTGAGACCGACACGAGAACGTCCGAGAACCATGTCCGTCTCCACAAGAAACCAACGAGGCCCCTGCCACCGCTACCGGCAGAGTTGCAGAAAGGGGATAGAGATTCCGGTAGGAATCAATGCGGAAGGCACGGGTCGTAGCACAATCTGTCCCCCAACGTCGCAGAAATCGCCGTCCCTTGACACCCTGATTCAGATTGAGGAGAACCTTCGAGAGAGTGCCGTTTATTCCCGGAAGGGGAGATAATGCCCAGACCTCGGAGACTTCCGGGTCACTCGGGCTCAGGAGCGGTGACTCGCGTATCGAGCTTGTTCCCGAGAAACTTCTTCAAGAACACTCCGTCGAGAGAGAAAGGTTTTGAGGATGCCGGGAATGATGGTGGTCGCGGCTTATGCACTGGCTGTTCTCCTTCCGGTGTTGGGCTTCTTCTGGATTCCGTCAGGGCCCGGTCACGGAAGGGTATTCGATGTTGGTCGAGCCGCTGGGATGGCGGGATTCGCCATCCTCATGATGCAGGCCGTCCTGGCCGCCCGCTTCAAATTCACCGAGAAGCCTTTCGGATTCGACATGGTGATCCGCTTCCATCAAGCCATGGCGGCTCTTGCCCTCCTCCTCCTCGCATTCCATCCCTTTCTCCTGGCGGTGGGGGGAGCCGGGTGGGATCTGGTCACCAGTTTCGACGTGTCCGGAGGGATCCTGGTGGGGAGAGTGGCTCTCGGGGTCCTGATTGTGAATGTGGGAGTGAGCATCTTTCGCGAGCGCCTGAACCTGGAGTTCGAGAAGTGGAGGGTGCTCCATGGTGTGCTGGGCGTTCTGCTCCTGGTCACTATCTTCGCCCACGGCTGGGCGGTAGGATATGACCTGACTCATCTCTTCTACCAGGTGCTATGGATCGCCTTCTTGGTTCTGGCGGTCCTGGTCTTCCTCTATCACCGTTTCGTGCGGCCGGCGATTCTGGCTCGGCGCCCCTGGAGAGTCACGGAGGTGGAGGAGGTCGTTCCAAAGGTCTGGACCCTGGGGATGAGTCCGCCCGAGGGGCATTCGGCCTACGACTATCTTCCGGGTCAGTTCCACTTTCTCACGTTCAGGCGTGGACGGGATCTCCCGGTGGAGGAGCACCATTTCACCATATCTTCCAGCCCGACCGAGGACGGACAAGTCGCCTCCACCATCAAGGAGAGCGGCGATTTCACCGCGACCATCGGAGCGACCCGGGTCGGTGACGCGGTGGCGGTCCTGGGGCCCTTCGGAAGGTTTTCAACCGCCTTGCATCCCGAAGACCGCAAGATCCTCTTCATCGCGGGAGGAATCGGGATCACCCCCATCAGATCCATGCTTCGGTACATGGCCGACCGCCGGGAGGATCGAGACGTGGGGCTCCTGTTCGGCAACGTGACAGAGTCGGCCATCGCATTCCGGCAGGAGCTTGAGGCCCTGACCGAGGGTCAATGCCCGAAGCTCAGACTGGTACACATCCTGAGTGAACCCGGCGAGGACTGGACGGGACCCACGGGCTTCGTGGACCAGGAGGCCATCAAGACCCACTGTGCCGATGTGGGGGAGCGCTCCGTGTACCTGTGTGGACCGGGGCCCATGTCTCACATGGTCCGCTCCGCCCTCGAGAGTCTCGGCGTTCCGTCCCAACGACTCCGGGAAGAGAAGTTTTCCTTTTAGTGGAAGAGGAGAAGGCCATGCTGAGATCTGCACGTCACCAGCGACTCCGGGCTGTGGTTCTTTGGGTGGGGGGAGTGGTGATCATCGTCGTTCTCCTGGCCGGGATCCTCAGGGACCGGGTCCAGTCTTGAGAGGATCGTTCCAACCCTTTTTCTATCGGTTGTATCTATCCCGGTTCATTTCCAGAAACCCTCTTTTCGAAGAGCTTTCCTGAAGTCGGCTCAACATGACCCATTGTGCATTTCCGGCCGCAGGGGGTTTGACGCCGACCCATGATTCCTCATCGTGGGCAACGGCGCAGCCACCAGCGGCGATTAGCCAGACACGCCTGGTGTGCCCTCCAAGCTACAACCCGAAGGGGGAAGAGAGATGAAGATACTGGTCTGTGAGACTGAAGCCTGGGAGCTGGAGCACCTTGAGAGACTCGGGGACGAGCACGAGCTGGTCTTCATCGAAGAGCGCGTCACACGAGACAATGCTGCGGACTTCGCGGACGTCGATATCGTTTCGAGTTTCATTTACAGCGACCTCGACGGGAGAGTCCTGGAGAAGCTCGAGAACCTCCAGTTCATTTCCACGAGGTCCACTGGTGCCGACCACATCGATGTCGATTACTGCCGGAGCCGCGGCATCGTAGTCTCGAACGTGCCTAGCTACGGAAGCACCACCGTGGCCGAGCATGTGTTCGCCCTGATCCTTGCCATCTCCAGAAGCCTCCCGGCT
>PXFI01000060.1 GCA_003564295.1 Gemmatimonadota bacterium | reverse complement strand
CCTTCGGTCTTCCAGAGCCGCCCCAGGTCGACGAACCCGGTGGGCTCCAACCGGATGGGGCCGGTCCTCCAGTTCGGGCCGGAGAGCTCGCCCCCACCATACCACAGTCCCCGGCCCAGAAGACTCTCCCGCACCGCACCATCCTGAGTAAGGGGGTGGGCGCGGAGAAGGTAGGGGCGAACCACTCCCGCGCCGGCACCAGGCCAGAGGGCCCGGGGAGCATGTCGTGATGCCAGGGCGACTCCCGAGCGTACCTCAGCCCGTGTTCTTCCGTGGGGCACCCCAGAACTACGCCACCGGACTTCCTTATCCACGAATGCGAACCCCTTCCCATTCCCGACCCCCGCCCATCCCATTCCCTCCATGCGCATCCCCGCTCGAGAACCGGAGAGGAAGGTGAAGGTGGAGGCTCCCAGGCCGAAGAAGCGCCCCCGGTCCTGCCAGCGGTCCAGAAGCAGCGTGGCCTCTGCCCGGGTGCCCGGACGGATCCATTCCTCCAGGCTAAGGCGCACCCTCGTCCATTCCTCCGAATCCCTCCCTTGCCGGGACGGAGGGATGGCCTGATCTCCAGCGGCATAGACCTCCCGCCCCCAGTATCCCTCCACCGTAGCGACTCCGGGGAGTGGAGAGGAGGGCGTGGAGAACTGGACTCCAACGCTGGGGCGAGCCTCCCGAAAGGTGCCTTCCAAGCTAACCAGCTCCCCTTCGCCGAAGAGGCCCGGCACGTCCAGGCGGAGGCGTCTGCCGCTCAGCCCCTCGAGGAGCATGCCGGCCACTCCGGTCCAGGCGTTCCAACTCCTGTTCTTCTCGAGGAGATGGACATGCAGCTCCACCGATCCGTCAGCATTGGGCTGGAAGTCGACTCGAGCCCGGGCCACCGTAGGGATGAGGGCCATCCTCCGGGTGGCGAGCTGAAGACCCTCCGGAGTCAGGATCTGCTGGTGGGCCAAACCAATCCGACCCAGAATGGAGTGATGGCTCACGGTGGTCGCCCCGTGGACCTGAATCAGATCCACCCTCGGCATGCTTGCGCGATTCCATGAGGAGAGGGCTTGCCGCGGCCGCCCTTGCAAGTACAGGCTCGCCGCCATGAGGCGCCAGGCCCTGTCATCGCCCGGATCCATTTCCGCTGCGGTTTCGGCCAGGGCCGATGCGGATCCGTACCGGCCTTCATTGAAGGCCTGGCGGGAGGCTTGGAGCAGACCAAGGATTTCGTCATTCCCCGTCTCCCCCGGGCTATCGGTCTCGAGGGGGCGGGAAGGGATGGTACTGGGGGAGGGAAGGACGAGGATCCCTCGATAGCCACTCCCCTTCCATCGTCCCAGGAACTCCTCCCGCTCCATGGAGAAGTTGGGGCCCACCGCTGGATCGTGGAAACTGACCTCGTCCGGCGACCAGGCCACCAATACCACGTAGTGGAGACGCCCTGGGTCGAATTCCAGCAGGGCAATGACCGGAACTCCTCCTTCCACGAGATTCGACGCAACCTCCGGTGCCTCGCGAAGGGCCCTCACCGTCCATCCGCGTGCCCCTATTCCCTCCAGAAGAGCAGCGTAACGGATCCCGCCGTCGCCACGGTTGACCAGGTCCCGGTAATCCTGGGCGTAGACCCCCCGCCTTCCCCAGAACCTCTCCACCATAGCTGCCGCCGCACCTCCACAGAGAAGGGGAGGTTGCGCCAGAAAGGGCACCAGGTCGGACAACGGACGGTCTTCTGCGGGTCTCTCCCCTTCCACGCTCCGTTCCTGGCAAGGGAGGCTCGGTGGGTCCGCGGTTTGAGCCGCCACGGAGACGGGACCCAGCGAGGCCACGATCCCGAGCACCATCCCACCGAACCTCGCGGTCAAGCCGGCCACGGGTCGCTCCTCAGGACACCACAATGAGGATGATGATGAGGAGGAGGATGATGATGGTGGTGGAAGTGAGGATGATCCTGTCCCCCCCGGCCAGGTGATCATCCATGAACCGGAGATCTTCGGTCAGGTCCTGGAGATCGTCCGCTGACAACGTCTCGACGCCGCTGCGGATGTGATCCAGATCGAGCCCCCTCTCCGCAGCTACGGTGGCGACATCGTCCCGGTCCAGGAACCGGAGGATGGCGGATCGATCTGATTCCAGAGCGCCGGCCCTCTCATGCAGAACCGCCTCAATACCACTTGCGGGATCCTCCACTGCCTCCTGAGCAGAAATGGGAACCGTGAGGGCCAGGGCCCCCAGCGTGAAGAACACAGCTGCAATTCGGTGCTTGTTCATGATTACGTCTCCTCTTTTGGACGAGGTTGGATGGAAAAGAGCCCTCACTCCCTCCCCAGGTATTTCACGAGGGTCTCTCCCACGGTGAACTCGCGCATGTAGGGGCGCATGTTCTCGGGAGTCATGGGGCGAGGATCCGGAACAAATCGGTATATCGCGTTGTCGGTGGCGTAGTTCGCCACTCCCAGGAGCTCCAGCAAACTCCGGGTTACGGGGGGTGCGGGAAGAGCCTTTTCCATGACAGCCACAATCGCCTTCATGACCGGCATGGGAAGAGATACCATGACCCGCCTCGCACCCACAGCCTGAAGGGTCCGGCTCTCGATTTCTCCGAGGGTGAGAACTTCGGGCCCTGCCAACTCGTACTCCTCGCCGAAGGTGTCGGGATCGTCAAGCGCTCCCACGATGAACGTTACCACGTCCTCCACCCACACCGGCTGGAACTTTGCGTCCTCGCCTCCGATTCTCGGAAAGATGAGGGGCGTGAGAGGAGCGAGGCGGGCGAAGGTGTTGGCAAACTCGTCCTCGGGACCCCAGAGGACAGAGGGACGCAGCGCGGTCCACTCAAGCCCCGAGGCAGCGACATAGTCCTGGGCCCTGCCCTTCGAGGCCAGGAACCGGTAAGGAAGATCGGCTTGAGCCCCTAACTGGCAGATGTTGACGAAGCGTCGGATCCCAGCCTCTTGTGCCCCGTCCACCACGTTTACCGTTCCCTCGAAGTTCACCTTCTCGTAGGTCAGGTCGCCCTTCTCCACGGCGATGGCCGCGGTGTGGACGACCGCCTGGACACCTGAGAATGCAGCATTCAGGGTATTCGGCCGGGTCACGTCCCCTTCCATCAAATCAACGTCGAGTCCGTCCAGACGCCCCCGCTTCTCCGCCCGTTCCCGGCTGTGCACCAGCACTCGCACCGCTTCTCCGCGTGCCACAAGACGCCTCGTCGTGCGGCTTCCCAGGAAGCCCGCCCCACCAGTGACCAGGATCATTTGGAACCCCCTTTCCTCAAGACCAGGTGCCCTGCGGCCCCCGGTCCCTTTCAACCGACCCCGGGGCCGGCAAGTAAGAGAATCGCTGGGAGCGCCCCCGAGGGCTGGATACCAGAGAATACCCGAGCCATCAACCCTCCCACGGAAACGGCTGAAAGATCAGAGACAGATCATGTTGAAGCTTCACAAAAGAAAAGATCCGCCGGGATCCCGCAGCGATCTACGGATCAGGTTGGAGTAACAAGATAGAGATCAAGATAGAATGAGTTCCTTGACATCTGGCTGGAGGAGGTTTTCAACCAGAAGCCAAACACTCCTTGATGGCATCCATGATGGCCTCCCGATCGATCTCCGCGAAGGCCATGAGCTCTCGCGGGGTTCCGCTCCTCGGTTGCACCCTTACGGCCAGGGAGCGGAACGTCGTCCCCTGTCCCGCGATGATCGCTGCCACGGCCTCCCCCAGACCCCCTTCGGGCCGGTGGTCCTCCACGGTAATGACTGCCCCGGTCTCGAGAGCCGCGAGCTCCAGAGTAGTGCAATCGAGAGGCTTGATGCTGTAGAGATCGACCACCCGGATCGAAATACCCTCTCGGGCCAGCGATTCCCAGGCGGCCAGGGCCTCGTGGACCGTCACGCCCGCTGCCACTACCGTGGCAACGTCGTCAGCCGCGG
>PXFI01000320.1 GCA_003564295.1 Gemmatimonadota bacterium | reverse complement strand
CGACCGGGTTCCATTTGACACCATCTCTTTGCCATGATTCCTTTCGAACCTCGTCTCGTGAGAGAGAACACACACTACTGAGGCACCAAAATGCCATCGAAAGCACAGCTCCGACGAGATTTCCTCGCCTCTGCAGCAACAGCGGTGTTGGCCTGGGCGGGTGAAAAGATCACTCGTTTTCCAACAGTAATGGTGGCGGTTTTTGTTCCAGGTTGAGGGCTTGTCGGATTCTGGCGCGCAGGCTTTGGACGGTTGGACCGAGATGCGAGCGACACCAATTCCAGACCGCATCGACCGGCGTGTCCTCAAGAGCCGCCTGTACGGTCTCCACCGTGGTTTTTCCCACCAGCGCCCCCAGGCTCAAGACCATCCCGGTGAAGCCGTGGCGACCTTCCTGCCCGGAGACTTCCTTCAACTTGCCGATGACCGATTCCACCACTTCGCTCGACCCCAGCAGCCGCTCGTCGTCTCGCACTTGCTGCTCTTGCTCCCGGACGAATTTGATGAGGTCCTTGCGAAGGCGCTTCGCCGCCGGCGTCGCCGGTTTGGGCAATCGCTCGGCAAGGTCGGTCGAGGCGCGGGCGTGAATGCCCTCGTGCCGCACGTAGTGTTCCGCGCCTCCCGCCAAGGCGACCAGCTCCTCCCAGCGCCGCAAATGGGGGGTGAAGCTCCGCAGCCAACCCAGCTTCTCCTCCACACGCTGGCGATTCAAGCCCGCGGCGCGCATCGCCTTCGAAGAGTCCAGGAGCTTCATCTGCCGCCGCGCCCAGGTGGTCAGTACGTCCAGGTTCATGTACCGCGACTTGCTCCGCTGCTGCGGCGGTGCCAAGGCAGCCAGCTCCGTGAGCGATACCTGTTGCTTGAAGTGATTCGTCTTCTCGACGAACACCTTCCACGAGGCGTCCCCCTCGAGGGCGTGCTTCAACAGGCAAGCTGTCTTGTGCTTGATGTCGTAGAGCGAGCCCGTCTGAGGATGCGCATCGCGGAAGAACTCGATGCCGCAACGGAGATCGCTGCCGTGGTCGCTGGTGATCGACCGGGGAACGCCGGTCTTCGCCGTGGCCGCCTCCAATTGCTGGTAGACGACCTCGCCGTTCGATTGGGTCACCGGCACCAGGTCGATCAGGTCCACGTCCTCATGGCTGAGTACGCGGTCCTCGGCGTCCCAGGCCGACTGGCGGATAGCGAGAATGATCAGACACTTGTGCGGGCCCAGCACCACGGTGTGGTCGATGATCCACATCCAGTCGTCTGCCTGCTCCTTGGGGCGGCTCAACTGGTAGAGGCCCAGCCGCAAGAGCCACAGCCGCACAGTGTACGAACTGGCAGTGTGGGCGGGAACCCCGCACCACTGCCAGAACATCGCCAGCACCACGGGGACCTGTCGCAGATGCAGCCCCCCGTTGAGGACCAAGGCGAGGCTGCCGGCCACTACGCCCAGGGGGAACTGCTGCCGGGCGACGTGGACATCGAGGTCCTCCGGTCGCACCGCGGGCAACGCGCGGCCGCCGTCGGTGGGGGCGGCTGGCAGGGCGGGAAGACACTCCTCCTGCACGTCGGGCGCCACACGGCCGACGTCAGCGGGGGCGGGAGAGGGCTCTTTTTTGTCTCGCCACGGGCGGCGATGTTTCCGACTGTTGATCCCGCCGCAGTTCCCGTGCTTCGGCCTTCCAGCGATCCCGGCTCTCCTTCATCTTCGCCAAGCGCGTCTTCAGGCTCTTGTTCTCCCGCTTGGCCTCCTTGCACTTGGCCTTCCACCGATCGCGACTCCCCAGAAAGAACGGGAGCAACTTGGTAACGGGACTCCGATAGCCCAATGATTTGGCAGCCGACATCAGATCACCTCCATGCCACAAACCACACTCCTGACTCACCGCGGCCAACCGGCCACAGAACAAAACGACATCAATGGAACACATTTGGCCAAACAACACCAGACCAGTTTTCCCCGGGAATGGGAGAGTTTTCACCCCCCCACACGCGACCTTCCTCCCGGCCATTTTGTTAGCAACATCTTCATTGGCGCGGAGGGTAACGCTAATTACCGACCGCTGAGGATCCCCGTCGAGGCATACATTATCGCACCGCGGACCGGCCTAGTACTACAGCGCCCGAAGTTTTGCTCTTGTACGCAATCCCGCGATTGATTATAAGATCACCTCGTGAACGTGGCCCAGACGGATCTAAGGTGACGTGGTGCGAGGTGATTTCATGGATGCGAAGCAGTTGCGAGGTTTGAAGCCGGAGCTCGATATCTTTCTGGAGCGCTACCTCCCGTTGTTTGGCCGACCGGAGAATCATGAGCATGCCCAGCGCTTCGTGCATGGACTACTGGGAGGGCACGAACGTCGGAATGTGGAGAACATCGCCGAGGCAGTGGATGGCGGTGTTGTGCGGACGCTGCAGAAGTTTGTCGCCCAGGGGATGTGGGACGGTGACGTTGTGCTCCACGAACTGCGCAGCCATGTGAATGAATGCTTGGGCAACGAGGATGGAACGATCAACGTTGATGAAACAGGCTTCGCGAAGAAAGGTGAGAAGTCCGTCGGCGTCAAGCGGCAGTATTCCGGGACGCTCGGGCGGGTAGAGAACTGTCAGATCGGCGTCTTCGCAAACTATTGCTCCACGAGGGGGCACACGATGATCGACCGACGGCTCTACCTCCCCAAGGAATGGGCAGAAGACACGTCACGGCGTGAGGAAGCTGGTGTTCCGGCAGGTGTCATCTTCCGCACGAAACCGGAATTGGCGTTGGAGATGATTCAGGTCGCGATAACCGAGGGGCTGCATTTTCGGTGGGTCGGGGGAGATTGTGTCTACGGAGACAACCCGACCTTCACTTCAACCCTTCGGATGCTTGGTAAGTACTACGTGCTGGACGTTTCATCAACCACCTGTGTGTGGTTGACGAAGCCGAAGATGCAGACGAAGTCGCGTGGCGGAAAACCGAAGCCGTCAACCAAACCGATCACGGTGGCTGAGGCCGCGGCACAGTTGCCTCCCTCTGCATTCAAACGAATTACGGTGAGCGAAGGGAGCCAGGGTTCCATTCTGTACGAGTATGCCGAACTGACCGTCTGGATCTCCGAAGAGGGAAACCCATGCGAGGTCAGTGAAAGATTGCTCGTGCGACGCTCGTTGGGCCAGGAGCCTGAGGTGAAGTACCATCGTTCCAATGCGCCTCCCGATTTTCCTCTGGATCAGCTTGCTCGTCAAAGGTCGTGCCGCTGGACAATCGAGCAGGACATTCAAGCGGGGAAAGGAGAATGCGGGTTGGATGAGTACGAGACACGGGGTTGGATAGGATGGCATCACCACACCGCGTTATCGGTGTTGGCTCTGCTATTCCTCGTGTTGCAGAAAACGCGGTTGGGGGAAAAAAGAGCCGCAGATGACGGTGCGTCAAGTGCGAAGCATTCTCCGTCATCTGCTCGACCTGCGTCGTTGGGACGAGAAAGAGATCGTGGCGTGGTGCAACTGGCGAATGGGAAGAAATCGCGTCGCAAAGGCATGCCACGAACGGCGGCGGCAAGCCGAACTCGTGCAGCGAAGTAGGAAGAAAAAAAAGGCGCTGTAGTACTAGAGAGGGGGCTTTCTGATGCGCTGGAAACGATGGCATCCCAGCCCCACACGGTGAACGCCCTTGCGCTCGTCCACGCCCCCAGGTCGGACCTCCTGTGGTGCGAAGCTGCAGGGACGGCGAATCCTGAAACGAATGAGCAGATGACTTCCAATCACCTCTTTCGAATTGCCAGCGTGACGAAGCCCTTCACCGCCGTGGTCGTGCTTCAGCTGATTGAAGAGGAACGGTTCACACTCGACACACCGCTGACAGACCTCTTGTCGCCTTCTGACCTCCCGAACAATCGTACCGCCGATGAGCTGCTTATCCTGAACGACACTCCCGCTGGAGCTGAGATTCGT
>PXFI01000231.1 GCA_003564295.1 Gemmatimonadota bacterium | reverse complement strand
TTCAAGAGTCAGAAGAGGATCTACTACTTCGCGAACCGGATGGCCCGGGGCGTGCTTCACGGCTCCGAGGCTCATCCCCACCCCTGACCAACTGCTCGAGCTGTCCCAGCAGGGTGTTTGGCCCGGAGCTTGAAGAAGTCCTTGGAATTCGCCACCATGGGGCACGAGATTTCATATAGCGTCCTCATTCGATATTTGAAATGAAGCATCGATTCGAGCAGCCATCTCCTCCCGACAGTGTTCGGGAGCTCGACCCGGCCCACTGGGATCCCAAAGAGATCCTGGGGGATGTGGAACTGGTGCGTTCCATCCCCTTCCGGGTGTTCGTCCTCTCCTTCGGCGCACTCTTCATCCCCGTGTCGGTGGCGGTCCTCTTCCCGGCCTGGACGGCTGAGGACGCGGGCCTGCTGATCTGGCTCATCGCCCTGGTGCCGGCTTTCCTCCTCACCTACTACCGGGGATGGTCCGGGGCTTCCGTAGCCCTGGCCATGGGAATGGCAGCCCTGGTCCTGACCAACCTGGCTCTCGTGCTAGCCGGAATCCGGGTGGAAAACTTCGCCCTCCTGGGTGGGATCATCGTGGTGTTCCTGGGTACCAGCCTGGGGATCGGGTGGGTCACGGAACTCCTCCATGTGGAGCGTCGCAAGGCCGAGCAACTGGCTCTCACCGACGCCCTCACCGGCATGTCGAACCGACGGCACGCAGTGGTCTTCCTGGAAGCCTCTTTCGCCGCGGCCAAGAGGGGAATCCCCCTCTCTGTCGTGCTCTTCGACGTGGATCGGTTCAAGACCTACAACGATACCCGAGGCCACCTTGCGGGTGACGAGGCGCTGAAGAAGTTGGCGAAGGTTCTGGTGGGTTCCACCAGGAAGATGAACCTGACGGCCAGGTGGGGTGGTGAGGAGTTCCTGAGTATCCTTTCCGACACGCCCCAGGAGGGAGGGCGGATCTTCGCGGAGCGGATTCTTTCGGAAGTCCACCAGGCCTTCCCCGATGGTTCCATCACTCTCAGTGGTGGCGTGGCCCGTTTCACGGATGGCATGGATAGTCCGGCCCGCATCCTGGCGGCGGCGGACAGGGCCATGTACGTGGCCAAGGGCATGGGGGGGGATTGCGTCCAGATCGCCAGCGAAATGCCAGGCGCCAGGAAGGCGATCTGAGGGAGGCTTGATTTGCCCCGGCCCGGGAAACCCCTTCGTCCAGGAAGGGGATGAGGGCGAGCTTCCGAGCCAACGCAAGGTGTATCCGGTGCACTATGGAGCCGACTCCGCCTTCGAATCCCCGCCTCCCACCCCAGGAACTCCCAGAATCTTTTCGGGTTGAAGAAGTTTCGTGCGAGAAGCGACCTGGTCTCCGTCCGAAAGGAGACGGGCACGAGTTGCGCGGAGAAAGCCTATTGGGGTTGCGGGACGACCCGGCTCGTGGTGGGAGCAGGCTACACCCCGTCGGAGGAAGCGAGAATGGACCTGGTTCGAAGGAGTGCTCGGTATGCCGTGATCCTCTTCGGAGGTCTTTCGGTTCTTCTGGCCTGTGCTGCCGGTGCCTCGCCGAGCCCGGCCTCGCCCGGAGAATCCCCGGACGACTCCCAGCCGACCCTTGTGGTCTACCTCGTGGTGGACCAGCTCAGGGGGGACCTTCTGGATCGTTACTCACAGGCTTTCACCGGCGGCTTCCGGCGTCTTCTGGGCGAGGGGCTGAATTTCACGAACGCTCTCCATGGCCACTCCTCCACCGAGACCGCCCCGGGGCACGCCGCCCTCTCCACGGGAGTGCATCCGGGCCGGGCGGGCGTTCCCGCCAACGCTTGGCGGGAAGGTGGGGATCGGGTGCAGGTGGTGGATCCCCAGGAGCGCCTGGTGGGCCTGCCCGAAGTGGCCGGTGCGTCGCCCCGGGTCCTTCTCCGCACGGGCCTGGCAGACTGGCTCCTGGAGGCGGACCCCCGAGCAAAGGTGTTCTCCGTGTCGGCCAAGGATCGGGCGGCGGTGTTGATGGCGGGCCAGAGCAAGGGGGAAGTCTACTGGTTCGATGCCCTGTCCGGGCAGTTCGTGACCTCAACCTACTATCGCTCCGACAACCCCTCCTGGCTCACCCGGTTCAACAGGGAGACCATGACGGGATACCGTGCAGACTCGGTATGGGTCAGTACGGTGCCTCCGGAGCTGGCGGACCTCAGCGCTCCGGACACGGCCAGCTTCGAGGGGGACGGAGTGAACACCTATTTCCCCCACCGATATCACCAGGAACGCATCGACCCTGACATGGACGACTTCTTCCTGTGGTTCCAGACCACCCCCATGCTGGACCGAGCCACCCTGGATCTTGCGCTGGTGGCCATGGAGGCGGAGGGCGTGGGTAGAACGCCCGGACGCACGGACTTTCTCTCCATCTCCTTTTCCCAGACGGACCGGGTAGGGCACGCCTACGGTCCTCTGAGCCGGGAGCAGATGGACAACCTGCTGCGCCTGGACAGGGTCCTGGAGGATCTCTTCGCTTTTCTGGATCGCTTCGTGGGGCGGGCGAGGTACGTGGTAGGTCTCACGGGGGACCACGGCGTCATGACCATGCCCGAACGCGTGGAGGAGGGAGGCCTACGGTTGACGCAGGAGGATCGAGCCAACGTGGAGGAGAGCCTCACCCGGGCGGCCTGGGAGCTGGGACAGGCAGGGCATTCCGATCCCGCCAAGGTCCTGACGGAGGTTCTAAGAGAGTTTCCCTTCATGGGGCCTGCCTTCACCCACGGTGACCTTCTGGCCGGGGAACAGGAGGACTCCCTTGCGATTCTGTTCCAACGCAATTTCACACCCGGGAGGGCCGGTGGGCTCCTGAGCATGTACGGTGTAGAGATGTGGTGGGGCGAAAACGTCCTTGACTGGAACTACGCTTCTTTCGGTACGACCCACGGGTCGCCCTTCCACTATGACCGGTGGGTTCCCCTCATCCTCATGGGTCCCGGGATCGAGGGGGGGCGAGTAGAGGATCCGGTCCAGCCCCTGGACCTGGCGCCCACGCTGGCCAGGATTGCGGGTATTCCCTACCCGGACGACCTGGACGGAGTCCCCCTGATCCGTCGGAACGACTAGACATCCCGGGAGGCCTGCTTCCCCTCCATGACCACGTCCTCCCGGGCCGAATCCATGTCGGAATGAATGGCTTCGGCAGGAGGCGAGGCCTGGGCCAGGTAGAACAGAAGCCCGGTGACCAGGAAGGTGATGGCTGCCCAGATATCCCTCTTCACGGTGTTCTCCTTTGTAGCGAATCGATGGAGGCTGCTCTCGCCGAACCCATCGAGGTTCTGTCTTCTTCCCTACCTACGATCCGGCGGCCGAAACTGTTTCGAGAGCCGGTGCGGAGGGGGCTGTCTCTGTGGAGGGCTACCCGCCCTCGGATTCCTTCCTCTGTGGGTTGGACGACGGGAAGGCGGGGTTGGTTGCTTCGCAGGTGTGTTGTCCTGGCGGGGGCCGCCCACTTATGGCCGACGCTTCACCTAAGCGGATCCTCTGTCCGGTGTCCGCCGATTGGGGAGCTACTGGAGATCCTTTGGGCGAACGAAGGCTCTGAGCCAGCCGGTGCCTTCCCGCACCTCACGCCACTCCTGCACGGGGAAGTCTAGGATGGCCATGGCGCCGGTGGGGTACTTTCTTTCCAGGTCTTCCATAGCCTTCTGCTCTCCTGATCCGGCAAGAACCAGAGCCAGCTCCTCGAAGGTCGGATTGTGGCCGATGAGGAGGACCGAATCCACCTCTGCCGGAAGCTCCCGGACAACGTCCAGGATGGTGCCGGGAGAAGCATGATAGAGATCCTCCCGGATCTCCACGGGGGTTTCGTCCCTCAGGGAGAGGGAAAGGGCCTGCCAGGTCTCCACGGCCCGCCTGGCGGCTGAGCAGAGCACCCGATCCGGAACGAGTCCGTGCCGGGTCATGTAGGTTCCCATGCG
>PXFI01000097.1 GCA_003564295.1 Gemmatimonadota bacterium | reverse complement strand
GCTCACTGCGCCACCGCAGCTCGTCGATGAAGTCGTGGAGGTCTGCCAGCGTCATGGTGCGCCGGAATTCGGTCTTCTCGGGTACCGTGCGCAGCTCGGCCGGCCACTCTCCGGTCCAGCCGGCCGGGACCTCGTCGCCCCAGTACATCTGCTGGGCCCGGGGTTCCTGCCCCTCCGCCGGACCGGAGAACAGCGCGAAGGCGACGGCGAGTGTGAGGAATCGGAAAGTTTTCATTGCAGCCTCCTTGAAAGGTGACGACAGCACAGGGTGACCTTGTGCTGAGACCTTCAGCAGCCTGGTTTCAAGCCTTCTCACGAGTCTTCTGCATGGGCCGTCCTTGCCATGATCTCCTCTTGCAGATCGCGCCCCAGATCGACGAAGTAATCACTATAGCCGGCCACTCTCACCAGCAGGTCCCGGTGCTGGTCCGGGTGGGCCTGGGCGTGGCGCAGCGTCTCGGTGCCCACGACGTTGAACTGGACATGATGACCGCCGAAGCGGAAATAGGTGCGTACCAGGTCCGCGAGACGATCGAGGCCCACATCCCCCTCCAGCACCTGGGGGAGGAAGCGCAGATTGAGGAGCGTGCCGCCCGACCTGATCTGATCCATCTTCCCCAGTGACTTGAGGACGGCCGTCGGACCGTGGTGGTCGGCGCCTTGGGCTGGAGATGCTCCGTCGGAGATCGGCTCCCCGGTACGGCGCCCATCCGGCGTGGCCCCGGTACGGGTGCCGAAATACACATGGCAGGTGGTGGAAAGCATGTTCAGGTGATACCGGCCACCCTTGGTATTCGGACGTCCGTCGATGGCGGCGAAGAGTGACTCGTAGACACGCTGCATGAGGCTGTCTGCACGATCATCATCGTTCCCGTACTTGGGGGTCCGGTTGATTAGCAGTTGGCGCAGCGGTTCGGCATCCGTGAAATCGCCGTCCGTTGCCCGAACCAGCTCTCCCAGGCCCAGGCGGCCATCCTGAAATACGTGCGTACGGATCGCGGAAAGGCTGTCCGTGGTCGTGCCGATGCCGCAGCACTGGATGTAGCTCGTGTTGTAGCGAGGCCCTCCATCGTTGTAGTCACGCGCCTTCGCAATGCAATCGCGAATCACCACCGAGAGGAACGGGGCCGGTGCGATCCTGGCATACATTGACTCGATGTACTGGTTGACCTCCACCTTCACCTGGATGAAGTGGCGGAGTTGGGCCTCGAACGCGGCGTACAGCTCGTCGAAGGTTTTGAACGTGCCCGGATCGCCCGTCCCCGGGCCTATCCGTTTCCCGGAAGCCGGATCCACTCCGTCGTGGAGGGCGAGCTCGAGGATCTTCGGAACGTTCAGATATCCCGTGAGGACATACGCTTCCTTGCCGAAGGCGCCCGTCTCGATGCACCCGCTCGTACCCCCCTCCCGGGCATCCTCCAGACTCTTGCCTACCCTCACCTGTTCGGCGACCACCGCGTCGGCGTTGAAGACCGAAGGGTACCCGTTCCCCTTGCGGATGACGCGGCAAGCGGCCTTGACGAACCGGTCGGGCGTCCGGGCGCTCACCTGGATGTTGCATTGCGGTTGCAGCAGCCGGACCTCTTCAGCTACCTCAAGGAGCAGGTACGACACGTCGCTGACGCCGTCCGCACCACCAGGAGTCAGCCCTCCAAGGTTGATGTTGGTGAAATCGTTGAACGTGCCGCTCTCCTCCGCCGTCACGCCTACTTTTGGCGGGGCCGGGTGGTTGTTGAACTTGATCCAAAGGCACTGGAGGAGCTCTTTCGCCGAATCCCGGTCCAGGGTGCCCTCGGCCAGACCATGTTCGAAGAACGGTTGGAGGTGTTGGTCCAGATGCCCGGGGTTCATGGCGTCCCACCCGTTCAGCTCCGTGATGGTGCCCAGGTGCACGAACCAATACATCTGGATTGCTTCCCAGAAGTCCCGGGGCGCATGGGCGGGAACCCGGCGGCAGACCCCGGCGATGCGAAGGAGCTCCTGTCGCCGGGCGGGGCTGGATTCGCGTTCAGCCATCTCCTCGGCCAGGCTTGCATGACGCTCCGCGAAAACGATTGCCGCGTCGCAGGCCATATCCATGGCCTCGAGCTGCTCGGCCTTCCGCGTCGCTTCCGGGTCGTTGTGGTAGTCCAGGGAGTCGAGTACCTCGGCAATCTCCGCCTTGTAGTCGAGCATCCCCTTGCGGTAGATCTCACCGTCCAGGGCCGTGTGGCCGGGAGCCCGCTGCTCCATGAACTCCGTGAATACACCCGCATGGTAGGCGTCCAGCCAGCGCTGTGGGAGGTTGGGCAGGACCCGGTCCCACACGGATCGGCCCTGCCAGTAGGGGATCACCTCACGTTCGTACACATCCAAGGAGGCGTCATCCACCGTATAGCGGGTCTTCTCCCGTTCGTTCAATGTGCGGAGATCCTGCACCGAGTGGCAGATCAGCTCCGGGAACGTGGGGACGGCCTTGGGAGCGGGGCCGCGCTCCCCAACGATCAACTCGTCTTCGCCGATGAAGATGGTCTTGTTCTCACACAGGTGCTTGAAAGCCATGGCCCGCATCACCGGGGCTGGGTACTTCCCTTCGTTTTCCCGGTAGAAGCTCGTCAGGAGCTCGGCCCGTTCAGTGGAAATGCTGGGTACGGCCCGGAAGCTCCGCTCCCGCAGCCGCTCGATGCGATCGTTCATCCCGCTCAACCTCCTATCTTCACGGTCAGGCCGTGGCTCTCAAGGTGGGCACGAACCTCCTCGGTTCGATCCGGTGGAATCTGTGCATCACCCTTCAGCCGCCAGGCCATGCCGAACTTGAGGTGTTTGTGCTTTGCTGCCTTATGGAAGGGGAGGAGATGGACGCTCTCGATGCGCTCCATGCCTCCGAGCCCGGCCAGGAATGCGCCCGTGCGGTCCACGTTGTCCTCGTCGTCGTTGAACCCCGGGATGAGCGGGAGGCGGATCCACACGCGCAGCCCTGCCTGGAGGAGCCGTACCAGGTTGTCGAGGATCGGCTTCAGAGGGGCACCGGTGGTCCGTTCATGCCGGATCGGATCCATGGACTTGAGGTCGTAGAGGAAGAGGTCCGTCCGATCCGCCACTCTGAGCAGAGTAGAGGGCGCCACCATCCCGCTCGTGTCCACCGTCCGGTGAATTCCCCGCTCACCGCATGCCTCGAGTACGCCCAGGAGAAAGCGCCATTGGACAAGGGGCTCTCCGCCGGAAAAGGTTACGCCCCCTCCCGACTCGTCATAGAAGAGCCGGTCTTTCTCAACCTCGGCCAGGACTTCCGCAACGCTGTAGCCGCCACCAACCATCCGGCGGGCATGGGCCGGGCAAGCCACCACGCAGTCCCCGCACACGGTGCAGAGGTTCGAGTCCGTCTCCACACCGGCGTCCGTAAGGAAAAGCGCCCCCGCGTCACAGACCTCCAGGCAGGCCAGGCAGCGCAGGCACCGGTCCACGTCATAGTGGACGAACGGTGTGACTCCTTGGCTCTCGGGGTTGTGGCACCACCAACATGACAGAGGACAGCCCTTGAAGAATACGGTGGTTCGAATGCCGGGCCCGTCGTGAACCGAATAGCGTCGGATATCCAGAATCAAGCCGCGGTCGACACCGTTCTCCTCCTGTAAACCCAACTTCCCACTCCTTCCTTGAGCTCCTCCCCAGCCTGAAGGAAGGGCCTTCCTGGACCGGGTCCGGTGAAGACCGCACCGTCAGTCCCTTCCCAGCGCTACTCCCTCTCCATCCCGGCTCGGTGGTCACGAAGGAACGACGCCAGGGCCTCACCCGCCGAGAGGATGTGCCTTCTCAACAGGTCCTGTGCTTCTTCAACGTCCCCTTCCCGAACCAGATCCAGGAGCTGCCGGTGCTCGGCCATGGCCCGATCCTCCCACTGCGTCAGAGCCAGCTGCGCCCTCGTGTAGCGTTCACAGTGCCGGTGCAGCATCTCCAGCACGTT
>PXFI01000248.1 GCA_003564295.1 Gemmatimonadota bacterium | reverse complement strand
TGCAGGCTGCGGAAGACTTCCAGTTGGTGGGCGAGTTCGAGCTCTTCGAACCGGATTGGGAGCGGGAGGATCTTGTGGGCCGGGCTCTGGACCGGCATCCGCGACTTCAGGCCTACCGGGCCCAGGAGCAGGCCCGGACGGCGGGCATGCGGAGTGCCTGGAGCAGCTATCTGCCGAACCTCAACCTCTACGCGAGCTGGTCCGGCAGGGCCCGGCAGATCGGCGACGAGGATTATCTGCTCAACCAGGCACGGTCGTCGTTGGCTTCCCAGAGATCCAGCTGTGAGCTCTGGAACCAGGTGAGCGGTGGGCTGAGCCAGCCCCTCGACGGATTTCCCCGGGATTGCAGCGGCTTCGTCCTGACCCCCCAGCAGGAGGCCCGGATCCTGTCCAACAACAACGTCTTCCCCTTCAACTTCAGGAGTGAGCCCTTCAGCCTGTACCTGAGCATCTCCGTGCCGGTCTTCCAGGGGTTCACCCGGCAGCGCCAGGTGGCCGAGGCCCGGAACGCCGCCATGGATGCCCGCCTCAACCTGAGAGCCGAAGAGCTGAGGGTGAGGACGGCCGTGACCCGGGCCTACGACGAGCTCCTCACGGCCCTGCAGGTGGTGGAGATCGAGGCCCGCAACCGGGAGGTGGCGGAGGAACAGCTCCTGTTGGCCCAGGAGCGCTACCGCCTGGGGGCTGCCAGCTTCATGGAGCTCCTGGAGGCCCAGAGCTCCGCCGCCGCGGCCGAACGTGATTACCTGAACGCCAAGTACCGCTTCCACGGCGCCATCTGGGCCCTGGAAGCGGAGGTGGGGGAACGGCTCCGTCCCGTAGCCGCCGGCCTCCAGTAACCCAGACATAGATAGAGGGCGCTTCCGTGGACATCATCCGAGAGCAGAAGCCGAAGAAGAAGAAGAGGATCCTCCAGATCTCGGCGGGGGTCCTGGTCCTGGTGCTCATCACCCTGGGCCTCAGGAGCCTGCAGCCCGCCGTTCCCTCGGTGAGCCGTGCCACCATCTGGACCGACACGGTGCGGCAGGGGACCATGGTCCGGGCGGTGCGAGGCAACGGCACCCTGGTTCCGGAGGAGATGCGGTGGATCACCGCCGTGACGGCGGGACGCATCGAGCAGCGTTACCTCCAGCCCGGGGCGGAGGTCGAGGCCTCGACGCTCATCCTTCGCCTCAGCAACCCGGACGTGGAGGTGCAGCTCCTGGATGCCGAGCAGCAGCTGAGCCAGGCTCGGGCGAACCTCATCACCCTGCGCTCGAACCTGGCTACCCAGCGTCTGACCCAGGAAGGACTGGTGGCTCAGACCCGGACCCAGTACCTGGACGCCAGGAGGGTCTACGAGCAGAACCAGCGCCTCCATGACCGGAACCCTGATCTGGTGGCCCGGGCGGACCTGGACCGGAGCAGGGAGCTGGCGGAGGAGCTGGATACCCGCCTCCGCATCGAGGAGGAGCGCGTGGAGGTCCTGGCGTCCTCCGTGCAGGAGCAGATCGAGGCCCAGGAGACCCAGATCGGCAGGCTTGAGGCCATCGTGCGCTTCAACGCCGATCGGCTGGCCTCCCTGGAGGTGGCGGCAGGGGTGAGCGGGGTCCTGGCGGAGCTTCCGGTGCAGGAGGGCGAGTGGGTCCAGGCCGGGGGCACCCTGGCCCGGGTGGTCCGGCCCGGCCGCCTCAAGGCCGAGGTCAGGATTCCCCAGACCCAGGCCCAGGACATCGCCGTGGGCCAGAGAGCCTATATCGACACCCGGAACGACACCATCGTGGGCCATGTGGCCCGCATCGACCCGGCGGTCCATGCCGCCACCGTCCTCATCGACGTGGCCCTGCCCCACGAGCTTCCCCGGAGCGCCCGGCCGGACCTGAGCATCGACGGCACCGTGGAGATCGAGCGCCTGGACGACGTGGTCTACGTGGGCCGGCCCGCCTTCGGCCAGGCCAACAGCAGGGTGGGACTCTTCAAGTTGGTGGACGGTGGAAACTATGCGGAGCGTGTGAGCGTCCAATTGGGTGCAAGCTCGGTGAACCAGATCGTGGTGCTGGAGGGGCTTCAGCCCGGGGACGTGGTCATCCTGTCGGACATGTCCCAGTGGGATGGCCATCCCCGGGTGCGGTTGAGGAGCTAGGGGTGGGGAGACGGATCAGGGGGCCGCGAGGTGGTTGAAACCGCGCAGGTGCGGCCCTCGTAAGGGTGCAGCAGGTGGATAGCCGGAAAACGAAAACCTGATAGACAAAAAGGCAAAACCATGTCCAACGAAGGCCATTCGCTCATCCAGCTCCAGGGCCTCAGCAAGGTCTTCTACACGGAAGAGGTGGAGACCCACGCCCTGTCCAACATCGACATGGAATTGAAGAAGGGTGAGTTCGTCTCCATCGCCGGCCCCTCGGGGTGCGGCAAGACCACCCTACTTTCCATCCTGGGGCTTCTGGACTCCCCAAGCGGCGGGAAGTACATCTTGGACAACGAGCCCGTGGAGAACCTGACGGCTTCCACCCGGGCCAAGATCCGCAACCAGGCCATCGGGTTCATCTTCCAGGCCTTCAACCTCATCGGCGACCTGACGGTCTACGAGAACGTGGAGCTCCCCCTCACCTACCGGGGCATGCCCGGCAAGGAGCGGAAGGAGCGGGTACAGGAAGCCCTGGAGAAGGTGGGCATGGCCCACCGCAGGAACCATTACCCCTCCCAGCTCTCCGGCGGCCAGCAGCAGCGGGTGGCGGTGGCCCGGGCCATCGTGGGCAGGCCCCTCATCCTCCTGGCGGACGAGCCCACGGGAAACCTGGACTCCAAGAACGGCCATGCCGTCATGGAACTCCTGAAGGAGCTCCACGACGAGGGGGCCACCATCTGCATGGTGACCCACGACCCCCGCTACGCCCACCTGGCGGAGCGGATGGTCCACCTCTTCGACGGCCAGATCGTCAGCGAGGAGGAGGTCTTGAAGATGGCGGAGCTGGAGCAGAGCGGCTTCGACGTGGCCTGATCCCAACGGGCCCGCCGAGCCGCCCCGGCCCGGCGGGCCCCCCTCCCATCAACGTCCTGCGGCCATGTCTCTCATCAGCGCCAAGAACATCGAGAAGTCCTACAAGACGGGTGGCGGGGAGGTTTTCGTCCTCCGCCGCATCACCCTGGACGTCAAGAAGGGCGAGTTCATCACCGTCATGGGGCCCTCCGGGGCAGGGAAGTCCACCCTCCTGGCCATCCTGGGGATGCTCGACGGGGATTGGACCGGCGAGTACCACCTCATGCACCATCCCATCCACGCCCTGAAGCCCAAGGAGCGCATCGCCCTCAACCGCCAGTACATGGGGTTCGTCTTCCAGCAGTACCATCTCCTGGACGACCTGACGGTCTACGAGAACCTGGAGATCCCCCTGTCCTACCGGAACGTGAAGCGGAAGGAGCGGGAGGCCATCGTGGCCGACACCCTGGATCGGTTCCAGATCGTGGGCAAGAAGGACCTCTACCCCTCCCAGCTCTCCGGGGGCCAGCAGCAGATGGTGGCCGTGGCCCGGGCCGTCGTGGCCGAGCCGGCCGTCATCCTGGCCGATGAGCCCACGGGAAGCCTCCACACCTCCCAGGGGAAGATGATCATGGACCTCATGAAGAGGCTGAACGAGGAGGGGACCACCATCATCCAGGTGACCCACAACGAGACCTGGGCCGGCTACGGGGACAGGATCATCAACCTCCAGGACGGATGGATGGTGTCATAGCCAGCGTGCCTCCAGCCTCCATGGGCTGGAGGAGGATCCACACTCCCCAAGCGAAGAGGACGAGAGCCAGGAGGCCCCAGGGGACGGCTCCCCGGAAGGCCCGGGTGCCGGGTTCCCGGGAGGCCCGGCTCCCGGCTCCCGGCAAGGCCCCGGTCCCGGCTCCCGCCTCCCGTATGCCCAGCCGGTAGGCCACCACCAGGGACACCAGGAGCCCCAGCTTCAGGAAGAGGAGCTCCAGGGGC
>PXFI01000109.1 GCA_003564295.1 Gemmatimonadota bacterium | reverse complement strand
CGGAACCTCGTCAAATACAGCTAATCTTTTCTCCCAGAACGTTTCATATGAACGGGGTATCCATTTCACTCTCCTTACCCCAATATGTTGAGGTGATGGAAGGGTCGAGTCATCCGGTAGGAGGCATGGACTACCCGCGCACGTTGATCGTCCCCTGCCTCGGTACGGCTATCCCCATCGTCCCACGAGCTAGCGAGGCACCCGGATCCCGGCTCACGTGGCCATGCCGCGGGTCCATCGAGTCGCCTCTCTGCTGAAGCGTTGGTGGCTGGGAACTTACCACGGCAGCATCAGCGAAAGACACCTCGAGTACTACCTCGACGAGTTCACGTTTCGGCTCAACCGACGAAACTCCCGAGCCCGGGGGCTGCTGTTCTATCGCCTCCTTGAACAAGCCGTCCACATGGAGGCCATGCCCTACACTCAGCTGTGGAGCTACACCCCAGCCGGTAGTGAGTAGGGGAGCGAAGTGGATACCCCCTTCATATGAAACGTCCCTGCGAAACCTCCCGGGCTGGGAAGTAGCTGCAGCCTCAGCTGCGTCCATGCCTTCCCCCCTTCGGGCTGCCGGGGGACCAGGATCAGGGAGATGGGGGATGCCCCATGGGCCGAAGGACGAAGCGCATCCCCCCTGAACAAGCGTCCCAAAGGGGCCTTCGATGGGAGCTCCCTCCCAGGTATCTGCGGAAAACCGCCAGGTAACCGGCCGTGCCTACGGTGTGTCGTGACGGCTACCGGTATGGACCGCCGAGGGTCAGGGGGCCTTCCCCACAGAGGCTCGCCCCTGGGTCCTCGGGCAACGGCCCTGGAGGTTCGCCCCGTGACCGACACCCTGGGACGAGTGCTCATCCTCGGCGAGCACGTTCCCAGGAGGGTGCAGCGGGCGGCTTACCGGCGGACGGGCAGGGCCCTCGGAACCCCGGACACACCCCTTCTTCTCTCGGTCGTAAGGCGTTGCCTGGACGCACGTTAGCCACTTTTGCCGTCACAAACCCGAATTTCTGCCATGGACCGGGGCTCCTGCGACTATGGCTCTTGGGTCAGGTGTTTCGCCAAGACCCCTTCCGCCTGCACCGTCCGGCCCGGTGCGTGATCCCGGCCTCCCAGGTGGCAGACTAGCCGGGGGTGGAAGAATGGTCCGTATCCGTGGCGGTGCTCAATCATCGGGGAGGTCCAAGACGGCAAGGGTGCTGGTCCGACCGATCACCGCCCTCCGTCGTAGCGTACAGGACTTGCACATTGCTGATGTATTTGCTAACGTAATCATGATACATGAGCAATGGCAGGGAGGCGAGTGGCATGAGCGAGACAGCAACACAGAGCGGTATGCGCAGGGCGTTTTCCAAGCGCCTGCACGAGGTTGTGGATCGACTTGCGGAGGCCGCAGACATTTCGACCATTGAGAAGGTGCTTTCCATGGCGGACCCCTTCAGCGGAATGGGCGTGGCCATGCAGCGCGCAGCGACGGCCGAGGCCGCCGCGATCCGTGATCCCCTGGCGGCTGCTCGGCTGCGCGGGGTCGATACGCGGCAGCGCATGATTGAGGACGCCGGCGGGCTTCTGCGACTGAGCGAGGCGGCGGAGCGTCTTGGGGTAACCCCGCAAGCTGTCGCCGGACGCCGGACGCGTGGGACGATCCTTGCCGTTCCGGCGGCGAATGGGGAGTGGCTCTATCCGGTGTGCCAGTTCGCTGAGTACGACTTGGTCCCTGGGATCGACGCATTTCTCCGAGCATTCCAGGAGGACGTCGATCCATGGACCCATCTCTCTGTCCTCCTCGCCGAATCTAGTCGCTTCGGTGGCAAGAGCGCATTGGATCTCCTCAAGGAGGGCAGGAAGGAAGACGCGCGTACTATCGCAGGGACGTACGGAGAGCAGGGGTGAGGAAGTCCGAGCCCCCTGGCCCGCCTCCCGCGCCCCCAACCGACCTCGGAACCCGCACGCTGAAGAGCATCCGGATTGGCCCCGGAGCTATCCTCTGCCGGATCCACAGGACAAAGCAGGAGGCACTCTACTTCGGGCGCGAAACAGAGCTTCACCGGCGACAGCGCTGGGACTCTCCGGACGCGAGCTACGGCGTATGCTACATGGCGGAAGAGGACCACATCGCCTTCGTCGAGACGCTGCTCAGAGATCTCTCTCGCAAGGACGTTTCGGAAACGGAGCTTGAGATCCGCTCCATCACGAGGCTGAGGGTGCGATTGCCCCTCCGCCTGGTAGCGATGCACGGGAAGTATTTGCGTGGGAACGGAGCGGACGGCTCTGTTGTCCAGGGTCCGTACCCGAACTGCTGGAAGTGGTCTGAAGCTCTTCATGGTCATCCGAGCGAGCCAGACGGAATCTATTTCCGCGCGAGGCACGACGACTCGGGCTTCTCCATCGCACTGTTTGAACGGGCCGGCGAGAGGGTCGAGGAGATCGAGTCCACGGAGTTGCTCGATGCCAGGATGTCGCGGACGCTGGGCGGGTGGCTCGACCGCTACGGCCTTGGCTTTCCGTCCTGAAGTGCCAGAACGAGACCTATCTCAACTACAAGAAGATGATGGCCTCCCGAGTTGTGGACGGGAGCCGCACCCGAACCCTCGTCAAATTTAGCTAACCTTTTCCCCCAGAACGTTTCATATGAAACGTCCTTGCGGGAAACGGCCCGGGTTCGGAAGCGCGCAGGGGCAAGCCCCCCAGCCTGGCGGCCACCCTCGCAGCGGCAACCTCCGGCCACGCCTTCGGGCCGGTGGTCTGCCTCGAGGCCTCCGTGGGCGCAGAAGGACCTCTTGGATGCCGGGGGGGGCCAGGAGGGACCACCATTCGGGTAGGGCTGGGTCTGGGCCAGAGGAGCGCCCCCACCGTTTGGAGAAAGCTTGGATCTTCGGCCGGGAGGCCTCGAGACCATAAAACCCCAGGGGAGCCGGGGCATCGTTTCTTGGCGGAGCGAGAGTGTGATTCCTTCCTTGAAGATCCGGGGGCATTCAGCCTCCTCGTCACATTCTGGGCGGCGTAAACGTTATAGTTGAAGAGGGTTCGACTGCCCGGCGGGTGAGATCCGCGTGACGGCGTCCCACGCTGTGGTGCCCCCCGCTTCAATTCACGCACGTCGGAAGGTAGGCGGATCGCTGACCCGCAAACGGCTCCGAAATGAGATCCTTTCACCGTCCCATCATGAGATTCAGGTTTCATTCCACCCTGACCTTTCCGCCGGAGCTCCGGCTCTGGGTCCTGCCCCGGCACCAGCTCCAACCCCCGCTCCCGCTCCGGCTCTGGCCAGCAGCGAGGCGCCAACTGGCGGGCCTGCTCCTCCTCCTCATCGCTGCCTGCGACCTCCTTCCCACTGGGGTCCCCAGACCCCACGAGGCACGGCTCCTTGCGGGAAACCACCAGACCGCGGCGGCGGGCGCGGAGCTCATCCTTCCCCTGACCGTGGAGGTACTGGACAAGGGTCAGCAGCCTGTCCGGGGCGTGGAGGTGATCTGGACAGTATCGGTGGGCGGGGGCGCCTTCCAGCCGTCGGTAGTGGAGACGGACGCGGACGGTCGGGCGCAGGCCCGATGGACCCTGGGACTTGAGCCGGGCGAGAACCGGGCCGTGGCCAGGGTACCGGGGCTCCCGGACATGGAGCTCTGGGCAATGGCCCAAGAGACGCCCGGGTTTGTCACGGCTGTCTACCTGGTTCCCGCCGACCGCCCGGTCCGCCAGAAGTACCTGGAGTCCATAGAGAATGCTATGGCCCACCTCAGGGCCTGGTACCAGAACGCAATGGGCAACGGGACCACCTTCCGCCTCTCCGAACCCGCCGTGGAGGTCGTGGAGAGCTCCGAACCGGTGGAGTGGTTCCAGAGCTGGTGGTATGGATGGCCGGGAGAACAATGGGCCATCATCTTCAATGCCGAGGGGGAGGCCCGCCGGCACCTGGGGTGGCAGCCCGCCGAGCGAGTGCTCCTGGTGTTCGTGGACGCTCCCAGGCT
>PXFI01000127.1 GCA_003564295.1 Gemmatimonadota bacterium | reverse complement strand
TGAACGATGGCCTGGCGGTGGACGGGCAAGATCCCAACTCCTACAGCGGGATCTTCTGGTGCCTGGGCCGTTATGACCGAGGATGGCCCGAGGGCCCGATCTTTGGGAAGGTCCGCTCCATGAGCTCTTCTCGCACCCAGAAGAAGGTCCGCCTGGACTCGTATCTGAAGCGATTCGGCTCGTAGGAAGGTCAGGTGCCAATGCCGTATTTCCGCCATCGCTCCCATCTTCCATTTCCCCCGGAACACGTCTTTGCCTGGCACCTGCGCCCAGGTGCCTTGACCCGCCTCACGCCTCCCTGGATGCAGGTCCGGGAAATCGAACGCCAGGGTGATATTCACGATGGCGGACGGGTCCTCCTGGGAATCCGGCAGGGACCCGCCGAGCTGAAGTGGGAGGCCAAGCACACCGCCTTCGAGGAGGGACGCCTCTTCCGGGACGAGCAAGTGTCCGGGCCCTTCGGGAAGTGGATCCACACCCATCGGTTCCTGCAAGCGGACGACGGCGGGTGCCTCATGGAGGACGAGGTGGAGTGGGCGGCTCCCCTGGGGAGCGCCGGGAGGATCTTCGGTGAGCCTTTCATCGAGAAGGAGCTGGAGCGGATGTTCGCCTTCCGGCATGCCCGCCTCCGCAACGATCTGGATCTCCACGCCCGATACGGCTTCGGAGAGAAGCTCACGGTGGCCGTGAGCGGATCGTCGGGCCTCATCGGGAGGGCCCTGTGCTCCTTCCTGGAGACGGGCGGGCACCGGGTCCTCCGCCTGGTCCGGAAGGGAAGGGGGGAGGGGGTTCCCTGGGAGATCCAACGGGGCGAAGTGGACGCAGGGCTCCTGGAAGGGGTTGATGGTGTGGTACACCTTGCAGGGGAGTCCATTTCCGGGCTTCGTTGGACCAGGGAGAAGAAGAAGAAGATCCTGGAGAGCCGGAAGGCCGGAACCGAGCTCCTCTCCCGGGCCGTGGCGGGGATGCAGAGGAAGCCGAAGGTTCTGATATCCGCATCCGGCGCGAACTTCTACGGGAACCGGGGATCGGAGATCCTCACGGAAGCCAGCGGCCCCGGGAAAGGATTTCTGGCGGAGGTCTGCAAAGCGTGGGAGGCCGCCACCGGGCCTGCTGCCCAGGCCGGGATCCGTGTGGTGAAGCTCCGGACCGGGATGGTCCTTTCTCCGGACGGGGGCGCCCTGGGCACCATGCTCCTCCCCTTCAAGGTGGGACTGGGGGGGCGTCTCGGCTCCGGCCGGCAATACGTTAGCTGGATCGACCTGGACGACCACGTGGGACTCATCTACCACGCCATCTGCACCCCCGGGCTCAGGGGCGCCGTCAACGCCACCTCGCCCTATCCCGTGACGAACGCCACCTTCACGGACACCCTGGGCCGTGTCCTCGGGCGGCCCACCATCATTCCGGTCCCGTCCCTGGGGGTGAAGGCCCTCTTCGGGGAGATGGGTGAGGCGCTCCTCCTGCAGGGAGCCAGGGTAATGCCGGAGAAGGCCGAGGAGAGCGGATACGAGTTCCGTTATCCAGCCCTGGAGGACTCCTTGCGGTTTCAGCTCGGCAAGCCGGAAGAGGGCTGAGGATCCTATAGATCCACTCGCCCCTTCTCGTTCCAATCCCACTGGTCGGCCAGGGCCAGATCCCGGGCGATGCAACCGTAGGTGGCCTCAGCCGAGAGGAACACGCCGGGGACGCCGGCGCCGGGGTGAGTCCCGGCCCCCACCAGGTAGAGTCCCTTTACATCCTCACTCCTGTTGTGGGGGCGGAACCAGGCCGTCTGGGTGAGCTTCGGTTCCATGCCGAAGGCGTTCCCGTGATAGGCGTTGAGCCGGCCGGCGAAATCGTCGGGCGTGAAGAGCCTGAGGACCTCCAGGTTCTCCCTGAGCCCTTCCAATCCCCACCCTTCCAGGAACGCCAGAATCCTCTCTGCGAACTCGTCCTTGGTGGCTTCCCAGTCGATCCCCGACTGGTTGTTGGCCACAGGGACGAGGACATACATGCTTTCGGATCCCTCGGGGGCCATGGTCGGATCGGTGCGGGTGGGGACGTGGAGGTACATGCTGAAGTCCTCCGGCAGGATCTTCTTGCGAAAGATGTCTTTCAGGAGGTCCTTGTACCGCTCCGAGAGGATGAGGGTGTGGTGCCGGAGCTGCGGGTACTTCTTCTTCGTCCCCAGGTAGAGGATGAAGCAGCTCATGCCGAAGCTGGTACGATTGATCCTGGCGTCGGTCCATCGACGCCGGCGGGTGGAGTCCAGGAGGTGCCGATAGGTGTGTGCCACGTCGGCGTTGCTCACCACGATGTCCGCCGGATGAAGCTCGCGTCCCACTTCCACGCCCACGACCCGCCCGTCCTGGACCCGGATGCGGGTCGCCTCCGCCCCCGTTCGGACGGTTCCGCCGATCTCCGTGAAGAGTCTGCCCATGGCTTCCACCAGGGAGTAGGTGCCGCCTCGGGCGAACCAGACTCCACCTTCCCGCTCCAGGAGGGGAATCATGAGATAGATGGCCGGTGCGGAAAAAGGGTTTCCCCCCAGGAATAAGGGATGGAAGGAGAAGAGGAAGCGGTGCCGGAAATCCCTGAAGAAGCGGTTCACGAAGGTGGTCACCGGCAGGTAGGCCTGCAACCTCGCCACGCGGGGCAGAAAGCGGAGCATGGTGCCCAGAGTGTCGAAGGGCTTGGAGCCCAGGCGGTCCCCGATGACGGCGTCGAATATGGGGCGCACCTTCTCCATGAAGGGGTCGTAGCGCTGGGCGTCCCGAACGTCGAATCGACGCATCTGGTCCTTTATGAGCTCCGGATCCCCAACGTAGTCCAGATGAGTGCCGTCGTGGTAGTAGACCCGGTAGTATGGATCCAGGGGGATGAGCTCCACGTAGTCTCGTAACCTCCTTCCCGCCGCTTCGAACACCGAATCGATGATGCGGGGGGCGGTGATAAGGCTGGGACCAGTGTCGAAGGTGTAGCCCTTCTCCCGGAGGCGGTAGGCCCTTCCCCCCAGCTTCTCCTGCTTTTCCAGAAGGGTGACCTGGAGGCCGGCCACCTGGAGACGAATGGCCAGGGCCAGTCCTCCGAATCCGCTTCCCACCACGACGGCTCTCTTGCCGTCGCCGCATGCCGGGTGCGCCCGGCCATTGAGATGATCTTCGTGCCTGTCGGTGCTCATTGGACGTCGTTGCAGGGTTGTCCTGTGCGAGGAAGGGGCTCCCGGGCCGGGGGCCAGCGCTCCTCGGACGCCTCCCCGTGGAGAGCGAGGAACCCAAGAATGGCGTCGAGCTCCTCCCGGACCGCTCGCTCCAGGGCCGACGGCTCCAGGCCCCCGGCCTCCATGAAGAGGGGCGGGCCGACGGAGATGAATGCTGTGGAAGCCGGATGCTGGCCCGGTTCCAGGTGAAGTCCCACCGGAAGCACGATCACCGGAGCCAGAGCCCGTGCCACCAGGCGCACGCCACCTTGAAAGCCCAGGGGCCGGCGGTGGCTGGGCCAGATCCGCCCCTGGGGGAAGAAGACGACGACCAGATCCGGCCGGAGGCTCCTGGCCCGGGCCAGGGACCGCAGGAGCCGTCGAAAAGAGGCGGGGGAGCCCGGAGAGATCCCCACACCCCCCAGGAGGCGCAGGAAGGGCCTCTTTCGCAATTCACGTTCCAGCATCACCACGTGGAAAGATCCCCGGGGCCGAAGGGCCACCTGGAGCCGTCGCAGGAGGAATCCGTCCCACCAGCTCAGATGGTTAGCCACCAGAAGGACGGGCCGACCCACTGGAAGGTCCGCCGGAAGTCCCGCCAGCCGGATGGCCCGGACTCCCAGGCGCATCCGGAAACCGAAGGCCAGGTCGAAGAGCCGCCAGGCAAGGGGGGAGTAGGGGAGGCTCGTCAAGATCTCGAATCCCGGAGGGATTCCAGGGCCTGCTGGAGGAGCGTCCGCTCCTGGGCATCCAGGTCCCCGTTGTCCAGCAGGAACTGGACGACACCACGGTA
>PXFI01000326.1 GCA_003564295.1 Gemmatimonadota bacterium | reverse complement strand
GGGGTGGAATACGACAAGGAAGAGGTGCTGGACGAGGAGTTTGAACTCCCCTGATGGAGAGCCCTTCCCGAGAACGAGGGGACGCGGCTGGTCGTAAGCCGCGCCCCCTCGTCGTGAACGGATACTATCTGCTGGTGTGGCCAGCGTTTGCCGAACGATGGCGAGCTCTGAAGACCGAAGTCGAGTGGCTGCGGAAACGAGATCCCGATGGCTATCGGGCCGCACCGGCGACGAAACTGCTCGCAGCCGTACGCGATGCGACCCTGCGGGACATTCCAGGTGATCCTGGCGCGGCTCGCTATCGTCAGGGAAGGACGTTGGGGCCGGAGTATAGGCACTGGCGAAGAGACAGGTTCTTCGGGCGGTTCAGGCTCTTCTTTCGATATTCCACTGATGCAGCCTCCATAGCGTACGTGTGGTTGAATGATGAGTCGACCTTGCGGAAAAGTGGAGCGAAAACCGATGCGTACGCGGTGTTCCGCGCCATGCTGGAGCGAGGCCGCCCGCCTCGTGGGTCCGGGGGGGGCACCGCTCCTTCTATTCGGCTCCCGACTTGAGCTTCTTCAGCCGCTTCATTGAGCTCTTGGCGCTGGCCGCCTTGAGTAGGTCCTCCCATGTGTCCGGAGGGTTCCCACTGTCCAGCATCTTTGCGAAGACGGCGTACACGTCCGTCTTACTCCCGAAGGTCCGCAACGAGTCCTGGTCATTGATCCATGCGTATATGATGATCCTCGCCCTTGAATCGTACCGGTAGAACAGACGGTACCGACCTCCGCCCGTCTTGCCGCGGAACCAGTGCCGACGGTCGGCAAGAGTTCCTCCATGCCGGTACGCTGGCCTCCCAGGGTCTTGAGGGATCTTGACGAACGCCAGGTCGAGAAGGTGGCCAAGGAGCTTCGCGTTGCCACTCGGAGGCTCATGCGGCTCGGATGCCCGCTCGTCATCCACGGCTAAAACCAATCGCTCCATCGCCTCCAGGAAGAGCGGGTGGGCCAAGATCGTCCAACCCTCTGCCACCACGGCGCCCTTGCTTGGTTCTGACCCCTTCTTACCCCTGCTCTTACGGGAGCCCATGCGGATCGCTCCAGATCTGTCTTGCTGTCGCCCATGAGGTCAGAGCGCCGTGACTCCTTCGATAGGGGCCTCGTGGTCAATCTCGACGTCCTCCGTCAATTCCTTTGCTCTCGCCAGCAACTCCGACGGGAACGCCTTCACTCGGTCCGGATGAGCTTCCAGGTCCGATGCCAATAGGGCAAGAAAACCGGTAACGATCGGGTCCTCGTGCTCCTGAAGCGCCGAGGCATTCACCAGCCGCACCTCATTGCCTTCGATGATGTAGCCGAGCCGCTCCCCCTTCTCCAGCTGCAGAGCTTCCCGCACGGCCGGCGGCACCGTTGTCTGGTTCCTGCTCGTGACCTTACTTGTCGCAGACGGCATTGGCATAGGTCTCTCCAGGGAAGAGTAATGCACCTGCATTACGCTAACCCTGTCAGGCGGCGCCCGTCAACCCTCTTATGCCGGTGGAGTCGGGCACGCGCCTTCCGGAGTTGGTCCGGTTACACGGACACCCCCTTACCTGGATACCCCAAACCTCGGAAAGGGAGAGCGGCCCGTCGCCCGCATGGAGAAGGCCGAACACCCGCGCTGATTCCGCCGCTTGCCAGAAGCGGCCCGTCGCCCGCATGGAGAAGGCCCTGCGGGTGGGGGACAACGAACCCTTCGGTGTGACCAACGTGGGGAGGGTCGAACAGTTAGCGCGTGAGCGCCATGGGGCTCAGGACTCCCACCGGAAGAGGAAGAACCGGCGAAAGAGAGGCGTGGTCCGGATCTCCATGGCTTCCGGCCGCCACCGCCACCCCTCACTCCCCTTTCGGGACCTCGCCTCCAGCAGTCCAAAGTCCCGGAGTGGCACCAGGATCCGGTGCAGGGACCGGCCGGCGCCGTGGGGGAGTCGCCCCGCCTCGGAGGCGGCGGGGCTCTCAGGCCCCCGGAAAAAGACCTTTTCCGCCAGATCCCCAACCGTCAGCCAATCCCCCGCCCACGCTCCGAGTTGCCAGAGGAGGAGAGGTAAGACCTCCTGGGGCAAGGCTTCCGGCTCCGTCCCTCTGCTCCCGTAGGAGAGGTTGAACTCGCCGAAGTGAGTCCGGAAGAGATGGGCGAAGAGCTGGCCGGCGGCCGCGGGTTCGGCCAGGGCCCGGCCCTTCCGTGTGGGAACGAACTTCCCCTTTCGCTTCCGCAGGAGCCCGGCCAGTTCCAGGTTCACCCGGAGACCGTGCAGCGGCCACACGTCGGCCTCGTTGATGACCTTGTTCATGCGGTGGAGCTGATCCGCATATCCTTCCTCCAGGCGCAGAACCTCCAGCATCTCTGCCACGAAGGATCGCTTGAGGTTTCCGGCTGCCGTCGCCGGCGCCCCGCCCATCTCCACGACCCGGGCGAGGAAGGCCCTGGCGTTGGCCAGGAAGTTGGAGCTCTCGAGCTCCTCCACCGGGAGATCTTCCGCAAGGCCGAGGACACCGGTGCCCTCCAACCCCTCTTGAAGAAGGACTCGGGCCTGGTCCGGGCTGATTGCGCCCAGCTCTGCCTGGGGAGCCGTGTTGTAGGCTTCCATGAGCCGGGCCACGTGGGCTTCCACGTCTTCCGGGGACTCCAGATTCCCCAGGCGCAGCTCCTCCAGGATCTCCTCGAACCCCGGGGGTAGATCCTCCAGATCCATGTCGGCCCAGGGCGGAGGCTCATAGGAAAGCGTCAGGTCCCCTTCCCTCCGTATGAAGCCGTCACCCTCGGGAGTGGGGCGAGCCTCCCCGTCGGTCTCAGCCAGAGCCCCGATCCCGTCCAGGAGCCGGATCAGGCGACGGACCAGACTCTTCTGGAGACCGCCGCCGGGGGTGAGTATGGGAAGGACGAAGGGGTAGGCCTCCTCCCCAACCACTTCCCATCCGTTCCGGGCGATCTCCTTCACCATGGGCCGGGTGAGCGCCCGCCGGTGGGCAAATCCCATGTGAACCACCCAACCCCCGAGATCCTTGTAGGGGTCTTCCTCTCCGTCTAGGTCCAGCATCGCCTCGAAATCTTCGGGTTCGGAATACACCGCCAGACCGTACTCTTCCATCCCGGATCCCAGGACCGACACCAGCCATGGCTCTGCTTCTCCCTCCCACTCGGCGACGACAGGGGGGATAACGTCGAGCCAACGCCAAGGCGCCGCCCGGTAGAAGCGAGCGAAGGCCCGGAAGAGCTCCGCCACCATGGAGGTGGGCAGCCCCCAGGCGGCCCAGGTCTCCGGGGGCGGGACGGCCGGCCAGACGTCCTCCTCCATGAGACGACTGAAGATCTCCTGGGCCACCTGGTCCAACCCCCTAAGAAAGGGGTCCGACTCCACTTCGCACCCCCGGCTCTCCAGAAGTGGCAGGAGGGCGTCGGCCACCTCGTCCCTGCGGACCATGACGGCCTCGGGCAGGCAACCCACTGCAGTTCCGGCGGCGAGGACGGCCTCCTCCAGGGCCCTGGCCACGTCCTCCGGCTCCGTGGCGGTGACCGACCGCATATCACACTGGAGGACCAGATCATGGGCCGTGACCAACAGAGCCACGTTCCGCGCATCCCTCTCCCCGTCGATGATCCCCGGCAAGGCCAGCATGTCCGCCTCCCACTCCGGCGAACGTCTCGCAAACTCCTTCACTTCCGGGGGGAGCGAAAGGACGGGACCTCTCAGGGGCTCCTGCGGGGACCCCCTGCCGCAGCAGTGCTTGTACTTCCTCCGTGAACCACAGGGGCAGGGGTCGTTGCGTCCGGGTGCCATGCTCTCCCTCAGGGGCAGAGGTGAGGGACGGGGCGAGCTCCGGCCCCGTCCAATGGCAGCAAGGTACTCCTATGTTGCCCATCGCCCAATAGCACTGCTTCGCCCAACGGCACCCCGTCGCCAACAGCCCTCCACCGCCTAACCGCGCTCCAACCTCCCCAGCGATACTCTGCACAGCCTACGCAGCAACAATCTGCGC
>PXFI01000070.1 GCA_003564295.1 Gemmatimonadota bacterium | reverse complement strand
GCCGCAGTAGGCCCAGAACGCTCGCTTGTTCTTGAACCGGTAGGGCGTCACCACGATGGGCAGGAGCTGGGCTGTGCGGATCTCGCCCAGGCCCGGGCAGCTCTTCACCAGCCGCCACGCCCGATGCTTCCTGGCTTCGGCCAGCATCGCCTTCTCCGCCGTCCCTCGCAGCTCGAGCAGACCGTCGTGCTCGTGCATCAGAAGCTCGGCCAGGGGACGGACCGTGGCTGGAAGCTTCTTCAGCCACGCCTCCCGCTCCTCCGCTCTGAACACGCCCTTGCCCGCCACCGCCACACCCCGGGACCGGAACAGGCTCTTGATCCGGTTCTGCACCCGCACCGAGTCGCTGACCAGAAGCGTATAGGCTTTCGCCCGGTGCCTCAGCGCTCCGAACTCGCCCCGCTGCTTGTAGACTTTCCGCTTGACCGCTCCGATTCGGAGCTGCTCCGCCAACCCGAAGGCATCCAGCTTGTCGCTCTTCGGCCCCCGGCTCTCCCGCACGGCCGCCACCACGAGCTCCTCCACGTGGGGAGAGAGCACCTCGTGCAGCCAGCTCGCGTGCGTCCCTTCCTCCAGACACAGATGCCGGGTGCCGGCAATCCCCCGCAGCACCCGAATCAGCGCCCCGGCGTCCGTCTCCACCACCTGCGAGTGCAACCGTCGCCCGCTCGGGCCCACCACCGCCACCGTGCAGCTTGACGCGTGGGCGTCCAGTCCGCTATACCTGTCCATGAGTGGCGTTCTCCTTCCTGGAGGGTGAGGACTGTATGTTGGTAAACAACAGTGTGTCCCCTCCCGTCGGAGAACGCCATTCGTTCTTCAGGCTGTTGGTCTCGGGCATCGCTCGCCTCTCCCCCAAGGACGCGCTGCCCCTATGATGCCTATCCTCTCCTCGGTATATGATCGGTATTTCCGGGAGACCGTCCATCCCCGCTGGTGATATGACGCCAGCGGGCACTGCCGCGGCCTTGCCGCTCCTGCCCGGAACAGCGTAACTTCACCCCGCTGGAGGGATACGAGAGGCGATCTCTTCTCCGTCATTTCGAGAGGGCTGGGCAATCATGAAACGGAAAGACTTCGTCCGAACACTCGGAGCTGGCGTGGCTGCATTGCCGTTCGTCGACGGCCTGGCTCCGACCGGCGGGCGTGGCGATTCAAACGATAGGCTGAACGTTCTCTTCATCTCCATCGACGATCTGAACGATTGGGTCGGGTGCATGGATGCGAAGACGGCGATCCATACCCCCAACATCGATCGGTTGTCCGCCCAGGGCACCCTCTTCACCCGTGCCTACTGCTCGGCTCCAGCTTGCACGCCTTCACGTATCAGCCTCATGACAGGACTAAGCCCTTCGTCCTGCGGAGTGTACGACAATATCGGGTACTACTGGCGGGATAATCCGTATCTACGGGATGTGCGAACCCTGCCCTACCATTTCAGGACCCACGGTTATCGGACCATGGGAGGCGGAAAGCTCTTCCATTGTCTCTCCTGGATCAGTGACAGCTATGGGATGAACCAGAACGATCCGGAGGCCTGGGATGAGTATTTCCCATCGGTGAATCGACCCATGCCGGACCATGTGTTCCCGGAAGGGACACGGCGAGAGGGGAACGCATACGTCTGGTCCCGTGTCGCCCGGGGTCCGGAAGGGGACGAGGGCCCGTTCTACCCGTTCGACTGGGGTCCCCTGGACGTTCCCGACTCCGCAATGTCCGACTACAAGGTGGCCTCGTGGGCCTCCTCCAGGCTTCAGGAACAGCATGATCAGCCGTTCTTCCTGGGAGCCGGCATCTTCATGCCGCACATGCCCTGGTTCGTGCCTCAGAAGTACTTCGACATGTACCCACTCGATGAGGTCACAGTCCCATTGGCGCCGGATGATGACCTTGAAGACCTGCCCCCAGCCGGGCGGCAGATGGGTTCGGCTCGACGAAACTGGCATCAATGGGTGGTACGGAACGGGCTCTGGGAGCAGGCCGTGCAGGCGTACAAGGCCAGCATCACCTTCTGCGATGCGCAGATCGGTCGGATTCTGGACGCCCTGGAGGCGGGTCCCAACGCCCACAACACGGTCGTCGTCCTCTGGAGCGACCACGGCTTTCACCTGGGCGAGAAGCAGACCTGGGAGAAATTCACTCTTTGGGAGGAGGCGGGCCGGGTGCCGTTGATCATCAAGGCTCCGGGTCTGGCGCCACCCTCGTCGCGCTGCGGTGTCCCGGTGAGCCTACTGGACCTCTACCCGACGCTGCTGGACGTGTGTGGCCTTCCGGGCAAGGACCTCCTGGAAGGTGAAAGCCTCGTGCCGCTGCTGAGGAACCCGGGGACCAGCAGAGATCGGGGAGTGGTCACCACGTTCGGTTACCGGAATCATTCGATCCGATCGCGACGCTGGAGGTATATCCGGTACCGAAACGAGGACGAAGAGCTATACGACCATGATCACGACAGCGGTGAATTCCATAACCTAGCAGGAACAGAGCGATATCGGTCAATCAAAGAAAGCCTGGCGAGCTGGCTGCCGGAAGTAGACATAGAGGAGGTCCGGTCGTAAAGATCTTGGATGAGCTCCGGCATTCCACGCCCATCGATGGCCGCCAAACCATGGCCGCGACCCGCCGCTGACGGGCAGAGCAGAGGAGGGTCTATCATGGATCTGCCGTGGGCAGTCCGCACGATGGCAGTGGTCCTGGCGCTCACGCTGGGGACCGGGGGGGGACTCCCCACCCTTTGTCAAGGACTTCATTGGACCGCCCTGGCTGGAGCGTGATTGGCTGAGTAGAGGGGTCGGTCGCGATGCATGGCCATAAGAATCCGGATCCATCGGTCGGAGACACTTCGGAGGGCACGGCCATGGGTGTGGCCTCGTGCCCGGAGCTCGGCATAGTAGGCCCGGGCGCTGGCATCACAGACGGTGCTGACGCGAGCCCAGTGGTAGAAGGCATTACGGAGTCGGTCGCTGCAGCCCCGGCGCATCACCACAACCCAGCTCTTGCCGCTACGACGAGTAATGGGAGCTGGGCCACCGTACGCCCGTAGCGTGGTGCCATCGCGCTGCCTCAAGAGCGGAGCGGCTTCGGCCAGAAGTGTGCCGGCAATGATGAGCCCCACTCCCGGCAGCGAGCGCAGGATCTCAAGGTCGCTGGGGCCGTCGTCATCGTGTTCATCGGCGAGTTGGTCCAGGAGGGCATCGAGTTGTTGGCGGCAGAGCTTGGCCTGTTCATGCACCACCCGGAGGCGAGGAAGAAGGAGCCCGATATGGGTCCGGGCCGCCTCGGCGGACCCAGGGGCAAGCGTCATGGGAGGCTCTCGAAGCACAGCCACCACCGCATCCGCCTCCCAACGTCGAATGCGGAAGCGTTTCAGGAGCTGCTGGATGGCCCTGCGTTCCAAGCAGACCCATGGACGGGGACCGGCCACACGCTCGGCCAACTCCCAGAACCAGGGCTCCTCAGCGGACGAGCAGAGCTTGAGAAGGTGGGGTGCCGAGCGATGCATCTGATCCCGGAGCCGGTTGGTGAGGCGGTTCATCTCGCCCTGCAGGTCTTCATGGACCCGGGAGAGCTCACGGATCTGAACCACCAGAGGATGATCCGCCTCCACCCGTCGGAAGCAGTGCCGGTCATTTCGGAGAGCATCGCCAAGGACATAGGCGTCCAGGCCCACATTCCGCAGATCGAATATCGGATTTCTGGTGAATTATCGGCGGTCGGGTGATCCTCAGCGATAGACGGAGAGAGGAACGCCGAGGAGGGTGAGGACCTGGGTCTGGAGGTCCGTGAGGGTGGGGCTGAAGACTTCTACCTCCTTTCCTTCCTTGTAGAGGCGGTGGCGTTGGGCAAGGCTGAAGAGCCGTAGCAGCTGCTCTGCCGTGGGCCGTCTGGTCTTGCGTTCTTCGGGATACAAGGGAAGCTCGCCGATCTCCTCCCGGGCCATGGCCCGGTGCAGGTCCCGCTCCAGGAGCGCACTGACCAGGAGGACCACGAAGTAGAGGAAGAAGAGGGC
>PXFI01000061.1 GCA_003564295.1 Gemmatimonadota bacterium | reverse complement strand
TTGGGAAGATGGCTTTCCAATATAATGATTAGGAGATGTAGCATGTATATTATTAAAAACAAGAAGGCTGAAAAAGTTGAAGCGGTTACCTTTGCTGAGTTGGGATTTTCTGAGAATGACATTGAAGAATTACTCAGGTGTAATATTGACATGCTCTGCGGCGAAGAAGAATCCATGCTCATTGTAGGTCGTCAAGTAAAGAATGAAAAACTGGGTAGAAGCGATTTAACCGCTGTAGATAACAATGGCAGCATTGTGCTCATTGAGATCAAACGGGATGTGAAGGACATTGAGAGTAGGAAAGAAGCCTTCGAGTTTCAGGCCATCCGCTATGCGGCTAGTTATGCAACCATCCAAAGCCCCGATGAGTTGGTTAAAACTGTTTTTGCACCGTACATTGAAAAGTACCGCAGTGAATTTGAACTTGGAGAGCTAACATCGTATGAGCTTGGTATTAGAAAGCTCACAGAATTTTTAGAAGCCAATGACGCTGCAAATGACTTCAACAAAAAACAGAATATTATCTTGGCAGCATCAGATTTTGATGAACAGACTCTCTCTGCAGTGGCCTGGCTAAACTATAATGGCGTGGATATCAGTTGCTTTAAGCTTATTCCCTACAGGGTTAATGATGCAATCTTTATAGATGCAGATAAGATATTGCCCTTGGCTGAGTATGATGAATACTATATTAATTTGTTAGATAAAACCATGCCTACAGTGAAGCGAAAAGGGACTCATTCCAGACGTTCACTTCCTAAGATTGATGAAATGCTTAATTGGGGTGTAGTAAAACCTGGCGATATTATTGTTGCGAAAAATTATGGCAATGAAGCCACTTTATTAGAAAATGGTAATGTGTCTGTGAACGGCCAGGAACTGTCAATGCAGGCTTGGCTAAAAGAAATATTTGGCTGGTCGAGTATACAAACTTATGTTTTTGCAGTGCATAAAGAAAGCGGAAAAACTTTATCCCAGATTCGTGCTGAATATATGGAAAAAAAAGCAGAAGAAACAGCAAAAAAAATAATTGAAGAATAGACGCTGAGTAGAATTAGTTCCTAAGCTGATTGAAAATTAACCACCAAATGATCGATGTTGTAACAGAAAACAAGGAGAACATCCATGAAGGCATACATGATAAGAATTGAACTGAAACACTCGGATCTTTATATCTGAAGAAGAGCAATCATGACTGCAGGCGCCAAATCTAACTGCTTCATGACGCGATTCAGATGTTAACAAATTTTCAAAGCGGTTATCCCGCCGGAGACTATCATCTCCATTAGTTTGACCTGATAGAAGAAAATTTCAGGATAGCCAACGATGAGAATGCTTACACTATCATTTCATATTCCAGGGAGCAATATACTGAGGGATTCGTTCATAGGAGAGATAATACTGTCATGAATTTGTTTGATTGGCTTCAAGAAGAGGACAAGTATAATCGGTATAAAAAATGGCGCTGGTTGATTATTATCGCTGCGGTGTTATTCGTTTTGATGCGGTCATGTAATTGAGGGTTTATCCCATCAACAGGTTAGAGGAGAAAAGCGGATGAGTGGTTCAGGTATAAAAATGAGAAGGGAAGAAAAAGAAGTAACAGATCGAAACGAACTCCTGCAGATTATTGACCAGTTTTACAGGAAAAGCCTCTCTGGTAAGCAAAATATAGGTGATGGGTAACCGGATTCTCCAAAAAGGCAACGGAGTCCAGCAAACTGGATTTTGCGGCAGTTACAGGGTCTACTCAACGTCTCCTAAGACTGTTGAGGATTTATTAACCATGCTGGTGCATACGGAGCAGACGGATCAGGAAGTAAGGTTCCTTCAGGGAGAAATAGTCGATCAGCTGGTGAAAAGAGGGATGAATTACCCTCAAATTTCAGCTTACTCATGTCTCAGGTACTTTCAGTTTGTTCTTTTTTTGCTGCCATAGAAGGACCAGGATTCCCATGGCGATGAGAGCTGCGGTAAACACTTGGGCCAGGCTGAGATGATAAAGAAAGGGTGGGCTAACTCTGAAAAACTCAATGATAAAGCGGTAGGCACTGTGCAGTATAACAAACCAGGCAAAAACAGATCCGGGGAAAAAGCCAAACTGTTTCCCACGCTGTAGGATTAAAAAAATAGCTAGTGAAAAAAGGGAAGCGTAAAGTTGGGTGGGGTGCCTGGCAAGAGTGTCAACGGTGGGGAAAACCATCCCCCATGGCATTTCCGTGGGGTGGCCGTAACAGCAGCCGTTAAAAAAACAACCGATTCGCCCTACGGCATATGCCATAGCCATGTAAGGAGCCATCAGGTCCAGCAATCTCCAAAAAGGGAAACGGCGCCACCGGCAGTAAAGGGCTACGCCCAGAAGAGACATGATCAATCCTCCGTGAAAGGTGAGCCCCCCTCGCCAGAAAGCCAGCGCCACCCACCAGGGTTGTTGGATATACAGGTCCTGGTGAATGATCACAAAACCCAGGCGCGCTCCGATTACCGCCAGTATGACGGTCAGCAGCATCAGCTCCCAGAGATGCTTGGACAATCTTTCCAGGTAGGGCTCCTCTTTTTTCCTGGCGGGGATTTCCCGGTACAGGACCAAAAATGCCAGGATCAGAGCGCCCAATAACAGAAAGATAATATAAGAACGCACCGCTATATCACCGATACGAATAAACGGCATCATATGGCAATCACCTCGTTAGGTGCGTTTGCTGGTTTCCAGCAATGCTTACTTTTACGGGTAATGATAGATCCTTATCTCTTTTTTACTTCTGCTTCCAGCGTCAGGGTATTGGAAACACGCTCACGGGAAGGATCCTCTTCTTTAGGTAAATATCCGTAAATATTAAATGCAAATTCTTCCAGCTCGGTGGGAGTTATACGGAACCAGATTACTCGGGTCATGCCTTCCTCAAAATCGGCACCTTCCGGCGGGCCAAAGTCAATGGAAAGCATACCGTCTTCCTCCTTTATTTCGGCTCTGATCATCTCTTCAGGGATCTCTTCCAGGGCATACCACTGCTCTTCCCACGGATTAAGCCATTCAAATTCCAGGTGAGCAGGGATACCGCTGCCCTTATATCTTACGCCTTCCATTTCTTTTTCTGAGGTGGCACTTATGGGGAGAACATATTTTTCTGCAAGATACCACTCTACTTTCAGCGTATTCCGGTTTACCAGCCCCACCTCTGCTCCTTCCGGCTCTCTCTGAAGCCCCTCAAAGCCTCTTACCTCTTCCGGGATACCCCATCTCATAGTGAGGTGCTGCGGAGGAGAGACCTCCTTCTGGCAGCCGGTAAAACTGGTAGCTAGTATCAAAATAGAAGCAAAAAGAAAGATCACCAGCATTTTTTTGCTCACGCCTCAACCCTCCTTTCTATCTTTTTGGACGGGTAGCCCTAAAAACCAGGCAATTAGGATTTAAATGAAGCGATGAGATGCCTCTGTGAAAGCGAAAGTGTTAATCTTCAAAGAATTGGCTGTGTTTCAGGGGCAAGTGGCAACAACAGATGCCGGGTCGTTAAAAAGCTTGCAGTTTTCTAATTAATGTTAAATCCTTTAAACTCACCGGTGGGCTCTTCCCGTCTATCCTGCACTTTATCTATTTTGGCCGAAGAAGGACCTTTTTTGCACCGGATAAATTCTTTTAACTTTTTTCCCCTAGATTTTAAGATGAGATCGTCTCATATTCCTTTTACTCCTTCTTTATGCTCCGCTGGTGTTCCATACTGACGGGTCTTAGGTAATTTCACTATAGCATCCCGACTGTTTTTAAGTCAATGTTTCAAACCACAGTTCCAACCCCTCGTCCAGGGAGCATGGTTTTAGCCGCCGGAGGGTTCTTTTTATGTGCTTATTATGCTTAGTATTGCACAATCTTCCTGAACGCGGTCTATGATCCCATGCGGCTGTTTAAAGGGACTTTCACTGTCATGAATTTGTTTGATTGGCTTCAAGAGGAGGACAAGTATAATCGGTATAAAAATGGTGCTGGGTGATTATTATCGCTGCGGTATTATTCGTTTTG
>PXFI01000118.1 GCA_003564295.1 Gemmatimonadota bacterium | reverse complement strand
GGCACATTGACGGCTCGGGCGGCGGCCCGGGCAGGCATTCACAGCCAAACCCTCACCCGACTGGTGGATGCGGGCCGGCTGGCCCGCGTGGTTCGAGGCCAGTATCGCCTCCCGGATGCCGCCATCACGGAACACCACGGTCTTGCCCTTGTGGCAGGGGCTGTCCCGAATTCGGTCGTGTGCCTCCTCTCGGCCGTGGCCTTCCATGGCGTTGGAACCCAGGTACCGGCCGCTGTGTGGATCGCCGTTCCTCGCCGGGCTCGGGAACCGGCGTTGCAGTGGCCGCCGGTGCGGGTCTTCAGGTTCGGTGGAGAGTCCTTCACAGCCGGTGTGGAGACCCACGAGCTGGAGGGCGTGCCGGTGAACGTCTACTCCCTCGCCAAATCCATCGCAGACCTCTTCAAGTACCGGAACAAGGTGGGCCTGGATGTGGCCCTGGAGGTGCTGCGGGAGGCGTGGCAGAGCCGGCGGGTCACCGTGGAGGAGCTCACTCAGTTTGCCGCCATCTGTAGGGTCGAACGGGTCCTTCGGCCCTACCTCGAAGCCACGGTGGCATGACCGATCAAACCAGGGGGTGCTCTTGGTGAGGGTATGGCATCCCTGGTAGAAAGTAACCTATACAGTTACTTTCAACGAGTAATGACCACTCTTCGATGGTCAGGACTCGCTCTAAGAAATGCTGTGAGTGACCTTATGCAAGAATCGGCCAAGCATCTGAGGGAGTACACGGAGAACCTCGCCGGAAGCGGCGTTCGCTTCTTCACCACCGACGAAGCCGTCGACCATCTGAACGCCGGGCCGGTCGCAGTACGCGCCCAGATTCGCCGCTTGCGGGAGAAAGGGGCGATTGCGACGCCGATGAAGTCGTTCCACCTGATCGTTCCCCCGGAGTACCGGACACTCGGATGTCTGCCGGCTGAGCAGTTCATTGATCCGATGATGCGAAGACTCGCTCAACCGTACTACGTGGGTCTACTCTCGGCAGCCGAGCGACACGGCGCCGCGCACCAGAGGCCGCAGGCATTTCAGGTAATGACGAGCGTCAACCGTCGCCCGATCGAGTGCGGTCGTGTCCGCATCGCGTTCATCGCCCGACGCCATATCCAGCGCGTCCCCAACGCCACGATCAGCGCGCCGACGGGCTACGTTCAGTACAGTACGCCCGAGGCGACCGCCCTGGACCTGGTCGGATATCCCAACCACGCCGGAGGCCTCGGCAACGTAGCCACGGTCCTATCGGAACTGGCAGACGCGATTGATGCCGAGAAGTTGGTCATCGCGGCATCTGTGTCCCCCCTCGCCTGGTCCCAGAGGCTCGGGTACCTCCTCGATCGGCTCGGCCACTTCTCCCGAACGGCTCCCCTCGCCGATTTCGTTGCCGTGCGGGCCAGGAGTGACGCGCTGCTGCGCCGTGCGAGGAAGGGGGCGCCGTCGATCCGCCACGCGAAGTGGAAGCTCCTCGTGAACACCGACGTGGAACCAGATGAATGATCCCGAAAGCCTACATCATTGCCTGGCGCACGGAGGCGCCTTGGCCGGAGGATGTGCAGGTCGAGCA
Organism: Gemmatimonadota bacterium; assembly: GCA_003564295.1. GTDB lineage: Bacteria > Gemmatimonadota > Gemmatimonadetes > Longimicrobiales > Gaopeijiaceae > PXFI01. The sequence goes on along the minus strand of PXFI01000118.1, from coordinate 2,497 downwards.
GGACCTCATCATCAGCCGGGCGCTCGTTGCCATGTACGAGACTCCGGAGCTTGCCGAGCGACTGGCCTTCCGCGGCGCCACGGCGCTGTACAAGCTCCACCTACTTCCCGCCGCCCGTTATTCGGAGGACATCGACCTCGTTCAGATCACCCCGGAGCCGATCGGCTTCACCTTGACGCTCCTGCGCGAAGCGCTCGACCCTTGGCTCGGAGAACCGCGGCGCCTGTTCAAGGAGGGACGCGTGAGCCTCAACTACCGCTTCGAGTCCGAGGATACGCCGCCGATACGGCTGCGGCTGAAGATCGAGATCAACACAAGGGAGCATTTCACGGAACTCGGAGTCGTGCATCTGCCGTTGAAGATCGAGAACCCCTGGTTCTCGAGTGAGGCAGACGTCACGACTTTCTCGTTGCCCGAGCTTCTTGGCACGAAACTCCGCGCCCTCTACCAGCGAAAGAAAGGCCGCGATCTCTTCGATCTTTGGTTCGCTCTGGAGCAGCGTCGGGACCTCGACGTAGATGCCCTGCTCCGCTCCTTCCATCGCTACATGAGCGAGGGCAGGCACACGGTGACCCGCGCTCAGTTTGAAGAGAATCTTCACAGGAAAGGAAAGGACCCGGATTTTCGCGCCGACGTTCCACCTCTTCTGCGATCGGGAGTTGGATGGGACTTCGATCGTGCGCTGGCAACGGTGCGCGAGCGCCTCATCGAGCGCCTACCAGGCGATGCGTGGGCCGGCGGCCTTTGATCCGCTGACCTCCGACCTGGTCCGTGCCGTCTCCGTTCACCCCGATGTTGTAGCCCGCCGGGGCGTGGTTGGCCTCGATCCGCTCCCGCACCAGGGGGATGGTCCGGAGGATCTCCTCCTGCCCCTCCTCCGTGGCTTCGAACCAGCTCCCCACGTGACGGTAGGGGATGATGAGGGCGTGACCCGGGTTCACCGGAAAGCCGTCCCAGAGGGCGAACACGGTCCGGCCCTCAGGCACTCCACGCAGCGCCAGTTCCGCACCGGACGCCCCGCCACCCGCCGGGCCTGGCACACCGGGCACCGATGCTCCCACCGGGACCGGCGCCTGGGGGCCCTGGCCGGAAACCCTCCCTCTTCCCTGTGGAACCGCACCCGGGGCTCGAACCCCGCCACCCTCACCAGCCCCTTCCACTCGGGGCCGTGGGGGCGCACGCTTCGGCCGTGGAGCCGGTACACCGCCACGTGGGCCAGCTCGTGGCAGAGGACCTCCTCCAGGAGCTCCGGACGGCCGTTGGCCAGGTGGGCCGCCAGGCGGACCCGCCCCTCCGCCGGCCGGCAGAGGCCCAGGGAGCTGCGGAACCGGCGGCTCAGCTCCACCGTCACCGAGTCCGCCAGATCCGGCACCCCCCAGAGCTCCCCCCACCTCCGGGCCCGGGACCGGAGCCCCTCCGGGATCCCCTTCATCCTACCCACCCCCCTTCCCCCCGCCGTCCCGGCGAAACGCCACGTACCGCCGGTCGCTGGGGGCCAGGGGGAGGGAGAGGAGCTCCTCCTCCGCCCTCCACTCCACCGCCATGTGCTCCAGGCACTCGGGCTCCCCCCGGATCTCCACCGGCAGGAACTCGATGACGAAGTCCGAGCCCGGGTCCGGCACCGAGAGGGCCACCGCCCCCACCCCCGTCACCTCCACCCCCAGCTCCTCCTGTAGCTCCCTCCGGGCCGCCTCTAGGTCGCTCTCCCCCTCCCGCACCTTCCCCCCCGGGAACTCCCAGAGCCCCCCGTGCCGCTTGTGCAGCGGACGCCGGCACACCAGGAGCCGCTGGTCCCGTTCGATGACAGAGGCAAGGACGCGGATGGGCATGGAGGGCGGGGAGCTCCTGGTTGGGGGGGTAGCTGACCGACTCCTGGTTCCGATAACGGACCGGGCGACCCCGGCTTCCGAACCCGGGCCGGCCAAGAGCTTTGTGGTCAGGACCCAAGGTACGCCCCGGGGTGCGGGGTGGGAAAGGCGCGGGGGGGGGACGGGCTCCACAGCCTGCGGATCCCGGGGGCCCGCCCCCTCTCTGTCTCGTCGAAAGGTAGGAGGGGGGTCCGACAGCCGGAGCGGCCGGTTCCGCCATGGGATCGCCCCGGGATCCTGCCAACATTTCTGCAGCTTCGTCCCCACAGTCTTCGGAGAGAAGAACGGATCAGCCTCATGCTCCCGGCCCGCACCGACCTATTCTCCGTCTCCGGTCACCCCGAAGCCCCCCACCGGGGGAGACTCGCAGCCGTGGCCTCCACCAACCCTTATCCTCTTTCTCAGGTGGATGTGTGATATCGTTGACCAATACGAGCAAGTATATGCATATTCACACATGGATTCCAAGACCCAAACCCAGAGAGCCCTCGAGTTGGCCCGCCGCCACGGCACATTGACGGCTCGGGCGGCGGCCCGGGCAGGCATTCACAGCCAAACCCTCACCCGACTGGTGGATGCGGGCCGGCTGGCCCGCGTGGTTCGAGGCCAGTATCGCCTCCCGGATGCCG
>PXFI01000094.1 GCA_003564295.1 Gemmatimonadota bacterium | reverse complement strand
CTTCGCCCTGGACGGCGACGAGCTCCGGGCCCTGGTGAACAGCCGGACCCGCATGCTCCTCCTGAACACCCCCATGAACCCCACGGGAAAGGTGTTCACCCGGCAGGAATTGGAGGTCATCGCTTCCGTATGTCTCGAGCACGACCTCCTGGCCCTCACCGACGAGGTTTACGAGCACCTGGTCTTCGACGGGGCCCGGCATGTCCCTCTCGCCAGCCTTCCCGGTATGCGGGAGCGGACCCTGACCCTCTCCAGCGCCGGGAAGACCTACTCCTTCACGGGGTGGAAGATCGGTTGGGGCACGGGGCCGAAGACCCTTGTGGACGGCGCCCAGGCAGCCCACCAGTTCCTCACCTACGCCGTGGCCACCCCCCTCCAACGAGCCGTGGCCTATGCTTTGGAGAATCACCACACCGACTACATCGCCCAATACCAGGCCGAATACACCGCCCGGCGGGACTTCCTGGTCTCCACCCTCCGGGACGTGGGCTTCCGACTTGCGGCCCCCCAGGGGACCTATTTCGTGCTGGCGGACTTCCGTGACATCTTCGACGGCGACGACCGAGCCTTCGCCTACTGGCTCACGAAGGAGCACGGGGTGGCGGCCATCCCCCCGTCGGCCTTCTACGCCCGGGACCTGGAGGAGGGGCGGCGCCTGGCCCGCTTCGCCTTCTGCAAGCGGATGGAGACCCTGGAGGCGGCGGCGGAGCGCTTGAGGAGGATAGCCCCATGAGGGTGAGCATGGCAGCAGGTGGAGCGCGTTCATCAGTGCCCGGCCCACAGGAAGGAGGAGACACACCATGATCGTCGCCGGCCTCCAGACCGACATCGCCTGGGAGGACCCCCGGGAGAATTTCCGGAGGGTGGACGCCATGGCGGAAGCTCTCCTGCAGGGCCCCCCGGAATCCGCCCCTCGCCCCCACCTCCTGGTCCTCCCCGAGATGTTCGCCACGGGGTTCAGCATGGAGGCGGAAAAGGTGGCTGCCTTCGCCCGGGAGACCCGGACCTTCCTGGCGGGGCTGGCCCGGCAGCATTCGGTTTTCGTGCTGGGGGGGTACGGCGAGCCCCACCGGCCACGACCGGCGAACGCCTGCTCCATCTTCGATCCCCGTGGCCGGGAAGTACTCCACTACCGGAAGCTCCACCCCTTCTCCCTGGCCGGGGAGCACGAGCACTACACCCCGGGAGACTCCCTGGCCACCACGGAGGTGGAAGGGGTCCGGGTGACCCCCCTCATCTGCTACGACCTTCGCTTCCCGGAGCCCTTTCGTGTAACGGCCCCCAGCACCGATCTCTTCTGCGTCATCGCCAACTGGCCCGACAAGCGCCGGGAGCACTGGTCCCTCCTCCTCAGGGCCCGGGCCGTGGAGAACCAGGCCTACGTCCTGGGTGTGAACCGGGTGGGGGCAGGAGGAGGGGAGCCACACTCGGGGGATTCGGCCCTCCTGAACCCCTTGGGGCAGGCGGCGGCGGACGCCCCGGCCGAGGGGGCAGCGGGGGTCCTGGTTGGTATGGTGGATCCGGCCATGGTGAGCCAGGTCCGGGAGCAGTTCACCTTTCTGAAGGACCGCCAGCCGGATCTCTATCGCCGGCTGGCGGAGGCTCGGGGCTCGGCGGGGCCCTGAACGCCCCTGGTGGGGGTTGGAACATGGGCCCCACCCTCACCTGATCCGGCACAGGAAGCTCCCGCTTCCCGGGAGGTGAGGAGGTCACCAGCGAGGGGAGGTCGCCTTCGCACTGCCGGGGGAGCGGTCCGGTGTTGCCGAAACTCCCACAACGGTTAGGTTCTTACCTGTGATCTTCTCGACACCTTGAACCTGGACTCCATCATGCGCCCCATCATCGCCGCCGTCCTCGCCCTTCCTCTCGTCGCCCTCGTAGCCTGCCAGGGCCGGGAGGGTGTCCCTTCCCTCAGAACCGAAGACCAGAAGGCAAGCTACGGGATCGGTCTCCAGATGGGCGAGCAGCTCCAGGCCGCAGAAGGCCGCATCGACGTGAACGCCTTCATGGCGGGCTTCCGGGACGGGATGGCCGGACGGGACCCCGCCCTCTCGCAGGATGAGATCGAGGCCGCCCTCATGGCCCTTGGAGAAGCCATCCAGGAAGAGGAAATGGCCCGCTACGCCGAGGAGGCCGAGAGAAACGCCAGGGAGGGCGCGGCTTTCCTGGAGGAGAACCGAGCCAAGGAAGGCGTTCAGGTCACCGAGAGCGGACTCCAGTACGAGGTACTCCGGGAGGGAGAGGGCGAACGGCCCAGCCTTGAGGATCAGGTCTCCATCCACTACCGGGGAACCCTCATCGACGGGACCCAGTTCGACAGCTCCTACGACCGGGGCGAACCAGCCGTGTTCGGTGTCGGTGGCGTGATCTCAGGGTTCGCGGAAGCGCTCCAGCTCATGCCGGAGGGGAGTCATTACCGCGTCTTCATCCCTTCGGAGCTGGGCTACGGTCCCCAGGGCTCAGGAAGGGTCATCGGCCCCAACGCCACCCTGATCTTCGAGATCGAGCTGCTGGAGATCGTCCGGTAAGGTAGCCGTGCGGGCGCCTAGAGAAGGGCGTCCAGGTAAAGGTCGAACCGCAGGCGCCGCTCCGGCCCCCTCAACCCGTGGGACAGGTCCATGCGGATGAGGCCGTCCAATAGGCTCGCCCCCATCCCGATTCCATAGAGGGGTCGGGCGGTCCCCAGCTCCTCCCGGGCCCCCGCCCATCCCACGTCTCCGAACCAGCTCAGGGTCACGGCCTGGGGGAACGTTCGGGCCGCTTCCAAGCGCCCACGGGCGAATGTGCTCCCGGACCGCACCGAGGCCGAGTAGCCACGGAGGCTCATGGGGCCACCCAGGAACCAGCTCCGCTGCAGGGGCGCCTCCCCCCAAGTGGTACCGCCCCCGGCCTCCAGTCCCACCCTCCACCGGGCTGAAGCCAGGGGTACCGCCAGGCGGAGGACGGCCCTGGCACGGACGTACTCCTCCGTGCTCGCACTATCGGGGTGGCGCCATGCTCCACCCTGGCCGTAGAGCTCCAGCCCCACCTGGGAGGCCAGGGGATCGGAGCCCCACCAGGGCGCCAGGGTGACCTCTGCCCCCACCTCCTCCAGGCGATGGGCCTGGATGTTGGGCCGGAACGTCCCATCCCCGTCGAAAGCCCGGAAGAGGGCAAAGTCCGTCTTGTTGCGCACGGCGTCCTGCCGCTCCCCGTAGAGCCTCACGGAGTAGGAGGGTCGGGTGGCTTTGGGGGGACGCCAGAGGAGGTCCGCCCCCGTGGCCAGGTAGTATTCCCCGTCATCCCGACCAAACAGAAAAGCGTTGAAGGAATTGCCCAGTCCCAGGTAGCGGCCCTGGGGATCGGTGGGTCTGAGCTCCCGGTAGCCCCCCACGGCCACCCGCCGCCTCACCGTGCCCCGCTCCAGGACGAGGCGGGCCTTGGGCTCCAGGTCCGCGAACCCGAAGAAACCCGATGCCTGGAAGTCCAGGGGGCCCAGGAAGGTCCCCAGCTGAGCTTCAAAACGTCCCCCGATGGCGGGCCCCTCCACCCGGTTGTAGCGCAGGAGGTCGTGCCGCGCCCACCCCCAGTTCAGATCCCAGGGGATCCCCTGGACGGGAACGGGGGGGAGGTCCGCCAGCGTCCGGACCATGTCCGCCAACTCGTCCTCCGACGCGAACCCCGGTGCGCTCTCCCATATGGGAGGCGGAAGATGGGGGCTGGTCTCCAGGATGCCGGGGTCTTCGGGTATGAGGTAGCGGGAGGTCCGCCGCAACGAGGTCCGTGCCATGGTCTCCCCAGGCTCACCCGTGGCGACGTCCGGGTCCGTCAGGCCCAGAGCCCTGGCCACGGTGGGAGCCTGCGCGTACCTCACCCCGTCCGGGTCCGTGAGGAGCTGGGCCAGGAAACCCATGGCCTCCTCCCGGCCCCCGAAGCGCCGCTCCTCCAACGCCGGGTCCGGTCCCTCCGCCAGATCCTCCACCATGGTGACGGACTCGATGCCGTAGGCCACATCGAAGGTGATGGGCATCTTGAGGATTCCCCCCCCCACTTCCCCCTCCAACCGCATGGACCTGGGGAGCCAGACTCTGAAGTCCCACAAGGAATAGTCCATGGCCACCAGGGTCATGGCGAAGGTCCAGGGCTTCAAAATCCCCGGTACCATCCTGAACTCTCCGGCCTCGTCTTCCTCCCTCACCTCGTCGATGTCCCGCATGATGTCCAGGTCTCGGCTCAGGCGGTATACGGCCCGGACCAGGGCCCCGCCCTCGGGCTCGATCCAGAGGGTGCCGGAGATGCGACGGGGGTCTGCCAGCCGAGGCAGCACGTCCAACTGCACCGTCCGGAGGCGCCGGCCGTCGGGCAGGGAAAGGGTGAGGGTGTCGCCGCTTCGAAAGCGGTAGACCGTGTCGGCCCCGGCCCCCAGGGGATGGTGGAACCAGACGTCGGCCTCGTCGGGGTCCTCGGGATCTCGGCCCCTGTTCCCCCCCAGGGCGAAAAGGAGCCGGTCTCCGCCGGGCTCGAAGGGACTGTCGATGGTGAGATCGTCCATCCAGCGCAGGGCATTGCCCATCTCCCGGCTGTCCCGTCCCGGGTGCTGGGCCCTGGCGCCCAAGACCTGGAGGAGGGCGTCGTGGTCTCGGTCCCAGAAGGCCCGCACCGCCGACTCGTTCCGGTAGAGCGTCCGGTCCTTCAGGGGGGTCCTGAGCCCGGCAGCGATGCGCTGCTTGATGACGGCCGTATACCGCACCACAGAGCTGTCGATGGCCTGCCAGTTGGCCCGGGCCGCCCTCCACAGATCCCCGGCCGTGGGGTCCAGGAAGGCATCGGGGGCCCTGGGCGTGACGGTTTCCTGGGCCACCAGGCCCACTCCGGTAGACGGAAGCAGGACGGGCAGACACGCCAGGCCCGTCAGGCACAAGAAGGCAAGAACCGGGACCGGCAGGGAGAGGCCCCGTACGAACCCGGGCAACGGGCGGGCCGGCATGTCCATGACGAATCTGGATTGACGAATTGCGGTCATGATCTGACTCAGTGGTGGAGGCGCAGTGCCTTGAAGTCCTCCCATGGAACCGAGATCCATTCCGATTCGGGATCAGGCCGGACCCAGATCCCCTTGTTGTTCGGGCCCACGTCGTTGGAGCCCGAGAGCTCCAGCTCACGGCCGTCCCGGAGGGTCACCCGGGCGCCCTCCCTCCGCTCCCGCTCCACCGAGACCCCGGCTCCCACCCTCACCCCCACCCTCTCACCCCGGAACCGCTCGATGGAGGCGATCTCCCCAAACTCCACCTGGAAAGACACCCGGTCCCGGTTGCCGTTCAGGAGCTCCCAGGAATACTCCTCGTCGGCGTCCCAGCGGATCCGGCCCGTGAGCTCGTGGCCTTCCTGCGTCACCACCGTCCCCACCAGCGGGCGTCCGCCGTCGAAGTCGTGGTAGGTAAGGGGCCGGGCCGGTGGGTGCAACCGGACCCACTCCACGTCCCTCCACCTGGTCTCCACCGAGCCCAATCCCGGCTCCGAGACCAGGATCCTCTCGGTTCCCCGACCTACGTCCCCGGGCCCCGTAAGCTGGACTGACTGGCCGTCCACCAGAGTTACCCGGGCTCCGGCCTCCGTCCTCTCCACGGTGCTGATCCGGGCGAAGGGGATCTCCCTTCTCGCTCCACCAGCCTCCCGGCCTTCCAGCCGGTCCGTGTCCAGGATCTTGTCGGCGCTCCAGGCAATGAATCCCGTATACTCGTGCCCGAAGCGGTCCCGCACCGTGCCGTGCAATCGTTGCCCGGCGGGGGCGGCTCCGGCGGGAGCGGCCATGAGCTCCACGGCTGCCAGGTCCCCCCAGGTCAGCTCCACCCTCCTCCCTCCCGCCTCCTCTACCAGAATCTCCCGGACGCGGCGCCCCAGATCCGTACCCCGGGCCGAGAGGTCCAGCGTCCTCCCCGACTTGAGCTCCAGGGTGGCTCTCCTCTCATCCCGGACCTCCAGCCGACGGATGTGGCCGAACCGGATCCCTGATTGGGCCGCAGCGGGGAAGTTGGTCAGATGATCGGGAAAGGTGATTCTGTACCCGCCGTACTCCACCACCCGATCAGGCACCGGCTCCCCAGAGGCCGTGCGGTCGTTCCAGACCAAGTAGTCTTCCGGGACCAGTTCCTTGTGCCCGTCCAGGACGTCCGCCCAGCTCCCCTCGTTCCTGTCCCAACGGATGAACCCTTCGTGCACCGTCCCCGACACCGTCTCCACCCTGCCCCATACCCGCCCGGCAACCTCCGCAACGAGGTCGGGCCGGGACAGGACGGCCTCCTGGGCCTCCAAGGCCACGGGAAGGGCCGGCACGCCGAAGAGCACCAGGAGCGATGGGGCACAACGATACAGTGCCGGCCCCGGGCTCATGGAGACCGATTCTGGATCGGCAGGAACGGTCCCCTCCGAGCGCCCCGGCAATCTGCCCGTGCCCCGCCTCCAACGACCGGGCGACTTCCACACGCCCCCAATGGAACCACCGAACATCTCGAGCACACCTCCCATCAAACGCCGGCGCGGCCAGGGCCGCGCATCACACCCGGGCCTTCCCATACTACGTCGGAGGAGGGGTGGGAGTTTCGGCCCGGGGGATGCGCAGCGCCCCCGCTAGCTGTACTCTCCCACCCATACCCCTCAGCCGAAAGGAGAGCTACGCCATGCGCCACTTCTCCCGGTTCCCCACCCTTCTCCTCGGACTCGTCTCCCTCTTCTTCCTCTTGCTCCCCGTGGGAACCGCCGGCTCCCCCAGCGCCTCTTCGGTCCCCACGGTCCACCTGGACCAGGGCGGCCCCTTCCCTGTCTCCCTGGCCTACGCCGACGAGGAAGGCCCCTGCACCGAGTGCTGTACGAGTCTTCTGGTGGGACCTGAGGCATCGGTGGACGGGTCCACCATGACCAGCCACTCCTGCGACTCGGGCACGGATCGCACCTGGATCAGTCTGGAGCCCCGACGCAGCCACCCTGCGGGATCCATGGCCACCCTCTGGCTGCAACCCAAGCGGACCACCGGCCCCAACGATCCTGACAGGATCCCTGCCGGGGAGATTCCCCAGGTGGCCGAGACGTTCAAGTTCATGGACACCGCCTACCCAGCCATGAACGAGCACCAGCTCGCCATCGGGGAAACCACCACCGGGGGCAAGCGGGAGCTCAGGAGCACCGAAGGCCTCATCGACGCTCCGGAACTCTACCGCCTGTTGCTGGAGCGGGCCCGGAACGCCCGGGAAGCCATCCGCATCGCTGATGAGCTCACCAAGGAGCATGGCTACAACGACTGGGGCGAGTGCTTCACCTTTGCCGATCCCAAGGAGGTCTGGTTCTTCGAGATCCTGGGCCCCGGCCAGGGGAAGGTAGGAGCCGTGTGGGCCGCCGTCCGTATCCCCGACGATGAGGTCGCCGTGAGCGCCAACGCCCACCGGATCCTGGAGTTGGACCTGAGCGACCCGGACCGCTACATGGCCTCCGACAACGTCTACTCCCTGGCGGAGGAGATGGGGTGGTGGGACCCCAAGGGCAAGGAGCCCTTCCGATTCGCCTACGCCTACGCCGACCGGTCCAGCCTGTACTCCCGCCGCCGGGAGTGGCGGGCCCTGAGCCTCCTGGCCCCTTCCCTGAACCTGGACCCGAACGCCGAGAACTTCCCCCTCTCGGTGAAGCCCGAGAAGAAGGTATCGGTGGCGGACCTGCGGGCCATCTTCCGGGATTACTACGAAGACACCCCCTACGACATGACCCGGCGCCTCACGGTGGTGGACCAGGAGGGCCGGGCCGTGAAGAGCCCCGTGGCCAATCCCTTCATGAACGCCGACCTCCGGGAGCTCCTGGGGGTGGAACGGGAGCGGACCATCGCCTCCCCCACCGCCACCTACCTCACCATCACCCAATCCAGAGGATGGCTCCCGGATCCCATCGGGGGGGTGGTCTGGCTGGGGTACGACAACCCCGCCACTACACCCCACATCCCCTTCTACATCGGGATCAGCCAGATGCCCGAGTCCTACATGGTGGACGGGCGGCGGGAGTTCAGCCGGGACTGCGCCTGGTGGGCCTTCAGGCGGGCCAGCAAGCTCTCCTACTTCCGGTACCAGCAGATGAAGGACGTGCTGCAGACTGTGTGGGAGCCCATCGAGGAAGAAGCCTACGCTCGCCAGGCCGCCATCGAGGAGGAGGCCCTGGCCCTCTACCGCCGGGACCCGGCCCTGGCCGAGGCCTTCCTCACCGAATACTCTCACGGCCTGGCCAACCGCACCGTGGAGCGGTACTGGGACCTGGGGGACGAGCTCTGGGTCCGGTTCAACAACCTGTTCTGATCTGAGGGAGGGAAGCTCCATGAACCTGTCGCACCTGATCCGCCGAGACTCCGACGCAACCCCACCCGTGGCAAGAGGGTGGGCCTCCTCCCTCCTGCTGCGCCGGCTTGCCCTCCCCCTCCTGTCCCTGGCCCTCCTGGCCAGCGCCTGCGCCACCGACCATGAGGAGGTCGATCCGGAGGAAGCCATCCTCGAGATCGTCATGGACCCCATTGAGGCGGCACACGTGCCCCAGGCCGTCTCCCTCTTTGGGGAGCCCCTCTACGCCCAGGAGGACACCACCGGGGCCGTCGCCGAGGCCGACCGGGCCCTGGCCGAAGACCCCGACGACGTGGAGCTCCTCATCGCAGCCGGACGGGTCAGGAGGAACTTCTGGCAGTACCGGCAGGCCATGGCCCTCTACACCCAGGCCATGGAGCTGGCCCCCAACGACTGGCGTCCCCACCGATTCCGGGGACATCGCTACATCTCCGTCCGGGACTTCCAGGCGGCCATTTCCGACCTGGAAAGGGCCCGTGAGCTGGCCCCCATGAACTGGGACGTGTCCTATCACCTTGGGCTGGCCTATTACCTGGCCGGCCGCTTCCAGGACGCCACCAACGAGTACCTCCGCTGCCTGGAGCTGGCCCATGAGCCCCTTGCCCGGGAGGCCCAAGCTCCGGGCTTCCGGAGTTGCTCCCAGAACATGGACGACCCCGAGTCCCTGGTGGCTATGACGGAGTGGGCCGTCCGGGCGGCCCTCCGTACGGGCCGGGAGGAGGTGGCGGCCGAGCTTCTGGACCGGATCCCCGTGGGGCTGGAGATCCGGGAGAACCTGGCCTACTACCACAATCTCCTCTCCTACAAGGGAGTATTGACGGCCGAGGAGCTCCTGGATCCCGGACCCGACGCTCCCTACAGGAGGGAAACGGTGGGCTACGGCGTGGCCAACTGGTTCCTGGTGCAGGGGGACACGGCGGCAGCCGTGGAGCTCCTGGAAGAGCTGATGCAGGACGAGTGGTGGCCCGGCTTCGGGCGCATCGCCGCAGAAGTGGAGCTGGCCCGGCTGACGGCACGGTAGGAGAGGCACCAGGGGAACTCATTCCGGCCCCGAAGGGGCCTTCCTTGACTCCCGGGGGCCCTAACCGAGGGGCGGGCTGCACCCAATTCCGCATCTCGGACCGGCGCCTTCATCGCATACGGAACCGGGTCTCCTCCTTCTCAGCCCCCTCATGCTTGGGGCTCCAGCAGGGGGTGGGCTCGACATGGCTGTTGCTGCCTGCGCCAGCTTGCCGATCCCACCGGGACCCCTACATTGTGAGCCGCCGCCCCATCCACGCCGCCCCCGGGACGGCTTGCGTCCAGCATCCGAAGGAGGAGTGCCGTGCTCAAGGAGTTCAAGGAGTTTGCTGTAAAAGGCAACGTACTGGACATGGCGGTAGGTATCATCATCGGTGCCGCCTTCGGTACCATCGTCAGGTCCCTGGTGGATGACGTCATCATGCCCCCCATCGGACTGATGTTGGGTGGCGTGGACTTCACCGAGCTCTTCATCACCCTCTCCCCCGGGGAGGTGGCGGGCCCATATGCCACCCTGGCCGCCGCCCAGGAGGCCGGCGCCGTCACCATCAACTACGGCCTGTTCATCAACACCATCATCGCCTTCCTCATCGTGGCCTGGGTTGTGTTCATGGTGGTCCGCAGCTTCAACAGGATGAAGAGGGCGGAAGAGGCCGCGCCGGAGGCTCCTCCGCCTCCCCCCGAGCCCTCCGCCGAGGAGAGGCTCCTGGCAGAGATCCGAGACCTCCTGCAGGCCAAGGCCTGAGGCGCGGCCGCACCGTCCCGGGCCAGAGCGTCTTCCGGACCTCCTGAAGACCCGGCCTGAGCCATCAGACCGCCGCGGTCCCTCCGTAACGGGGGACCGCCGGCAGTCCCTTGTCCAGTCGCACTCCGCCGGACCCTCCTTTACAGCAATCGGCCGGAAAGCCCGGGGATTCTTCCCCGGGAGTGTCAACCTCCGCGGCCCTTTCATACATTACGGAGTGGGGGCGTTCCTGGGCGAAGCTCCGGGAACGACTCGAGAGCAGGAGTTCTTTTATGCGCGGATCCTTGTCGGTTCTGACCCTGGCGCTTTCGTCCCTGACCGTCGCCTGTCCCCAGACCGGGTGCACGGGAAACGGCCCGGGCAGAGCCGGGTTCGATGGGCAGTTACCCAGCGACTCGGCCCTGGCGGTCCTTCGTCACGAGATGGTGCGCCGGCAGATCACCGCCCGGGGCGTCAGGGATACGGCGGTGCTCCGGGCCATGAGGGAGGTGCCCCGGCACCTCTTCGTGCCGGAGGCGAGCCCCACGGCGGCGTACGGCGATCACCCACTGCCCATCTCCCATGGACAGACCATCTCCCAGCCCTACATCGTGGCCTTCATGGCGGAGGCCGCCGAGATTGATCCCATGGACCGGGCCCTGGAGATCGGAACGGGATCGGGCTACGGGGCAGCGGTCCTGGCAGAGCTTGCAGCGGAGGTATACACCATCGAGATCGTGCCCGAACTGGCGGACCGGGCCCGGCGGGCTCTGGAGCGGACCGGATACGATAATGTGCACGTCCTGACGGGCGACGGTTGGCTTGGATGGCCGGAGCACGCTCCCTTCGATGCCATCGTGGTGACGGCGGCGCCTCCCGAAGTTCCGCCGGCCCTGGTGGAGCAACTGGCGGTGGGTGGGATCATGGTGGTGCCCGTGGGGCGGGTCTTGCAGGATCTTCGCATCGTCCGCAAGACGGCCCGCGGCATCGTGGAGGAGACCGCCATTCCCGTGCGCTTCGTCCCCATGGTTAGGCAGCCTCGGGACACGACGCGGTGAGGCGGTCTCATGATCTCAGCAGCACCCCCTGTTGGCGGGTGATCTCTCCATCCTGCCGGCCACGGAGGGGTCGTCGCAGTTGAAACACCCTAACCGATAGAGTCTTCCTTCCACCCTTGCCGGCCCTGGGTGGACCCAGGCGATCAGGGTAGGGTATTAAAAGGAACTGAAGGAACCTATCCCACCTTAAACACACCGGAACTCGCGGTGAGAGCCGGCACCCTTCCGCCAGTACCGACGACCTCCCTTTCCCCCGGGGGAGCCCTGATCGCAGCGTTCAGCCAGAGAGGCCAACATGGAAAAGAAGGTCTTTGAAGTCGTGTTTTCCAGGGAAGAATGGATTCTCCGCCGCCGGGGCCGCAGGGCCATGGCCACCTTCTCAACGCGGGAGGAAGCTATCGAGCTGGGGCGGGAGAAATGCCGTGCGAATCGCCCGAGCCTGCTCCGGGTCGGCAAGAAGCCCCATGAGGCGGGGCCGGCCTGATCGTTTCGGGCACCCTGGCCTTCTGCGGCCCCGCCAGCCATCGCTTGCCAGCAACCGCCCGCCAGCAACCGAAGGGAGCTCTCTCAGGACCCTAGCCGGCTCAGCCCTCCAGGTCCTTCACGAATATGTTTCGGAAGTACACCGGGCTCCGGTCATCGTGGTTCTGGAGCCCGATGTAGCCCCGCTGGGCGAAGCTCACCACTTTGCCCCGGGGCTCCGCTTCCCAGTCCACCACCTTCTCCCCGTTGATCTCCACCTCCAGGCGGCTTCCTACGAAGGTGATCCTCATGCGGTTCCACTCCCCGGGCAGCTTGGACGCCAGGTGGGTGGGCGGCTCGGCGTCGTAGACTGCGCCCGTCTGGTGTACCCCCTCCGCCCCGTCCATGATCTGGACTTCGAAGGAGTGGAAGATGTAGTCGTTGCTGGTGGGCACGTCCGGGACCCGCACGAAGACCCCGGAGTTGGTGCGCTCGTCGGTGCACCTGTACTCCAGGTCCAGGACGAAGTCTCCGAAGTCCCTCACGCTGTACCACAAGAGCCCCATCCCCCCGCGGGAGGTGAGTACCCCGGTGACGGGGTCCAACTCGAAGTGGCCAGGGCCGTAGTGGTTCCAGCCGGCCTTGGTGAAACGGCCGTCGGGCGTCCGAAGCAGCTGTACGTACCCTTCCCGCATGTCCTGAACCTCCCCCGGAGCCAATTCCTCCACAGCGGCCGGCGCCCCTACTTCCGCCGGATCTCCCTCATCGGCTTGCGCCTGGTCGGGGGCCGGTCCACAGGAAACGGCCACCGCGCTGCAGGCCACGACAAGCAGAAACGTCCTCATTTTCGGTTTCCCTTCTTCGGATTCCATTCCCCTCGTGCTACCGCTGGCACGTACGTGTCAAGTCCCGGGGGCGGGAATTCCACCGTCCTCCCTTTCTCCGCACTCATGTAGGACGCCATGAGGAGCTCCACCACGTTCACGCCGTCGGAGAAACTCTCATCTGGCTGCCTCCCCTCCAGGAGGCAGCGGACCATGTGGCGATTCTCCCCAACGTATCCGTACTCGCTCTCCTCGTCGCTCACCACCGGCATGAGCCCCATCTCGGCGTTCTGCTTCTCCACCAGGTCCTCCCCCGCATCCCCCTTCACCTCTCGGCTGA
The DNA here is from genome assembly GCA_003564295.1 of Gemmatimonadota bacterium. Lineage (GTDB taxonomy): Bacteria > Gemmatimonadota > Gemmatimonadetes > Longimicrobiales > Gaopeijiaceae > PXFI01. Next base: position 4,210 of record PXFI01000094.1, on the reverse strand, counting down.
AGAAGACCTTGGGGCCGGCGTCCAGGGAGCTCAGGGACATGGAGTACTCGGGGCCCAGGAGCTCCATGCTCAGGCGGAGCCCCGCCCCCACGAAGCACCAGGAGGTGGTGGCTTCCACGATCTTCACGTTCCCCTCCGGGTCCTGGTACTCCACCAGTGCCCGGGCGAAGTCTTCCGCCGGCCGGTTCGCGTAGTCCAGCATACCGCCGCTCCTCTCCGCCAGGAGCTCGGCATAGTGGGGCTGCTGCCACTTCAGGCAGGTCAGCTGGGCCGTGACCCGCACCGGGGTGAGGGCCTCACGTGGGGCCCCCGGGGGGGTGAGGAGGTGACGAGCCACCTCCACGGAGTGGCACATCATGTCGTTCAGGACCCCGCCCCCCTGGAGCTCACCCTCCCAGAACCAGTGATTGTGGGGCCCCGAATGCTCCTCCGCCGCCCGGGCCAGGAAGGGCGGGCCCGTGAGGGTGGCCCCCCGGCTCCACAGGATGTCCTTTCCCCGAACCACGGCCGGAGAGAAGAGCTGGTTCTCCAGGTAGCCGTCCAGGACGCCCGCCTTCTGCACCAACTCCAGCATCCGCTTGGCCTCTGCCACGTTCCGCCCCAAAGGCTTTTCGCAGCAGATCCCCACGAGCTCACCCTTCCCCGTCTCCAGTGCGTGGACGATCTCCTCCATGATCTCCAGGCGGGTGAAGTTGGGGGAGCAGATCCACAGAGCGTGGATGGAGGGATCCGCCACCATCTCGGTGACGGACCGGTAGGGTTTCGCCTCCCCGACCCCGAGCCGCCGGGCCAGGGCCGCCGCTTCCTCAGCCGTACCGTCGTCGCCGCTCACGATACCCAAGACGTCCCCGTCCCGGACCCCCACGAAGGAGCGGATGTGGAACTTCCCCACGAATCCGCCGCCTACGAATCCCACGCCGAGTCTCTTGCCGTTCATGCCGCCTCGCCCTTTCTCGGCAAGCCGAGTCTCTTGCCGTTCATGCCACCTGACTTTTTTCTCGACAATCGGTGACCAGGATGATAGTATGCCACTACTCTCACATGTTCAGCCCCACTCACCCGGGAACCCCCGTCCGGGCAGGAGGCACGTATGCGCAAGGTATTGCTGTTCCCCGTCCCCGCACTCCTGGTCTTCGTGGCCATGGGGTGCCAACCCGCCGAGCAGGAGTTGGAGCCCCTGCGTACCGCCGAACAGATCCAGGCCGACATCGAAGCGCTGGCAGCCACCTGGCTCGAGATGGCCAACGCCGGCGATGCCGCGGGCGTGGCATCCACGTACACCGAGGACGCCGTCTACATGGACCCGTACGGCGGCATCCACCATGGACGGGGAGCCATCCAGGAGTACTTCGGGCAATCCCTGGCCCGATCCACCAACTGGGAGGCCCCCATCGGCGGCACGGTGATCCAGGGCGACATGGTGGCGGGCTACGGGACCTGGTCGGCGACCCCCATCCTGCCCGAGGACGCCGCACCCATCGGCGGCAGGTGGCAGAACGTGACCGTCTACCAGCCCGACGGATCCCTCAAGATGCGGCTCCAGCTCGCCATGATTCCAGCTCCCACGCCGGAAATGTAGCCTTCTTCCCCTCACGCTCCCCCCTCCGCCGTGTGGCCTTCCTCCCTGAAGAAGAGAAGGAAGGCCACGGCGCAGAGGGCCGTCAGCACGCAGGGCACCAGGAAGACCCCCGTCCAGTTTGTGACCCCGTCGACAGTGAAGATCCCCTGGATCCAGCCGGCGAAGAGGCTCCCCAGGAACCGCCCCAGCCCCAGGGCCACGATGGCGATGAGGCTCTGGGCCGAGGCCCGGATGTCCGGAGGCGCCACCTTGTCCACGTAGATGAAGGCCGCCACGAAGAAGAACACGTAGCAGAACCCGTGGAGGGTCAGGGAGGCGATGACCAGCCAGGCCGGTGCCCCGATGGAGAAGATCACGTACCGGATGGGCCACGCCACCACTCCGATGGCCAGGGTCTTCCGCATCCCGTATTTCTTCAGGGCCCAGGACAGCATGAACGCCATGACGAAGATCTCGGCGAACTGGGCGATGGTCATGACCGCCGGAAGGTTCGCCGATGACACCCCGATGACATCGGACTGGAGGAAGGGGGCTGTGAGGATGTAGTAGAACTCCAGCTCGGTGGACACCACGAAGGTGATGGCCATGAAGATGGCGAAGTTCTTGATCTTCAGCATCTTCAAGGACTCCAGGAACGCCCAGGGGTTAACCCCCTCCTTCTGGGGAGGGGTATGGGGCAGCGTGAAGGCCTGCAGGCTCATGACGATGGAGGCTATGCCCGCCAGGAAGAGCATGTCCCCCCCCATCATGAGGGCCTCGCTCCCCTCCCCCGCCCAGCGCCACCCCGACAGGAGCAGCCCCGCCACGATCCAGCCGATGGTCCCCCACACCCGGATGACCCCGAACTCCTTCTCCGAGTCCTTCATATTGATCATGGCCACGGAGTTGGTGAGGGCCAGGGTGGGGGCGTAGAGGAGGCAGTAGATGAACATCACCCAGGCCATGGCGCCGAAGCTGGTGGTCCATGCCGCCACCATGAGGAGCACCCCGCCCGTGAGCTGGAGGAAGGCGATGAGCTTCTCCGACGAGAAGTAACGGTCCGCCAGCTGCCCCCCGATGAAGGGGGAGATGATGGTGGCCAGGGGAAGGAGGGCGTAGATGACCCCGGCCTGGAACCCCGTGAACCCAAGATCGTCCAGGAGGTAAGCCGAGAGGACGGGAGCCCATGCCCCCCAGATGGCGTACTGGAGGAACATCATGATGCCAAGTCGGGTCTTCGCGCTCATACGATCCTCCGGGCTACCGGGTCCCAGGACACCTGCCGGCCCAGCTTGTAGGACCGGGTGGCCATGTGGCAGGTGATCGCCTCCTCGAACCCCCGGTCCAGGTTGCAACTGGTGTCGCCGCCGTTGCGGATCACGTCCAGCCACTCGGCCAGGTGGAGGTGGTAACTGTTGGTGAGGCGCCCGCCACGGTAGGTATAGAGGAGGCCCCGGCTGACGAAGTACTCCGCCGTAGCGGAGGTGATGGCGTCCAACCCCGCGAACCCTGGCTGGAAGCTGAACATGGGCCTGGAGGTATCGATGAGCTTCTCCTCGATCTTGTCACTGTACCGCGTGCTGGAGCGCTCGGCGGTGATCCGGAGCCCGTTGTCCACCTCCATGCTGGCGTCATGGCCCATGAAGACCCGGCCCCGCCACCGGCCGTTGGCCAAGGTGGCGCTGTAGATGAGGGTGAGGTCCCGGTCCGGATACTCCATGACGGCCTGGAAGACGTCGGGCACGTCCCGCCCGTCCTTGAAGAAGTAGATCCCCCCGGAGGCCACCGCCGTCTTCGGGATCCCCAGGTCCAGGATCTGGTTCACGGCATCGTACTCGTGGCTGAAGAGGTCGCCGGAGAGGCCGGTGCCGTAGTCGAACCAGCACCTCCAGCGGAAGAACCGCTCCAGGCTGAAGGGGTAGCGGTTCGGCGCCGGCCCCTGGAACTGATCCCAGTCGATGGTCTCGGGGCTTCCCTTTTCATGGATGTCCCACACCCATGCGCCCCAGGGGTCGTTCCGGTTGGTGGTGGTCTCAACCAGGGTGAGGGGCCCCAGGATGCCGGCGTCCACCACCTCCCTGGCCTTGATGTGGCTCTCGGTCTGGCGCTGCTGGTGTCCCACCTGGACCACGACCCCCGAGGCCTTCACGGCCTCGTACATCTCGTGGGTCTCTTCCTCCTCACGGGTAAGAGCCTTCTCCACGTAGATGTGCTTGCCAGCCGCGGCGGCGTCGATGCACATCTGGGCGTGCCAGTGGTCCGGAGTGGCGATGATGACGGCGTCCACCTCGCCGCTCTCCAGCATATCCGTGTAGCGGAGGTACCTGACGGCCCCCCGGCCGGAGGATTTCTCCGCCGTGGGCCCCACCTGGTTGGCGGCCGCCGCCAACCCCCTCTCGGCCCGGACATCGAAGACGTCGCAGACCGCCGTGAGCTCCACGTTCAGGTCGTCCTGATGCATGAAGGTGGGGTACGCACGGTTTCGGGAGTCTTCCTCTGTAGCCTGCCGCTGGTCCTGGATCCACTCGGGATGGGCGAATCCCGCAGCCCGGACCAGGGACTCCCCCTGACCCCCGTAGCCGATGATGCCCAGGCGGAGCCGATCGCCGGGAGGCCGGGAGACGGCCTCCGGGATGAAGGCCGGCGCGTCGG
>PXFI01000336.1 GCA_003564295.1 Gemmatimonadota bacterium | reverse complement strand
GGCCCGGCTCCCGGCTCCCGGCAAGGCCCCGGTCCCGGCTCCCGCCTCCCGTATGCCCAGCCGGTAGGCCACCACCAGGGACACCAGGAGCCCCAGCTTCAGGAAGAGGAGCTCCAGGGGCAGGAGCCAGGAGTGGGGAACCATGGGCCCCAGGGTCCAGGCTGGCTCTCCCAGGAAGGAAAAGCCCAGGTCGGCTACGTACTCCTGGACCGCCGGAACGACGGCCATGCCCCCCGTGAGGAAATGGAAGAGATAGTGGGCGATCCACATCCCGAAGCCCACCGGGACCAGGGCATAGGCGTAGCGGGTGGCCTCCTGCACCACCGTCCGTCCGGAGCCCGACAGGAGGGACGAGGCCCGGGCGGCGGCGGCCACCAGGAGGGCCGGGAGCAGGATCATCCCCGCCAGGAGGAGGACCCCCCCCATCAGCAGCTCCGAGTCGGTCCCCAGGATCCTGCCGATCCAGGCTTCGGCCGCCGAGGCGTGCGTCACCATCCCGAAGGCGTTCATGAAGGCGGCAAAGGTGAGAAAGGCCGCCAGGGCGGCCAGGTCGGGCCGCAGGCTGAACCGGCCCACGCCCGCCCTCTGGGGGTCTTCCCAGAGCTCCCTGGCCGGGACCCGGGCCAGGATGCCCACGTTGTCGTAGGGGCACGCGTGGACGCACTCCATGCAGAAGGTGCAATCCATGTTTCCGGCTTTGGTCTCCTGGTAGAGCCAGAGCTCGCACCCCCTCTGCAGGAGCCTGCCCCGCTCCCCTGGCCGGAGGGGCGTGTCTCCCTGGTCCAGCCCGCGGGGGCTCTCGTACCGGCCCACGATGCAGTCCCTGGTCCTGCAAGCCGCGCAGACGCCAGGCTCCCGGATCGCCACCTCGAAGGGGGAGGCCATGGAGTTCACGAAGTGGAAATGGCCGATGGGACACACATACTTGCAGAAGGGGGCGCCCCGGAAGAATCCGTCCATGACGAAAGCGACGGCGAAGTAGCCCAGGACCAACCAGGCGGTGAGGAGAGGGCTCTCCCGGAGGTGGAAGGCCTGGTAGGCCCACAGGAACACGAAGAGCAGAGCCAGGGCGAGCCACTTCAGGCGCAGGGCCCGGGGCCAGTGGCGCCTGGCCGGCAGGAGCCTCTTCGCCAGGCGCCGGGTGAGCATGAAGGGGCAGGCCATGCAGAAGAGGTTCCCGAACACCAGGAGGGTGAGGGCCACGAACCCCGGCCAATGGATCCAGGGGAGGATTCCCGCCAGGTTCCTCGGGGCCGGTTGGGGACCCCGGAAGCCGGCCAGGATCACCAGGACCGCCACCACCAGGAGGAAGAGCTGGAGGGTGGTCCGGGCGTGGCGCCAGCGGAAGAAGGGTCCCACCGCCGGGGCTCGAAGAAGATCGAACCCTCTGGCCCCGGGGTGAGGGCCCGTCAAGAGTCCGGTTCCCCCAAGTCCGGGTCCCTGGGCGGACCCAGGACCCTCGTGGCGGTCATGGTCTGGGCCCAGCGGCCGTCGGGCAGGGTGGCCCGGGTGGTGAGGACCCAATCTCCCGGCATGGTGAAGACGAATCGGGGCACGGAGTACCGGCCCTCCCCCTCCTCCTCTGCAGCGGCCGAAACCGGTGTCATCTCAACGGTGTCCATCTCGCCTTCCACCTGGACCTGGGCCTCTTCCAGGGGGACGCCCAGCGTGTCGTAGAGGGTGATGATGAGACGGGCCGGCCCCACAAGCGGAGGCGTGGGAGAAATGGCCAGTTCCAGGACGAGGCTGGGGTCTCCGGTGTCCGGCACTTCCCCGCACCCCGCCACCAGGAAGGGCATAGCCAGGGCGGGGATGAGGGCTTGGCGGATGACGAATGGGCGGACCGCGGCTCGGCGGACCGCGGCTCGGCGGATGGCAGTTTGGCGGATGGCGGTCATGTTCCTTCCTCCAGGAGTGGCGTGAGGTCTCAGGCCATCTCCTCCCATGTCGCGTTCACCGGAAGGGCCTGGATGATCCTTTGCGGAAGCTAGAATATCGCCGCACAGGAGGCCACCTTTACACGTGGAAAAAGCTCCCGGGTAGGGTTACCTTGAATTGCCGGGAAGCCAGCGTTGCCCCCACCTGGCCCGCCGTGGGCTTCGCGGGCTTCAGCATGTGAAGCTGGCCCGCCGTGGGCTTCGCGGGCCCCAGCGTGCAAACCCGGTCCGCCGTGGGCTTCGCGGGCCCCAGCGTGCCATCTCGTCAACTCCTCACCTCCGCCGGGATGCAAAGAACCCTCGCAGCAAACGGCCCGGGCAGCAAGCGGCCCCTCAGAGTCCTCCTGGTGGAGGTGGAAAGCCAGGGCGTATCGGAGTTGGAGGAGGCCTTTGCCAGGTTCCGAGACCGGCCCGTGGAGCTGGAGTGGGCCGGAACCCTGTCCTCGGCTCTGGAGAGGCTTTCCCAGGGGGGGTTCGATCTCCTGCTCCTGGACCTGGCTCTTCCCGACAGCCAGGGCCTGACCACCTTCGAAAGGGCCCATGCCTTCGCACCGGAGGTGCCCATTGTGGTGCTCACCGGCCTGGACGACGAGGAGCTGGGCCTGGGCACGGTCCAGGGGGGAGCCCAGGACTATCTGGTGAAGGGGCAGGTGGGAGCCGATCTCCTCATGCGGTCCCTCCGTTACGCCGTGGAGCGGCACAGGCTCATGTCGGCCCTCCGCAGCCTCTCCCTCATCGATGACCTCACGGGCCTCTACAACCGCAGGGGCTTCCTGGACCTCGGAGAGCAGCACCTGAAGCTGGCGAGGCGCTCGGGCCGTGCCGTCCTCCTGGTCTATGTGGACGTGGACGAGCTCAAGACCGTCAACGACACGTTGGGTCACCTGGTCGGAGACAGCGTCCTGATACAGACGGCAAACGTACTGAGGGATACCTTTCGGCAATCCGACATCGTGGGGCGCATGGGGGGCGACGAGTTCGCCGTTCTGGCCCTGGAGGCATCGGAGGAGAACGAAGACCAGATGACCCGCCGGCTGAGAGAACGGGTGGATGATGTGAACCGGTCCGGGAAACAGCCATTCCGGCTCTCCCTCTCACTGGGCACTGCCCGCTTTGCCGCAGAAGGCCGACCCAGGCTCACCGAGCTCCTGGCTCTGGCCGACCAGGCCATGCACCTTGAGAAGAGGGCCAAGAGGGCGGCCTCCCCGCGGGGAAGGGCGTCGAACGAACCTTGAGCACCAAAGGCTCCGAGTCAGGGTCCAGGACGGCTTCGGCCAGAAGTGAAGGCTCCGCAAAGGGCGTACCTTCGGGCCACTGGGTCGTCCGCATTGCCCAGCGAGCCGGCCTGGCGGGAGCGACCTCCCTGAACGTATCTCCCGGGGTACCGGCCGCGGACGCCTGGGACGCCGCCTGCAAGGGGCTGGGAGTCTCGCAGACCGAGCTGGCCGATGTGGTGGCGGATTTCTTCCGGATGGAGGTGGCGGACTTCTCCGCTGCCGATCCGAAAGCCTTCCAGGTGATCCCTGAGGCCATCTCCCGAAAGCACCTCATCTTTCCTCTTCTGGAAACGAACCGGCAGCTGGTGGTGGCCACCGCCGATCCCACCGATGTGGAGGTGGAGAAGATCCTGAGGTTCACCTCGGGCCGGCAAGCCGTCTTCCAGGTAGCTCCTCCCCGGGCCATCAAGAGGGCTCTGGATGACCGGTCCTCCCCGGAGAGGGACGTTGATAATCTCCTTGGGAGCTCCGATTTGGGGGATGCCGCCGAGGACACGGTGAAGCTGGTGGAGGATATGGGGCCCGAAGCCATTACCGAAGGTGACGTCCAGGCAACTCCGGTGGTGAAGCTCACCAACCTCATCATCAGGGACGGAATCGCCCAGGGAGCCAGCGACATCCACATCGAGCCGGGGCAGAAGATGGGGGCGGTCCGGTACCGGGTGGATGGGGTTTTGAGAAGGCATATGGACCTCCCCATTGCGGCCCTCAACCGGGTCGTCTCCCGAGTGAAGATCCTCTCCAAACTGGACATCACCGACCGCTTGAGGCCCCAGGATGGGAAGGCCAGGGTTCGGGTGGGCCCGTCGGCCTACGATCTACGGGTGAGCACGTTACCGGCGGGTGGGGCCGAGAAGTGCGTTATCCGGGTCCTGGACTCCAACACCACGGTGACCCTGGACGACCTGAACATGCCTGCCGCCGAGTTGGCCCGCCTGCGGCAGCTCATGGCCTACCGGGACGGGATTATCGTCGTCACGGGGCCCACCGGATCCGGGAAGACCTCCACCCTCTACGGGGTCATCAGGGAGTTGGCCGACGGGAAGGTCAACGTCATGACGGTGGAGGACCCCATCGAGTATGAGCTCCCCACCATCACCCAGACCCAAGTGGAGACGAAGCAGGGGCTTACCTTCGCCGCCGCCCTCCGCTCCATCCTGCGGCAGGACCCCGATGTGATTCTGGTGGGAGAGATCCGGGACCGGGAGACGGCTGAGACGGCCGCCCAGGCTGCCATGACCGGGCACCTGGTGCTGACCACGGTCCATGCCAACGACGCTGTGAGCGCCGTGCCGCGGCTGGTTGATCTCGGTCTCCAGTACTCCACTATCGCCGCCACCCTCCGGGGGGCCCTGGCCCAGCGTCTCCTCCGGAGGGTCTGCGCCGACTGTGCCGAGCCCGTTCGGGGCTCCCTGACGCCGGAGGAGCGCCGCCTCTCGGAACGGCACGGGGCGGAGCCGGTGGTGAGGGCCGTGGGCTGTCCGGAGTGCGGGTTCACCGGGTACCGGGGGAGGCTCCCGGTCATGGAGGTCATGATCATGAACTCCCGCCTCGCTGCCGCCATCGAGGCCCGGAAGGGAGTGGCCACCCTGGGTCGGCTGGCGGAGCAGGGGGGAATGCGCCCCATGCACAGGGTAGGCCTGGAGTGGGTTCGGGAAGGCAAGGCCACACTGGTTGAGGTGGAGCGGGTTCTGGGGCAGTCCCTGGATGAAGAGGAGAGGTCCCAAGAGGGCGAAGGGCCTCCCAGGATTCTGCTGGTGGATGATGACGAGGAGGCCCGGGTCTTTATGCGGACGCTGCTTGAGAACGTGGCCTTCGAAGTCCACGAAGCCGAGGACGGTCGCCAGGCCCTGGACATTCTGGAGGCCGACCCGGACTTCTCCCTGGTGATCCTGGACCTGAGAATGCCGGCCATGGACGGCAGGGAGTTTCTGAACAGGGTCAGGGGCTCGGCGGACACGGCGGCCCTGCCAATCTTGATCCGGACGGGAACCGCCGGTGTCAGCGAAGAGGCGGAGCTACTGAACGCCGGAGCCGACGACTTCCTCACCAAGTCCGTGGAGGCGGATCGGTTCATAGCCCGGGTCAGAGCCATCATCCGCCGGTCTCACCTCTGAGGCCTGCGGTCCCAGATCTGAGGCCTGCGATCCTGCCTCTGAGGCCCGCGGTCCCGCCTCTGAGGCCTGCCACCGTTCGGCTCCAGGCGGGGCCGGCGCAGCCCGTGGCCCGGCGGCACACTCAGGCCAGCAGCGGTTGGATCGCGCGTGGGGGCTGGCGAAGCGTCTTCACTCGGCGGCAGAATCTCCGGAGGCACGATCCCAGGTGAGTGCTTCGGGGTATAGAGTGTGGAGAGCAATGCGGTCATACTTTGGCGACGCACAGCCCCTGAGGAAATCCGGAGAGTCGAAGACCCAGCGATTTCGGAACGTGCGTCATGAACTCTCACCAAATTGACACGGTGCAGCAGGTTCGTAAGTTTTAAGGGCTATTGGAGGTGGGCCTACGGGCCCTTTTCTTACCTTGAATCATCGGCTCCATTGATCATGTTCAAGTCCATCCGATCCCGGATCATCCTGATTGTCGTCCTGATGGCGGCAGCCCTCGGCTATCTCTTCACCAACGGGATCAAGTACGGCCTGGATCTCCAGGGCGGAATGCACCTGGTCCTGGAGGTGGACGATCCCGATGGCACCATGACGCTGGAGGCCCGGGCGGATCACATCGAGCGCTCGGAGCGCATCATCCGAACCCGGATCGACGAGTTCGGGGTGGAGGAGCCCTTGATCCAGAGGGCCGGACAGGAGCGCCTCATCATCGAGCTGCCGGGAATACAGGACCCGGAACGGGCCAAGGGCCTCATCGAGTCCAGCGCCTTCCTGGAGTTCAAGCTCGTCCTGCCCACGAGCCGCGTCGACCCGGCCCTCCCTCGCATCGACCGGGCCATCGTGGCCACGTTGGGGGAGGAGACCCTCCGGCAGATGGGCCGGGACACGGAAGCTCCCACCCAGACCCTGGAGGAGCTTCTCTTCCGGGGACCCGATACGGCTCCGGCGGCCCCCGACACGGTAGAGGTCGAAGAGACCCCCGACACGGTAGAGGCCGAGGAGGCGCCCGACACGGCGGAGGTGTCGGCCCTGGAGCTGAGGCCCTTCACCTCCCTCCTGAACCAGGGTGACCATGAGGGCGTCTACTACGTGGCCGAGACTGACGTAGAGGCAGCCAAGAGCTTCCTGGCCCTACGAGAGGTCCGGCAGGCCATACCCCGGGACGTGTCCCTCCAGTGGGGGGCGGAACCCGTGGGGATCGGGGCCCGCACCTACCGGCGGCTGTACGTCCTGGCGGCCGACGCTTTCATGACCGGCGACATGCTGGAAAATGCCGTGGCCAGCCGGGACCAGCAGTTCCACCAGCCCGTGGTCCACTTCGAGCTCAACCGCCGGGGCGGGCGGCGCTTCGCCGAGTTCACGGGCCAGCACGTGGGAGATCACCTGGCCATCGTCCTGGACGGTGACGTCATGAGCGCTCCCGTCATCCGGGACCGGATCGGAGCCAGGGGGCAGATCGAGCTCAGCCAGGCCCCCATGGAGGAGGCCCGGGACCTGGCCCTGGTCCTCCGGGCCGGGGCCCTGACGGCCCCCCTGAAGATCATGGAGGAGCGGACCGTGGGGCCCTCCCTGGGGCAGGACTCCATCGACGCCGGGATCATGGCGGGCATCGTGGCGGTCATCCTGGTGGTGACCATCATGCTGGCCTATTACCGGATGGCGGGCCTGCTAGCCCTTGGGGCCCTTTGCATCTACGGGGTCCTCGTCCTGGGCGGTCTGGCGGCCCTGAACGCCACCCTCACCGTACCGGGCATCGCCGGCCTCATCCTGTCGGTGGGGATGGCCGTGGACGCCAACGTCCTCATCTTCGAGAGGATCAGGGAGGAGCTCATCGCCGGGAGGGCCACCCGAACGGCGGTGGACGACGGCTTCGGCAACGCCATCTCGGCCATCGTGGACGCGAACCTGACCACCCTCATCACCGCCCTCATCCTCTTCCAGTTCGGTACCGGGCCGGTCCGAGGCTTCGCCGTGACCCTCTCCATCGGGATCGTGGCCTCGTTCTTCTCGGCTCTCTTCGTCACCCGGACCCTCTTCCTCCTGTATCTCTCCGGGAAGAAGACCGCCGATCCCATCAGCATCTAGATCCAGGGCAATCCATGCGCATCTTCAGCGACGCCAACTACTCCTTCATTCCCCAGCGCAGGAAGGCCTACGTCTTCTCGGGCGTTCTCCTGCTCCTGGCCATGGCCGCCATGGTGTTCAACGCCCTGTTCCTGGGAAGCTGGCAGAACTATGGGGTGGACTTCACCGGGGGCTCCCTCATCCAGGTCCGGTTCGACGTTCCCGTCACCGCAGGGGACCTGAGGGAGGCCCTGGAAGGATCGGCCGCCTACTCCATCACCCGGTTCGGGGAAGAGAACGAGTTCACCATCCGGGCGCCGGTCCGGGAGGCCGAGGACGTGGAGGCTGTGGGGCTGGAGATCCGGGAGGAGCTGGTGGCGAAGTTCGGCGCCGGTAACCTGGAGGTGGTCCGCACCGAGCTGGTGGGTCCCAAGATCGGGGGCGAGCTTCAGCGCAAGGCAGCCATGGCCATCGCCATTTCCTTCGTGCTCACCCTCATCTACCTGGCCATCCGCTTCGAGCTCCGTTTTGGCCTGGCCGCCGTCATCACCACCCTCCACGATATTCTCATCATGTTCGGCTTCCTGGCCATCTTCCGGTTGGAGATCGCCTTGCCCACCGTGGCGGCCATCCTGACCATCGTCGGGTATTCGCTGAACGACACCATCGTGGTGTTCGACCGCATACGGGAGAATCTCAACAAGAAGGGGGGCCGGAAGGAGGATCCGGCTGCCCTCGTCAACCGGTCCATCAACGAGAACCTCCCCAGGACCGTCCTGACCTCCGGCACCACGGTGGCGGTTCTCCTGGCCCTCCTGGTCCTGGGAGGACCGGTGATCCGCGACTTCACCCTCATCCTCATCCTGGGGGTGGTGGTGGGAACCTACTCCTCCATCTTCGTAGCCGCCCCGGCACTCCTGGAGATCCAGAAACGGTTCAGGTTCGCGGACGCCCAGGAGCGGGAGCGCAGGAAGCGGCGGGAAACGGCGGTTCCGGTTTGAGGGGGAAGGGCCCCCGTCCTTTCTTGGAGGGCTCGTCCCCGGTCATTGTCTCGTGTCGAGGCACCCCGCCTTCCGCGAGTCGGCTCTTCCATGCTTGTTGATAGCCATTGCCACCTGACGGACCCCCGGTTCGAGGCGGACCGGAGGGGCGTCCTCTTCCGGGCCCTGGCGGCTGGGGTGGAGAGGATCCTGGTGGTGGCCTCCAATGGTGCCGATGCCCTCAGCGTGACCGGGCTACTGGACGAAGTGGAGGGCATGGCGGAGGTGCCCCGGTTGTGGGGGACGGCAGGGGTCCACCCCCATGAAGCCGGAGGCGCGAAGGAGGAAGATCTCTCCGTCATCCGGGAGCTGGCCCGGGACCATCCCCGGGTGGTGGCCGTTGGGGAGACGGGGCTTGATTTCCACTATGAGCATTCTCCCCGGGCCGTGCAGGAATCCCTCTTCCGGCGGCACATGGCCCTGGCCGAGGAGCTGGGGCTCCCTGTGGTGGTACATTCCCGGGACGCCGATGAGGCCACGGCCCGGATCCTCCTGGAAGGGGGAACCCGGGTTCGAGGGGTCCTTCACTGCTTCACCGGAGGTGAGGCCCTCATGGACACCGCCCTGGACCTGGGCTGGATGGTTTCCTTCACCGGGATCATCACCTTCAAGAGCTACGGGTCCCGGGATCTGGTGAGGTCCGTTCCCGGCGACAGGCTCATGGTTGAGACCGATGCTCCCTACCTGGCTCCCGCGCCCCACCGGGGTCGCCGGAACGAACCGGCCTTCGTAAGCCGCGTGGCGGAAGAGTTGGCCGTCATCCGTGGGGAGGATCTGAACGAGGTCATGGGGTACACTACCGGGAACGCCGTTTGCTTCTTCGACCTTACATCCTAGTACCTGCTTGCGGATGTCTGCGTAACGTTTCTTGAGTTCAACCAGGGGCTGCGGCCCCGGCCCTTGCTCCTTTGGCCCTTTCCGGCTCGATCCATGTCCCGACGCATCCAGATCCTTCCAGACTCGGTGGTGAATCAGATCGCCGCGGGAGAAGTTGTGGAGCGCCCGGCCTCGGTGGTGAAGGAGCTGGTGGAGAACGCCCTGGATGCCGGAGCCACGGTGGTTCGGGTCCAGGTGGACGGGGGAGGGAAGGGGCGCATCCGGGTGTCGGATGACGGTGGGGGGATGGGGCGGCAGGACGCCCTCCTCTGCCTGGACCGCCACGCCACCAGCAAGATCGCCGAGGCGGCGGACCTGGCCCGGGTGGCCAGCTTCGGGTTCCGGGGGGAGGCCCTCTCCTCCATCGCCGCCGTCTCGCGGCTCACACTGGAGACCCGGGAGGCCGATGCCGAGGCGGGGACCTCACTGCGAGCCGAGGGAGGCCGCATCGTCTCGGTTCAGGACTTCTCCCGCCGGGCCGGAACCACCGTGGAGGTCCGGAACCTCTTCTTCAACGCTCCGGCCCGGAGGAAGTTCTTGCGGTCGGAGGCGGCCGAGACCCGGGCCGTGAGCGAGGTCCTGGTGGCCCTGGCCCTGGCCAACCCCCGGGTGGCCACCTCACTCTCCTCCAAGGACCGGACACTCCTGGACCTTCCCCCGGCGGAGGACGTGGCCACCCGCGTGGCCCAGATCTGGGGCGAGGAGGAGGCCCTCAGCCTGCTTCCGGTGGCGGGTGAGGAGAAGGACCTTTCCCTTCGTGGCCTGATCCAGCGGCCCGACGCGGCACGCCCCGGATTCCGGAGAGCCTACCTGTTCGTGAACGGCCGGCCATTTCGGAGCCCGGCCATCCTCCGGGCCACCGATCGTGGCTACCGCACCACCACGTCGGCAGGTCAGCGACCCTGGGTCTTCCTCTACTTCGGGGTCCGGGGTCCGGCCGTGGACGTGAACGTCCACCCGGCGAAGCTGGAGGTCCGCTTTCGGGACCAGGCCCTGGTGGAGGCCCTTGTGGAGAGGGGCGTCCAGGAGGCCCTGTCGCTCCCGGCCAGCTCCGCCACCCTGGATTCCCACCCGGCACCTGCCAGAATGGCGGTTCGGGAGCCAGGAGGCGGGGAAGGGGGCCCACCGGCTCCCCGCCGGGACCGGCCCCCGGGGCCGGCGGCGGCGGCGGAGGACTCCCAGATGGCCCTCTTCATGCCCGGAGCTCCCGAGGCCGCCGGGAGAGAAGAGGGGGAAGAGGGCGGGGATGAGGCTGCCGTGCCCATGGGCGTGGCCGACACGGGACGCCCGCGTCTCTGGCAGGTCCATGACACCTACATCCTGGCCGAGACCCGTGACGGCCTCCTCATCATCGACCAGCACGCGGCCCACGAGAGGATCCTCTTCCAACGCCTCATGACGGCCTTTCGGGAGGGGGGCCAGTCCGGGCAGCGGCTCCTCTTTCCGGTGACCCTTCGCCTACCGCCGGCGGAGCTGGCCCAGATCTCGGAGCTGAGGGGGCTGCTGGCCAGAGCCGGCTTCGAAGTGGAGGAGTTCGGGGGCGACACCGTCATCCTCCAATCCGTGCCGGCCCCTCATCCCTACTTCGATGCGGAGCGGTGTTTTCGGGAGATGATCCGGGAGCTCACCGAGGGCTCGCCCCTGGTGCGGTCCGCCAACAACCAGTACGAGCGGATCGCCATGACCTTCGCCTGCAAGGGAGCCGTCAAAGCCGGCCAGCGACTCTCCCGGGACGAGATCTCGGAGCTCTTCGACTCCCTCTTCGCCACCGATCTGCCCTACCATGACGTTCACGGCCGCCCCACCATCGTCCGGCTGAGCAAGGCCGAGCTGGAGCGGAAGTTCGGGCGGCACTGATGCGGACGGGTACGGACTCAGCCCCCCATTTCCTGGCCATGGTGGGCCCCACGGCCTCGGGCAAGACGGCTCTTTCCCTGGAAGTGGGCCGCCGTCTCGCCGTGGAGGTGATCTCCATGGACTCCCGGCAGGTCTACCGGGGGATGGACGTGGGCACCGGGAAGGTGAGCCTTCGGGAACGGGCGCTCCTTCCCCACCACGGCCTGGACCTCCGGGACCCGGACGAGAGGTACTCGGCGGGCCAGTTCGTCCGGGACGCCAGGGGTTGGATCCGGGACATCCGGGGCCGGGGCCGGGTCCCCCTCCTGGTGGGCGGGACGGGGTTCTTCCTCAGGGCCCTGGTCCAACCCCTCTTTCCTGAGCCGGAGCTGGACCGGGAGAGGCTCGAGAGGCTTCGGACCCTCCTGAACCGGCTCCCGGCGGAGGAGGTGCACGCCTACGTCAAGGTCCTGGATCCGGCCAGGGCAGCCGAAGCCTGGCAGGGCGGGCGCCAGCGTATGACCAGGGCCGTGGAAGTCCCTCTGCTGACCGGGCGGACCCTCTCATGGTGGCACGCCGAGCCCGGTCCGGACGTGGAGCCCCTGAGGGGCCTGATCGTCCTGCTACATCTGCCCAGGGAGGACCTCTACGAGAGAATCAACAGGAGGGTGGGCCGGATGCTGGAGGCAGGATGGGTGGAGGAGGTGGAGCTTCTCCTGGAGGAGGGGTACCGTCCCGAGGATCCCGGGTTGACGGGAGCCGGATACCGCGAGATCGTGGGCTTCCTCCAGGGAGGGCCGGGGCTGGACGCCACGGCCGACGAGATCCGCTGCTCCCACCGGCGCTACGCCCGCCGGCAGGTGACCTGGTTCCGCCATCAGCTTCCGGCCGGGACCCTGGCGCTGGACGGGACCATGGCGCCGGAGAGCCTGTCCCGGCGAGTGGTGGACATTTGGCGAGGCGCCGGGGCCGCCGGACGGTGGAGGGCGGAGCCGGGCCAGGGCGGAAGCAAGGGAAGGGAGGAAGTGCAATGAGAATAGGGATCACCTGCTATCCCACCTATGGAGGCTCGGGAGCCGTGGCCACGGAGCTGGGGCTGGCCCTGGCCGACCGCGGTCACGAGGTTCACTTCATCTCCTATGCCCCCCCCTTTCGCCTGGACCACTTCCGAAAGGGCATCTTCTTCCACGAAGTGGAGATGGATCAGTATCCCCTCTTCGAGCACCCTCCCTATTCCCTGGCCCTGGCGGTGGCCATCCACGACAGGGCCCTGCAGCACCAACTGGACCTCATCCACGTCCACTACGCCATTCCGCATGCCACCTCCGCCTGGATCGCGGAGGAGATGCTGGGAGAGGAGAGGGACCTCAAGATCGTCACCACCCTCCATGGCACGGACATCACCCTGGTGGGGCTGCATCCCTCCTTCCAGTCCATCACCCGGTTCTCCATCCTGAAATCCCACGGCCTCACCGCCGTGTCCCGGTTTCTCAAGGACCGGACGGTGGAGGACTTCCGGGTCTCGCCGGACCGGATTCGGGTCATCCCCAATTTCGTGGACCCCCGGGTCTTTCGGCGGGACGGCAAGCCGTGCCACAGGGCCACCCTGGCCCCGGGAGGGGAGAGCATCGTCATGCACGTCTCCAACTTCCGTCCCGTGAAGCGGATCCCCGACGTGGTGGAGGTCTTCGCCCGGATCGCCGGCGAGACCCCGGCCCGCCTCGTCCTGGTGGGGGACGGACCGGAGCGTCCCAGGGCGGTGGAGCGGGCCGAACAGCTGGGGGTGTCGGACCGGGTCCTCTTCCTTGGCAAGCACGCTGCCGTGGACGAGATCCTGGCTTGCGCCGACCTCTTCCTCCTGCCCAGCCGCGACGAGTCCTTCGGCCTTGCGGCCCTGGAGGCCCTGGCGTGCGGGGCCCCGGTCATCGGCACGGAAACGGGCGGCCTGCCCGAGGTGGTGCGACATGGGGAGACGGGGTTCCTCTACCCCCTGGGGGCGGTGGAGAAAATGGCGGAGGCGGGCTCGGCCCTCCTGACGGATCCGGTTCGCTGGAAGCGGTTCAGCCAGGCCGCCCGGGAGGACGCCGTGGAACGGTTCTCCTCCGAGCGGGTGGTTCCACTTTACGAGAACCTCTATTGGGACGTGCTCAATGGTGACTTCGGAGACGAGTGATGGATACCCGGGCGTCCTGGATGGTGGGTGCCGAGGTGAGTGACGCAAGGGGACGGACACCCTCAGGGTGCGGGCATCCTCAAGGTGGGAGGACGGCTCGACCATGAGTGTGCTGGAAGCCATCCTGCTGGGCCTGGTCCAGGGCCTCACGGAGTTCCTCCCCGTGTCGAGCTCCGGGCACCTGGTCATGGGGCAGACGCTTCTGGGCATCGAGATTCCAGGGGTGGCTTTCGAGGTGGGCGTCCACGTGGCCACCCTGGTCTCCGTCCTGGTGGTATACCGCAACCGGATCGGGAGGCTGGTGGCAGGGGCGGTCCGCCGTGAATCCGGCGCCTGGAGGTATATCGGCCTCCTGGTCCTGGCCACCATCCCCGCCGGGGTGCTGGGGCTCCTGGGTCGGGACTTCGTGGAGGGGCTCTTCGAGGTGCCGGAAGCCGTGGGGGCTGCCCTCCTGGTCACCGGCACCTTCCTCTGGACCAGCCGCAGGGCCCTTGCGAGAGAGCCGGATGGAAGGCCCGACATGAGGATCGCTCTCCTGGTGGGATTGGCTCAGGCCTGCGCCCTGGTTCCGGGGATCTCCCGTTCCGGAGCCACGGTGGTGGCGGGCCTCTGGCTGGGGATGAGCGTGAGAGAGGCGGCGGCCTTCTCCTTTCTCATGGCCATTCCGGCCATCCTGGGCGCCGCCATCCTCGACCTGCCGGCACTGGCCGATGACGGGGCCGGTGTGGGGTGGGCGGGGTTGATGGCGGGGAGCGTCGTGGCGGGTCTCACAGGCATTCTCGCCATCCGCACCTTCGTCCGGCTCCTGGAGCGGAAGGCCTTTCACCGGTTCGCGCCCTATTGCTGGGGGGTGGGAGGACTCTTCCTTCTGTACCTTCTGTTCGTGAGGTGATGGCATGCGTCAGCGGGAGGATGATGTGGGCCGGCGCCGGGAGGATGATGGCAGCCTGCGCCGGGAGGATGATGCCCAGCAGCGCTGGGAGTCCGCCGTGACAGGCCTCGTCCATGCCGCCCTGGCGGAGGACGTGGGCTCGGGTGACTGGACCACGCAGTGGACGGTGGCTCCCGGGGCCCGGGGAACGGCCGTGGTGGTGGCCAAGGAGGGAGAGATCGTGGTGGCCGGGGGGGAGGTGGCGGCGGAGGTGTTCCGGCGCGTGGATCCCGGGATCGTGGTGAGCCGCCTGGCCAGGGACGGCCGGCGAGTCGGATCCGGGGACACGGTCCTGCGGTTGGAGGGTCCCTTGCAGGGAATCCTGACGGGGGAGCGTGTGGCCCTGAACTTCCTGGGCCGGCTCTCGGGGGTGGCGACCCTGACGCGGCGTTTCGTGGATGCCGTGGAAGGGACGGGCGCCCAGATCCAGGACACCAGGAAGACCACGCCGGCCTGGAGGTTGCTGGAGAAGGAGGCGGTGAGGGCCGGAGGGGGGGGCAATCACAGAATGGGCCTTTACGACATGGTCCTGGTGAAGGACAACCACGTGGCGGCGGCCGGAGGGGTGAGGGCGGCCGTGGAGGGGGTGCGCCGGGAGAACCGCTACGGTCTTCCGGTGGAAGTGGAGGTCAGGAGCCTGGAGGAGCTGGAGGAGCTCCTTCCCCTGGAAGTGGACCGGGTCCTCCTGGACAACATGGATTCGGAGACCATGGCTGCGGCCGTCCGCCAGGTCCGCAGCCTGGGGGCCAAGCGGCCCCTGGTGGAAGCCTCGGGCAACATCACCCTGGACACCGTTCGTCGGGTGGCGGAGACGGGGGTGGATATCATAAGTGTGGGAGCCATCACCCACTCGGCTCCCGTGGCGGACCTCTCGCTGAGAGTATTGTGAAGTGAGATACTCCAAATGATTGAGTGACAATAGGATAAGCCCATGTATCTCTTGGTGGACGTGGGAAACACCGAAATGGTTCTGGGGCTTGCGGACCCGGACAGCGGGGAGATCCTGGCCCACTGGCGCCTGAGTACCGGATCCACCAGGACCGCCGACGAGTTCGACTACCTCATCCACGCCCTCCTGGCCCGGAAGGGGTTCGAATCCCAAGCCCTGACCAGGGGAGTCATGGGCTCGGTGGTCCCCAGCGTCACCGAGCGTCTGCGCGTCGCCCTGGGAGGACTGGTCTCGGGACCGGTGTTCACGGTGGAAAACGGAGCGGCGGGCCTTCCGGTGAAGCTGGACGTGGACGAGCCCAAGACCGTGGGAGCCGACAGGATCGTGAACACGCTGGCCGCAAGCGTCCTGTTCGGCCGGGACACCATCGTCGTGGACCTGGGAACGGCCACTACCTTCGACTGCATCACCGCCGAGGGGGTGTTCATCGGTGGCGTGATCTCTCCCGGCGTGCAGGTGGGGGTGGAGTGGTTGGGCCAGCGGGCGGCAAAGCTGCCCAAGGTGGAGTTCCGCCCTCCCCCGGCGGTCATCGGCCGGAGGACGGAGCGCTGCATGGAGAGCGGCGTCTTCTATGGGACGGTGGACGCCATCGACGGGATGGTGGGGCGCATCAAGGCCGAGTGGGAGAAGCCCGACGCACTGGTGGTGGCCACCGGCGGATACGCGGGTCTCCTTGCGCCCCATTGCCGCACCGTGGAGCGGGTTGAGCCCTTCCTGACCCTTCGCGGGTTGTTCTTCGCCGGAGAACATATGGCCAAGTAGAGCCGGACCGGGCTAGATTCTTCTGTCTCTTTGTGGGATTTCAGGGAGGAACCGGAGTGTCATGACGCTATCACCGGTGTTCCGGTCGCCGGAGGCCGTCCGGCTTCTGGAAGAGAAAGGGGTCTGGGAGCGACTGGGGCCGGCCATGGAGGCCCAGGCCCGTGCGGTGAACACCCTCTACGGGGACCTGGGCAATCTCATGGCCCCCAGGTTCTTCCACGAGGGGGAGAGGGTTCCGGAGCTGGGGAGCCTGTATTCCCAGGAGGGCCTCTCCTTTCTCCAGGATTACTTCTTCCTGATTCTCTTCCGGTCCCTCCTGGAGTCGTTGGGCGTCGGCCGGGAGCGTCTGGCCCTGTACGCGGAGCTCAACTTCTGCATCAAGGGCACCATCACCGCCGCCGACAACATCTTCGATGACCAGGCCAAGAGCCTTCTCCCCCTCAGGGGGAGCTCGGGGCCCCGGTTCCTGTCCATCCTTCAGCTCATGAGCTTCGAGCGCCTCATCCGACGGAGCTGCGACCGTGCGGTGGAGAGGGGCGTCATGGAGGAGGGCCACACCCACGCCATCCTCAGAGGTCTGCTGAACCGGATGGCGGAGATCGGTGAGCTGGAGGGGTCGGAGGAGGGTGGGGTGGCGGAGATACCCACGCCCTCCCGGATGATGGGCCAGGTCCACGAAGTCCGGGGAGGTGCCCTCTTCTCCCTGGCCTTCGTGGCGCCGGGCGTGCTGGAGGATGGGGCGGTGGGGGAGGCGGTTCGGGAGGCGGAGTCGGCCGTGGCCCGCCTTGGCACCGCGTTCCAGATCGTGGACGACCTGACGGACTTCGAGTTCGATCTGGGCCGCAGGAGCCACAACCTCCTGGTCTCCCAGATCCACCATCACGGGTCCGAAGGGGAGAAGGACGCCCTGGAGCGCTTCCGGGGTGGAGAGGCCCTGCCCGAGAAGGTGGTGCAGGAGCTCTTCCGGGCCCCGGCCCGGGCCGTCCTGGGCCTGGCCTACGAGGAGGCGGACGCTTCCTTCCGCCGCCTGGCGGAGCTGGGGTTCTGGTTCCCGCCCGACCTCTCCCGGGAGGTGGTCCACGCCATCGTGGGCCTGGACGGGGTAGCCCGAATGGAGGCCATCGTTTCGGCGGACGGCTGACGCTCCCCACCCCTCGGACCGGACACGGTGTCCGGAGCTTCGAGCGGCCCGCCGATCCCCCCTGGGTTGGCCACAAGGCACGGGTTGGCTTCGCCCCCATGTCCCGCAGCCGGATGCCCATGCGGCGGCGGCTGACAAGTGCAATCCCTCGTCATGAAGCGGCCCCACTTGTGCATAGCCATATGGCATGGTATATTATGCCATGTGTCCTAAAGGAGACTCGTCATGAGCATTGCTGCGACTTCCCGACCCAAGTCCGTCGATCGGTTCTGGAGCCAGGTCAACACCGATCCGCAACGAGCTCACGCCTACGTTTCGCTCCTTGGCCTTCGAACGTACGAAACCGCTCAACTTCACTTGCGAGTTCGAGAGGGGCTCTCCTACGAAGCGTTCGAAAGACTTCGTCGGGTTCTCGACCTTCCGGCGTCCCGTGCCGCGGAGCTCCTCCAGATCCCGTCTCGGACCCTGGCCAGGCGCAAGAACGCCAAACGATTCGAGCCTGAGGAGTCCGATCGACTTATCCGGCTCACCCGGCTGGTCGGCCTCGCACTTCAGCTCTTTGAAGGCGACCTCGAGGAGATGCGCTCCTGGCTTACGACTCCCCATGCCGCGCTTGCCGGTCAGGCTCCCCTCGAGTTCGCCACCACAGAGATCGGTGCTCGAGAAGTGGAGAACCTGATCGGACGGCTCGAGCACGGCATTCCTCTCTGATATGCCCACAGCATGGCGGATCGTGAAGAAGCGTCACGCCGACTCAGCGTTCGACGGCGAAGGAGCGCGGCAGCACGGCGGTCGCTGGAACAGCCCCGGCATCCCTATCGCATACGCATCAGCAACGCGCGCGCTGTGCCTTCTTGAGGTTCTCGCTGGTTTAGGGTCCGTCAGGCCACTCCAGAGTTACGTCTTGATCCCTGCTGCCTATGACGACTCGCTCGTCCTTCCGGTCCCGCAGGACAGCCTCCCGCCAGACTGGCGCCAGAGCCCGCCACCTCCTTCCACTCAACGGATCGGCGACGAGTGGGCAGACCAGGAGAGATCGGCGATGCTACGAGTTCCCAGTGTCATCGTTCCCGACGAGCACAACTACCTGCTCAACCCGGCCCATCTGGACTTCCGGCACATCCGGATTGGATCTCCTGAAGAAATCACCATAGACTCCCGTCTGCTCCGCTAACTGCGGCTCCATAACGCCCTGGGTTTGACCTCCCGGACCAGGATGCCGAGCCCGAGTGCGAGCCGCAAGGCGAGCGCTCCGGGCCACGGAGCCGACCCGGTCTGGTTCAAATCCCCGTTAGGAGGAGCCGCCTGGAGGCTGTGGAGGAAGCTCCTGGCGGAAGTGCGTCAAGGTAAGGATCTCGATGCGATCCTCGATGACCTCGTAGATCAACCGGTAGGGCTCGTGGAACACCTCTCGCACCGAGGCCTCGTGCCATTCCGGAACCACCCGCCCCTGCCGGAACGGGTACGCCACCATCGCCAGCTCCGGGCCCGCCGAATCCCCGCCTGCCGCCTTCTCCGCACTCGCTCCCGGTCTCGCCACCTCCCGCGCTGTGGTCGAAGTTCGGTAAGCAGCAATTTCGGAACCTGGCCTTTCTGGGAGCTTCGGAAGGGCTCCAGAGGGCTTCTCGGTAAGGACACCCTATTGACTCGCCTGAAGTCCGAAGTATATTCTCTCCAGTCCTATTTAGCACTCGATGTACGTGAGTGCTAACAATTCTCGGTAAATCACTGAATAACAGTAATTTAACCAACGCGGAGGAATCAGAATGGCCGGTGCGAAGGACAAGATCCAGCCTCTGGCGGACCGGGTCGTGGTGCAGGCCCTGGAAGAGACGGAGCAGATGCGCGGGGGTCTCTACATCCCCGACACGGCGAAGGAGAAGCCCCAGCAGGGGACCATCATCGCCGTTGGTCCCGGGAAGCTCTCCGACGAGGGGACGCGAGTCGAGCCGGACGTGAAAGTCGGCCAGCGCGTCCTCTATGGGAAGTACAGCGGGACCGAGGTCAGCGTGGACGGTGAGGAATACCTCATCCTCCGGGAGACCGACATCCTGGCCGTCATCAACTAGGCCGGAACCACCGAATACGACCAACGCGTAAGGAGCGACAGATGGCAGCGAAGGAACTGAAGTTCGACGTGGAGGCCCGCGCCCAGCTCAAGATCGGCGTGGACAAGCTTGCCAGGGCCGTGAAGGTAACCCTGGGCCCCAAGGGTCGTAACGTCGTTCTGGACAGGAAGTTCGGATCTCCCACCGTCACCAAGGACGGCGTCACCGTGGCCAAGGAGATCGAGCTCGAGGACCCCGTCGAGAACATGGGGGCCCAGATGGTGAAAGAGGTGGCCACCAAGACCTCGGATGTGGCCGGAGACGGAACCACCACCGCCACGATCCTGGCCCAGGCCATCTACGGCGAGGGCTTGAAGAACGTCACTGCCGGAACCAACCCCATGGGGATCCGCCGGGGCATCGACAAGGCCGTGGCCCTGGTGGTGGACGAGCTCCACAAGCTCTCCACCGACACCAAGGGCAAGAAGGAGATCGCCCAGGTGGGTACCATCTCCGCCAACAGCGACCAGGAGGTGGGGGACCTCATCGCAGACGCCATGGAGAAGGTGGGCAAGGACGGCGTCATCACCGTGGAGGAGGCCAAGGGCCTGGAGACCACCCTGGAGACGGTGGAGGGAATGCAGTTCGACCGCGGGTATCTCTCCCCCTACTTCGTCACGGATCCCGAGAGGATGGAAGCCGCCCTGGAGGACGCCCTGATCCTCATCCATGACAAGAAGATCTCCTCCATGAAGGATCTCCTCCCCATCCTGGAGAAGGTGGCCCAGATGGGCAAGCCCCTCCTCATCATTGCCGAGGACATCGAGGGCGAGGCCCTTGCGACACTGGTGGTGAACAAGCTGCGGGGAACCCTGAAGGTCTGCGCCGTGAAGGCTCCCGGCTTCGGAGACCGGCGGAAGGCCATGCTCCAGGACATCGCCGTCCTCACCGGCGGCCAGGTCGTCTCCGAGGAGGTGGGCTTCAAGCTGGAGAACGCCGTGGTCGGTGACCTTGGCAGCGCCAAGCGGGTCGTCATCGACAAGGACAACACCACCCTCGTGGACGGCGCCGGAGAGCACAGCAAGATCCAGGGCCGCATCGAGGAGATCAAGGTGGCCATCGACAAGTCCACGTCGGACTACGATAGGGAGAAGCTCCAGGAGCGTCTGGCGAAGCTGGCGGGCGGTGTGGCCGTCATCAACGTGGGCGCCCCCACAGAGACTGAGATGAAGGAGAAGAAGGCTCTGGTGGAGGATGCCCTGCACGCTACCCGGGCTGCCGTGGAAGAGGGCATCGTGCCGGGCGGTGGCGTGGCCCTGCTCCGGACCCAGACTTCCCTGGACAAGCTCCAGCTTGAGAGGGAAGACGAGCAGATCGGAGTCGGGATCCTGCGCCGTGCCCTGGAGCAACCCCTCAGGCAGATCGCCGAGAACGCCGGCGCCGAGGGCTCCATCGTGGTGGAGAAGGTCCGGGCCAGCGACAACGTGAACTTCGGCTTCAACGCCCAGACCGAGGTCTACGAGGACCTGGTGGAGGCGGGGGTCATCGATCCCACCAAGGTGGTGCGGACGGCCCTTCAGAACGCCGCTTCCATCGCCGGCCTCCTCCTCACCACCGAGGCGGTGGTGGTGGAGAAGCCCCAGGAGGAGAAGATGCCTCCCATGCCCGGTGGTGGCGGAATGGGCGGGATGTACTGATCGAGAGGAAGAGACCCGAGAGGAAGAGACCCGAGAGGTCTCGCCCTTCGTACCATGGATCCCCGGTGGCCACCCGGCCGCCGGGGACTCCTGCTGCTGGAGAGGACAGCGCGCCTCTTCCCGCAGTACCCGGAGCCGAGTCGCCGCACGCCCGGGCTGGAGCCGGCAAATGGTATCGGAGAGGACGGACTCGCCGCCGAGTCGCCCCGGCGCCCGGCCTGGAGCGACATGGCCGTCGCCGGTGACGAATGGGGATGGACGAAAGAGGATTGACCCTCCGCCGGTGGAGCGTTAGCCTCCGGGGGAGAAGAACACGAACACGAACACGGGTGAGCACACCACCATGAGAGCCTTCAGAGGGGCCACGACTACCGGGACCGCCACCCGGACCACCGGGTGGGGGCCACGCCGGTTTGTGTGACCTCGAAGGACTCCCGAGACCACCGGCGCCGCGGCCCCCCAACTCCGGGGCCGCGTTTCTTGTGTGGGTGCCGCCCGGACCGTGACGATGCGCCGGATTCGTTTGCGTAAGCGCCGCCCGGACCGTGACGATGCGCCGGATTCGTTTGCACCCAGATGACTCCAGGGAAACACTCCAGCCGAACCCAATGATTCCAGAGAGCCATGTCTGACGACGACAAGATCAAGGTTACCCTGCCGGACGGGGCGGTCCTGGACCTTCCCGGGGGATCCACGGTGGGGGATCTGGCGGCCAGGATCGGGCCTGGACTGGCCAAGGCAGCCGTTGGAGCCCAGGTGAATGGGCAGGTGGCGGGTCTCATGGAGCCGCTGACGGAAGATGTGGATGTCCGGATCCTGACGGCCCGGGACCCGGAGGCTCTGGGGCTTCTCCGGCACTCGGCGGCCCACGTCCTGGCTACGGCGGTCCGGGAGCTCATCCCGGAAGCGGGGATCGGCTTCGGCCCCGCCATCGACGAGGGGTTCTACTACGACTTTGACGTGCCGAAGCCCTTCACGCCCGAGGACCTGAAGGCCATCGAGGCCAAGATGGCGGAAGTGGCGAAAGCGGACCTGCCCTTCGAACGGCGGCGCGTCACCAAGGAGGAGGCCCGGGAGCTCTTCTCCGACGATGCCTTGAAGCTGGAGCGCCTGGAGGAGTTCTCCGATGACGAGATCATCACGGTGTACCGGGACGGACCGTTCCTGGACCTCTGCCGGGGGCCCCACATCCCTTCCACCGGGCGTGTGAAGCACTTCAAGCTCCTCTCCGCCGCCGGGGCCTATTGGAGGGGAGACGAGCGCCGGCAGATGCTCCAGCGCATTTACGGGACGGCGTTCTTCAGTGAGAAGGAGCTGAAGGAGCACCTGGTCCGTCTCGAGGAGGCGAAGAAGAGAGACCACCGGACCCTGGGCAAGCAACTGGATCTCTTCTCCACCGATCAGCGGGTGGGCTCGGGCCTGATTCTCTGGCATCCGAAGGGCTCCGTCATCCGAAACCAGGTGGAGCAGTTCGAGCAGGAGCTGATCCTGAAGCATGGTTACGTCCTGGTCTACACCCCCCACATCCAGAGCGAGAGGCTGTTCGAGATCTCCGGCCACCTGGAGAACTTCGCCGACGACATGTTCGGACCCATGGAGGTGGAGGGTGCCCGGTACCGGGCGAAGCCCATGAACTGCCCGGGCCATATCGCCATTTACCAGTCCCAGCAGCGTTCCTACCGGGATCTGCCCATCCGCATGGCCGAGTTCGGCACGGTCTACCGGTATGAACGAAGTGGGGTTCTTCACGGAATGCTCCGCGTGAGGGGGTTCACGCAGGACGACGCCCACATCTTCTGCACGCCCGAGCAGGTCCCCGAGGAGATCGGGCGATTGCTGGACCTGGTGGATGAGATGCTCACCACCTTCGGCTATCCCTACACCATCGACCTGGCCACCCGGCCCGAGAAGGCCCTGGGCTCCCCGGAGCACTGGGAGAAGGCTCAGGACGAGCTGGTCCGGGTCCTGGAGGGGCGGGGCAAGGAATACAGGATCGACGAGGGCGGCGGCGTCTTCTACGGTCCCAAACTGGACTTCAAGCTCATCGATGCCATCGGCCGCAAGTGGCAGGGCCCCACCGTCCAGTTGGACTTCAACCTCCCGGATCGCTTCGACATGGAGTACATCGGGGAGGACAACGAGCCCCACCGTCCTGTCATGCTGCACCGGGTTCTGGTGGGATCCATGGAGCGCTTCGTGGGAGGGCTCATCGAGCACTACGCGGGCGAGTTCCCCCTCTGGCTGGCGCCGGAGCAGGTGAGGGTCCTGCCCATCTCGGAACACTGGGTGGAAAGTAGCCGGGAGTTTGTGGAGCAGCTCGAGGCTGCCGGAATTCGGGCCTTTCTCTTCCAGCGTGAGACGTTGGGCTACCGGATCCGGGAGGCCGAGATGCAGAAGGTGCCCTGCATGGCCGTCATCGGCGAGCGGGAGGCTGAAGCGGGCACCGTGGCAGTCCGGAGGAGGGGAGCCGGGAAGAAGCAGGAGATCATGCCCCGGGAGGAATTCGTGGCCCGGCTCCAGGAGGAGATCAGGACTCGAGCGTTGAGGTGAGTCCTTCGGGAGTTCCCAAGGGGGCTCTGGCGGGAGCGGGAGCGGGCAAAGCGCCCTGAAAGCTTGACCCTTGGGCGTCTCCCGGTATCTTTGAGCAGATCATTGGAAGAGGGGGAATCCTTCCTCCCACCTTTCGATCCCCGTGGTTTTTCGGGGCATCGCCGGGTTCAGAAGCAGGCCGAAGGGTCCCTCGGGACCTTTCGGGAGTTGCCTCGGCCCGGTGTTCATCCGGGCCTTTTTCTTCTGTGGGCCCTGGTGCGGAAGGTCCGAGCCACAGCCAGAGTGGAGGTTCTGAGCCATCAAAGAACAAAAGGTCCGTGTCAACGAGCAGATTCGGATCAGCCCCATCCGCCTCATTGGTGACGACGGTGAACAGATCGGCATCGTTAGCATCGATGAAGCCCGGGAGCGCGCCGAAGAGAAGGGGTTGGACCTGGTTGAAGTTGCGCCGGATGCCCGGCCTCCGGTGGTCAAGATGATGGACCACGGCAAGTTCAAGTACGAGCAGGCGCGGGCTGCCCGGGAGGCAAAGAAGAAGCAGCATCAGATCCAGGTCAAAGAGGTGAAGTTCCGCCCGGGCATCGAGGAACACGATTACGAGTTCAAGCTCCGGCACGCCCGGCGGTTTCTCGAGGAAGGGAACAAGGTTCGCCTCACCATGATGTTCCGGGGACGCCAGATCACCCACTCGGAGCTGGGACTGGAGGTTCTGAAACGGGTGCAGGAGGACCTGTCGGATCTGGGCAAGGTGGAGGCAGCGCCCGGGTTCGAGGGAAGGGTCATGTTCATGGTCATGGCCCCGTTGAAAGTGAAGTAAGAGACCCTCCGGGCCCCGAACGGGGTCCCTGGGGTGAGCTTTTCGGGCCCGCTCCGGCCGATGCCGGGGCCGCCCCACAAGGAGTTTGTCATGCCCAAGATGAAGACGAACCGGGGTGCGGCGAAGCGCTTGCGGAAGACCGGGACCGGCAAGATCCGGCGCATGCGAGCCAACAAGAGCCATATCCTCACGAAGAAGGACCGGAAGCGGAAGCGGCGCCTGCGCACCAGCACCCTGGTGGCCAGGGTCGACGAGAAGCGGATGAAGCGCCTGCTGGCGTGTTGAAGAAGAGAGGAGCCAAGCCATGCCTCGTGTATCGCGCGCTGCCGCCCGGAAGAAGCGCAAGAAGAAGATCCTCAAGGCGGCAAAAGGGTATTTCGGAGGGCGAAAGAATCTCTACCGCACCGCCAAGGACGCGGTGGAGAAGGGGTGGGAGCACGCATATCGCGACCGCAAGAAGAAGAAACGGAATTTCAGGAGCCTCTGGATCGTCCGGATCAACGCTGCGGCTCGCCAGAATGATCTCTCCTATTCCCGGTTCATGAACGGCCTCAAGCGCTCCGGCGTTGAGCTGGATCGCAAAGCCCTGGCCGACCTGGCCATCCGGGATCCGAACGCCTTTAGCAACCTGGCCGACCGGGCGAAGGAAGGGCTGACGCAAGTCGGCTGACCCCACCCTCCTCCCCGGTTCGGCGAAGGGCTTCATGACGATTTCGTCGTGAAGCCCTTCGCCGTAGGTTAGCGGGTCGCCGCAACAACCGGGGGCAGGCGGAGCCGGTCGGCGGAAGGCCAGGACAGGGCGGAACGGATCGCCGGAGCGGCAGGGGAGGGGTTCGGAGAATGGCCGGCCAAGGAAGGGATACGAACGACAATGAGCGGGTTGGAAACATCCGTCGAGGCCCTCAAGCGGCTCGAGGCCGAGGCTCTGGAAGCCGTGGCCGGCGCCGAGGATGCCGGGTCCCTGGAGGACCTCCGTGTCCTCTACGTTGGCCGGAAGGACGGGAAGATCTCGGGTGTCCTGAGGGGCCTTGGGAAGCTCCCACCCCAGGATCGCCCCGTCCTGGGGGCCGAAGCCAACCGCGTGAAGGCCTCGGTCCAGAGAGCGCTGGAGGAACGGAAGGATGAGCTGGCCTCGGGGCGGAAGGGGAGGCACCCGGGGCTGGACCTGTCTCTGCCGGGGCGGCCGGTGTGGAGGGGTGGCCGGCACCCCGTGACCCAGGTCGTGGACGAGATCTGGGAGATCTTCCGCTCCCTCGGCTTCACCCGGGCCCGGGGGCCGGAGGTGGAAACGGACTGGTACAACTTCGTGGCCCTGAACACCCCCCTTGACCACCCTGTGGTGGACGAGGCGGACACTCTGTATCTGAAGAGCGGCCTCCTCCTGAGGACCCACACCTCTCCGGTCCAGATCAGGATCATGGAGAGGTATGAGCCTCCGGTCAGGATCATCGCCCCGGGCATGGTCTACAGGAGGGACACCCCCGATGCCACCCACACGCCTGCCTTCCTCCAGTTGGAGGGCCTGGTGGTGGACGAGGGGATCACCTTCGTGGATTTCAAGGCCACGCTGGCGGAGTTCGCCCGCAGGTTCTGGGGACCCGGCACGAAGGTGCGTTTCCGGCCGTCGTTCTTCCCCTTTACGGAGCCCAGCGCCGAGGTGGACGTCAAGAGAGTCGCCACCCGGCCCGACGGGAGCCTGGAAGAGACGGATTGGCTGGAGATCATGGGAGCCGGGATGGTGGACCCCGCCGTTCTGGAGAACGTGGGGTACGACCCGGAGCGCTACACCGGATACGCCTTCGGAATGGGCCCTGCCCGCATGGCGGCCCTGAAGTTCGGGATCCGGGACATCCGGATGTTCTACGACAACGACATCCGCTTCTTGAGCCAGTTCGCACAGCCATGAACGTATCGTATCGGTGGCTCAGGGCTTTGAGGCCCGGATCGTCCCTCTCCCCGGAGGAAGTGGTGGAGACCCTCGCCCTCCGGGGAGCGCCCGTGGAAAGTCTCGTCCCTCTGGCTGTGGCCCTGGAGGGGCTCCTGGTGGCCAGGGTGGAATCCGTGGAGCCCCATCCGGAGGCCGACCGCCTCTCCGTCTGTCGCGTCGACGCAGGTGGAGAGCTCCTCCAGGTTGTGTGTGGCGCTCCCAACGTGCGCCCCGGGGGGTTCTATCCCTTCGCGTCTCCGGGCTCCCGTCTCCCGGACGGGACGGAGATCGGTGGAGCCCGGATCCGCGGGGTGGAGTCCAGCGGCATGCTCTGCTCCGAGGAGGAGCTGGATCTGGGACCCGACGGGTCGGAGCTCCTGACGTTGGCGGGAGAGCTCACCCCCGGAGAGCCTCTGGCCCATGTCCTCGGGCTCGACGACTGGCGGCTGGACGTGGAGGTCACGGCGAATCGGGGGGATCTCCTTTCTCACCTGGGCCTGGCCCGGGAGCTGGCTGCCGCCGAAGACGGGGAAGTGCGGCTGGAGCTCGTCGCCGGCGCTCCGGAGGTGGCGCTGGAGCTCCTTTCACACGAGAGCGAGGTCTCCGCCGGGGGAGTCATCGTGAGGATCCTGGACCCGGACCTGTGTTTCCGGTACCTGGGAGCCGTGGTGAGAGGCATCCGGGTGGGGCCGTCCCCGGCCTGGCTGGCTTCCAGGATCCGGGCGGCAGGGTCCCGGCCCATCAACAACGTGGTGGACGCCACCAACTACGTCCTCCTGGAGCTGGGCCAGCCCCTCCACGCCTTCGACCTGGAAAAGCTCGGGGGCAACACCATCGAGGTGCGGCGGGCCCGGGAGGGCGAGCTCATCCGGACCCTGGACGGAGTGGACCGGCGCCTCACCAAAGACATGCTGGCCATTTGCGATGCCCGGGATCCGGTGGCCATCGCGGGCGTCATGGGCGGCCTCTACTCCGAGGTCACGGAGGACACCACGGACCTCCTGCTGGAATGCGCCCTCTTCGACCCGAAGTCGGTGCGGGCCACCCGGAACGCCCTGGACATGTCCACGGACGCCAGCTACCGGTTCGAGAGGGGGGTGGATCCAGAAGGCATGGAGCTGGCCGTGCGGCGGGCCGTGGAGATCATCCTGGCCACGGGGGGAGGGAGGCCGGACCCTGTGATCCTGGATGTGGGCCCGCAGCGCTGGTCGGGGATGGTGGTGTCCCTCCGCCCGGCACGAGTGGAACGCCTCCTGGGGATCTCCCTTTCGAAAGAGGAGATCGGTGATCTCCTCCGTCCTCTCGGCTTCAGGGTCCTGGCAGCTTCCGGAGAGGAGATGGAGATTGCTGTGCCGGGGTTCAGGAGCTACGACGTCCTGCGGGAGGTGGACCTGCTGGAGGAGGTGGCCAGGGCCTACGGCTACGATCGGTTCCCGGAGGTCCTGGGACCCTTCCGGATGGGAACGGTTCCGGACCACCCTCTCTTCCAGCTGGAGGACCAGGTCAGGGATCTCATGGTGGGAGAGGGCTTTCTCGAGGCTCAGACCATGTCGTTCGCCCCGAAAGGGGAAGGAGAGGCCCAGCTGAGCAACCCGGTCTCGACCCAGGAGGATCGGCTGAGAACCACCCTGCTTCCCGGTCTTCTCAGGCGAGTTGAACACAACTTTGCCCGGGGCCGCAGGGACATCCGGCTCTTCGAGATCGGCACCGTCTTCCTGGAGCAGGATGGGAGAGAGGCGCCACGGGAGGAGAGCCACCTCTGCGTCGTCCTTACCGGGAACAGGGCTCCCCTCCACTGGCAGGGTGAGCCCCAGGCGGTGGACCTCTGGGACGTGAAGGGCCTCTTGGGGCGTCTGGTTGCAGGATGCCGGTTGGAAGGCGCGGCTCTTGCCGAGGGGGCGCCGGCGGAGGGGCTCCTCCTGCCGGAAGAAGGCTTCACGGTGGCTGACGCCGGCGGCGGGATGGTAGGATATGGTGGGCGGGTGCGTTCCGGCGCCGTGGACGCTCCCGCATGGGCGGGTCCGATGTGGGGCCTGGAGATCTCTCTCCCTCCGGAACCGGCCCCGCCCGCCGTACGCCACTATGAGCCTCTTCCCGTCTTTCCCGGCGTTGACCGGGACCTGGCTCTTCTGCTGTCCGGGGACGTGAAGGCCCGGCAAGTGGAGGAGGTCATCAGAAACGAGGGAGGCCCGTTGCTTGTTGACGTGCAGCTCTTCGATGTTTATGAGGGAGAGGGGATTCCGGATGGCCACCGGTCCCTGGCCTTCCGCCTCCGGTTCCAGTCCGACCGTCGCACCCTGACGGACCAGGAGGTGGAGCGGAGCGTGGCGGGCATCCTGGAGCGCCTGCGGGAGGAACTCGGTGTCGAAGCCAGAGCATAGCATCAAATCGGAGTCCACGGAGGCCCGGGCCTTTGCCCGCCTGGAGGCGGCGGTGGCAGAAACCATGGACCGGATGAACCTCCTGCGAGAGGAGCTCCGGGAGGCCGAGGTGGAAGGCAGGAGGATGAAGGAGTTCCTCGACAAGTTCACCGGAGATAATGAGGACGCCACCAGCCTGACCGTGCGGCTCCAAGAGCTGGAGTCGGCAAACCGGGACCTCCTGGAACGTCTGTCCAAGGGAAGAGCGGGCGTGGAACGGCTTCTGGCCCGGATTCGATACCTGGAGGAGCAAGCTTGATGGCCAACTCAGGGGGCAGGACGGCGGTAACGGTCCGGATCGGGGGAGAGGAGCACACCATCCGGGCCAACGTGGAGGCCGACTACACTCGTCGATGTGCCGAGTGGGTGGACCAGCGGATGATGGAGATCCGAAGCCAGGTCGGACTTCTGGAGAACCACAAGGTGGCCATCCTGGCGGCCCTTTCCATAACCGACGAGCTCTTCCAGGCCAGGACCGAACTGGATGAGCTCAAGCACTCCACCGCCGGCCGGGTCCAGGCGCTGGCGTTCCGACTGGAGGAGGGGTTGAAGGAGCCCGGAACTGAGGGGATGGGGCAGCCCGGGCAGGGAAGTGAAGAAGAGCCTGGGATGGGGGATTGAGCATGGTCCCGTTCTCATTACTTGCGTTTTTTGCCCCGGTACTCCTATTCTTTCATTAACCATTGACACCTGTCCTGCAACTGGCAGGTAGGGGCAGTTGGCAGGTCAGGTGTGAGTGTTCGTCGATCATCGCCCACCCATCGGACACAGGAGTGTCCGGTTTTCGGAGTCAATAGATGACGGGCGTGGAAGCCACGCTGGCGGGTCTTGCCGTAGCGCTTGCCCTGATCGCTTTCCTTGTCGGCCGGGGAAGAGAAAGGTCCCGGCAGAGGCGAGAGCGGGAGGAGGCCAAGGACGAAGCCTCCCGGATCCTGAAGCGGGCCCGGGAGGAAGCGGAGACCCTTCGGGAAAGCGCACTCCTCCAGGGGAAGGAAGAGGTGTTCCGGCTTCGGGAGGGATGGGAGAAGGAGGAGGACCGTCGCCGGGAGGAGATCGACCGACTGGAGCGACGGCTGGACGAGCGATCGGAGTTTCTGGATCGCAAATTCGACAGCCTCAGCGAAAGGGAGGCCAGCCAGGAGACCCGGCTTCGGGAGTTGGACCGTCGCGATCAATCCCTGAGAGATCGTATTCGCAACGTGGAGGAGCAGGAGCAGCTGGTCCTGGAGAAGCTGGAGGCCCTGGCAGGTCAGACGGCCCAGGAGGCGAAGAAGGAGCTCGCGAGCGCCATGCTGGACCAGGCCCGGGCCGGAGCCGCCCAGGATCTCCGGGACATCAAGGAGGAGGCTCAGCGTACGGCAACGAAGGAAGCCAAGAAGATCCTGGCCCTCTCCATCCAGCGTCTGGCCGCCGACCAGACCGCCGAGACCACCGTCTCGGTGGTGCAGCTCCCCTCCGACGAGATGAAAGGCCGCATCATCGGGCGGGAAGGGAGGAACATCCGGGCCTTCGAGCAGGCTACGGGAGTGGACGTCATCATCGACGATACACCCGAGGCGGTGGTGTTGTCGGCTTTCAACCCGGTGCGGAGAGAGGTGGCCCGGATCGCACTGGAAAAGCTCGTGGAGGACGGGCGGATCCACCCGGGTCGGATCGAGGAGACCGTGGCCAAGAGTGAGAAGGAGGTGGAGCAGGGGATGCTGGAGGCCGCCGAGCAGGTCCTCTACGAGCTCGGCATCCACAACGTCCATCCGGAGATCGTCAAGGTCCTGGGCCAGCTCAAGTTCCGCACCTCCTTCGGCCAGAACCAGCTGGGCCATTCCCGGGAAGTCGCTCTTCTGGCGGGAAACATGGCTGCCGAGATGGGACTCGATGCTCAACTGGCCAAGCGGGCCGGCCTTCTCCACGACATAGGGAAGGGCATGACCCACGAGCAGGAAGGGACGCACGTGGAGTTGGGGTGGAGGCTGTGCAAGAAGCACAAGGAGCCGGAGGTGGTGCTGAACGCCATCAAGGCCCATCACGACGAGGAACCTCACCATTTCCCGGAAACCTTCCTGGTCACCGCGGCTGATGCCATCAGCGGGTCCCGTCCCGGCGCCCGGAGGGAGATGTTCGAGGGCTACGTGAAGCGGTTGGAGAACCTGGAGGAGATCGCTTCGGCCTACCCGGGCGTGGAGCGCTGCTTTGCCATCCAGGCGGGCCGGGAGCTGCGGGTGATGGTCCAGCCCGAGAAGATATCGGACCAGGAGATGGCCCAGCTATCCGAAACCGTGGCCCGCAAGATCGAGGGAGAGCTCCAATACCCGGGTCAGATCAAGGTCGTGGTGATCCGTGAGACGCGGTCGGTGGACTTCGCCCGCTGAGGTAGGGAAGCCATGCCTCTGAACGTGCAGATCGATGAGAACCAGCAGGTGATCTTCGTCCGGGGTGAGGGCATCGTCACCGACCAGGAGCTCCTCGATTACGTCCGGGAGTACCTGGGAGACTCGCGGTACAACATCTACGACGAGCTCATCGATCTGACGGAGGCGGACCTCCAGGACCTGACCTACGCCGGACTGTCCGAGTTGGCCTCGGTGGCGGCGGCCACCGATCCGGAGGCGATTCCCATCAAGATCGCCATTCTCATTTCCCAATCCCTGGGCATGGGCCTGTCCCGCATCTACTCGAGGCTCCGGGAGTTCAAGGGAGGCCGTCGCCAGACCCGGGTGTTCTGGGACCGGGACGAGTGCATGGAATGGCTGGGGCTGATACCCTGAGCCCCGGGCTCCGGGGGCAGTCTCCGGTCCCGGAAGTGATTATCTTCCCTCCCATGATCTGCCCGGGATCCGCCCTCCGTGGCTCTCTCGAACGGCCCGGGCCCTCCTCCAACAAGGGTTGACAGATGAGTGCCAAGATCATCTCCGGCAAGGAAATCTCAGACTCCATTCGCGGCGAGACTGCCCAGCGGGTGGCTTCGTTGAAGAAGAAGCACGACCTCACCCCTGGCCTGGCCACCGTTCTCGTGGGAGAGGACCCGGCCAGCCAGAGCTACGTGGGGATGAAGAACAAGGCCGCCAAGGAGATGGGAATCTTCTCCAGGCAAATCACCCTGGACGCGGATATCCCCGAGGCCGAGCTCCTGGGAATCGTGGAAGGCCTGAATGCCGATCCGGACATCCACGGCATCCTGGTCCAGCTCCCCCTTCCCGATCACATCCAGGAGTCGAAGATCCTCCTGGCCATCGAGCCCGCCAAGGACGTGGACGGCTTTCACCCCATCAACGTGGGCAGACTCTCCACCGGCGAGATGGAGGTCCTGGCTCCCTGCACCCCCGCCGGGGTCGTGCAGATGCTCCTTCGGACCGGAAACGATCCCTCGGGCAAGCACGTGGTCATCGTGGGTCGGTCGAACATCGTGGGCCGTCCCATGGCCTCCCTCCTGCTGCGCAAGGCCAAGGGCGGAAATGCCACCGTCACCGTGGCCCACAGCAGAACCCCCGACCTGGGGGCCGTCACCCGGTTGGCCGACATCCTCATCGTGGCCATCGGCTGGCCCGAGCTCCTCAAGGCCGACATGGTGAGGCCCGGTGCCGTGGTCATCGACGTGGGCGTGAACCGTGTGGACGACGATACCCGGGAGCGGGGCTACCGCTTGGTGGGTGATGTGGCCTTCGACGAGGTGAAGGAGGTGGCCGGTGCCATCACACCCGTGCCCGGCGGTGTGGGGCCCATGACCATCACCATGCTCATGTCCAACACCGTGGACGCCGCAGTCCGCCAGGCCGGGATCCAGGAGTAGGCGAGAGGCTGGCCGTCAGCCCCTCGCCACCGAGCACCGTGAATCTGGATCTATTCGACCCCCCCCGCCCGGAGACGCCGGTGTGGACCGTCTCGGAGGTCAACCGGGCGGTGCGGGGGTTGCTGGAGGCATCCCTTCCCCCTCTCTGGGTCTCGGGGGAGGTGGCGAACTGGAAGCGGGCCGGGTCGGGACACTGCTACTTCACCCTCAAGGACGAGTCGGCCCAATTGCGGTGCGTCATGTGGCGGGGCGAGGCGGCCCGCCTTCCGACGGATCCCTCCGAGGGTATGCGGGTCAGGGCCCAGGGACAGCTCACCCTCTACGAGGCCAGGGGAGACTACCAGCTGGTGGTCCGGGCCCTGGAAGGGGAGGAGGGAGAGGGGCTCTGGAAGCTGGCTTTCGACCGGCTCAGCAGGAAGCTCCAGGAGGAAGGCCTCCTGGCGCCGGAGCGGAAACGGCCCATTCCCCGCCTTCCCCGGTGCGTGGGCCTGGTCACCTCCACCACGGGAGCGGCGCTTCACGACATCCTGACGGTCCTGCGCCGGAGGGCTCCCTGGCTGAGGGTCCTGGTGAGGGGCGCCCGGGTCCAGGGAGAGGGCGCGGCGGAGGAGATCGCCGAGGCCGTGAAAACCCTGGGCGGGAGCGGCCTTGCCGACGTCATCATCGTGGGACGGGGAGGGGGGAGCCGGGAAGACCTCTGGGCCTTCAACGAGGAGCCCGTGGCCAGGGCCCTGGCCGACTGCCCGGTTCCGGTGATCTCCGCCGTGGGTCACGAGGTGGACGTTACCATCTCGGACCTGGTGGCGGATTTGAGGGCGCCCACGCCATCCGCCGCCGCCGAGGCGGTGGCCCCCGACAGGGACGAGATCCTCCGCAACCTTCAGGTGGCCGGGGAGAGATTGTCCCGGGGTCTCCGGAGGGGAGTGGAGACGAGGCGCCGGATCCTGGAGGAGGGAAGGGCGGGGCTCCGGCGCAGCGGCCGGGTCATCCTGGTGCCCCGGCAAAGGAGGCTGGAAGAAGCCCGGACAGGGCTCCACCGGGCGGTGAGCTCCGGACTTCAGGGCCGAAGGCAACTCCTGGCGCGCCTGAGCGGTATGATGGACGCCCTCTCCCCCCTGTCCACCCTCCGCCGGGGATACGCCGTGCCCCTGGGGGCCGGAGGGAGGGTGCTCCGGCGCGTCAGGGACTTTGCGCCGGGAGGGAGCTTTCTGCTCCGGGTGGTGGACGGTCGTATCTCGTGCCAGACCCGGGACATCCAACAGGACGAGGTGTAGCGTGACCGACGTGGCCGAGAAGGACTTCACGCTGGAGGGGCGCCTCAGGCGCCTGGAAGAGATCGTGAGCCAGTTGGAGGCTGACGACCTGGAGCTGGAGAAGGCTCTGGCCCTCTTCGAGGAGGGGGTGGCCCACGTAAAGGAGGCGGAGACCACCCTGGCGGCTGCCGAGCTCCGGGTAGAGGAGCTGCTGGGCGAGGGGAAAGAGCTCCGGGCCGCTCCCTTCCGGGAGGAGGAGGAGTGACGGGTTCGGACGGCCAGGTGGATCTCCAGGGATTCCTTGCAAGGGAGAGGGAAAGGACCGAGGCGGCCCTGGACAGGGCACTGGAGGACATCCTGCCCCGGATTCCGGGCAGTCTGGCGGCGGCCGTGCGGCACGGAGTGACCAGCCCCGGGAAGCGTCTTCGGCCCATCCTCTGCGTGGCGGCCTACCGGGCCGTGGGAGGGATGGGCGATGCCATCTACTCCCTGGCCGTTTCCCTGGAGCTCATCCACGCCTACTCCCTCATGCACGACGACCTCCCGTGCATGGACGATGCCGAGCTCCGGAGGGGAAGGCCCACCACCCATCGCGTGGAAGGGGAAGAGGCCACCGTGGTGGCCGGAGCCCTCTTGATCCCGGCGGCGGCGTGGCAGGCATGGGAAGGGGGCGCGTCCATGGGCCTTGCCGAGGAGCGGCGCCGGCTCCTGGTGGAGGAGCTCTCCCGGGCCGCCGGGGGAGGCGGGATGGTGGGGGGGCAGTTCCTGGATCTCCTGGGAGAGGAGAAGGCCCTGACGGCGGCGGAGCTGGACGACCTGCATGGCCGGAAGACGGGGGCCCTCCTTCGGGCCTCTCTTCGCATGGGCGGGATCGCCGGAGCCGCCACACCCGGGGAGCTGGCGGCCCTGGACCGTTACGGCGAGGCCATCGGGCTGGCCTTCCAGATCGCCGACGATCTGCTCGACGCCACATCGTCGGCCCAGGCCCTGGGCAAGAACCCCTCGGATGCCGAGCTGGGCAAGTCCACCTACGTCACTCTATTCGGGCTCGAAGAGGCCTCCCGCAAGGCCCGGGGCCTGACTGAGGAGGCCGTGGCGGCCCTCCGGAGTGCCGGACTGGAAGCACCGGAGCTGGAGGCGCTGGCATGGTTCGTGGTGGAGCGGGAGCGATAGGAGAATGGGGAAATGGGACCGAGATGCCAGGCCGTCGTCTTTTCCTTATCTTTGATGGTTGATTCTCTTCACCAAGGAGGCATTTGAGGTGCCCCTCCTCGACCGGATCAAGTACCCCAAGGACCTGCGAGGCCTCTCCCGCCAGGAGCTTCGCCAGCTGGCCAGCGAGGCCCGGGAGCGTCACATCGATGTGGTGTCGAAGGTGGGTGGCCATTTCGGCGCCAGCCTGGGCGTCACGGAGCTCACCGTGGCTCTCCATTACATCTTCGAAACCCCCCGGGACAAGATCGTGTGGGACACAGGTCACCAGACCTACATCCACAAGATTCTGACGGGGAGAAACGAGGCGTTTCCCACAATCCGCCAGAAGGGCGGGTTGGCTCCCTTCTGCCGCAGGGAAGAATCGGAGTTCGACGCCTTCGGAGCCGGACACGCGGCCACTTCCATTTCCGCAGCATGGGGCATGGCCGTGGCCAGAGACCTGAACGGCCATGACTTCCGGGTCATAGCCGTCATCGGGGATGGCGCCATGGGCTGTGGCCTGGCCTACGAGGCCCTGAACAACGCCGGGCATACGGGCCGGGATTTCACCGTCGTTCTCAACGACAACGAGATGTCCATCGCCCCCAACGTGGGGGCCATGAACAAGTACCTCACCAGCATGATCACCAACCCGGGCTACAACCGGGTTCGCCGGGAGGTCAAGAGCCTCTTGCAGCGTGTGCCCACGGGTCTGGGCGAGATGATGGAGAGCTTCGCCTACAAGCTGGAAGAGACGGTGAAGAACCTCCTGATGCCGGGCATGCTCTTCCAGGAGTTGGGCTTCCGCTATGTGGGGCCCGTGGAGGGACACGACCTGGACTCCCTGCTGGACACCCTGGACGGGGTCAGGCAGATGAGGGGTCCCATCCTGGTTCATGTCCTGACCCAGAAAGGGAAGGGATACGACGCGGCTGAACAGGACCCCTTCAAGTGGCACGCCGCCAAGCCCTTCGACCGGGGCTCGGGAATCGTCACCGCGGGAGGGAAGGAGATCCTGCCGGCCTACCAGAAGGTCTTCGGGGAGGGCCTGGTGGAGCTCGGCAAGTCGAACCCCCGGGTGGTGGCCATCACGGCTGGGATGCGGGACGGGACCAGCACCGACCTGTTCCAGGAGGCTCATCCCGACAGGTTCTTCGACGTGGGGATCGCCGAGGGCCACGGGGTGACCTTCGCCGCCGGCCTGGCCACGGAGGGAATGCGGCCGGTGGTGGCCATCTACTCCACCTTCCTCCAGCGAGGCTTCGACAACGTCGCCCACGACGTGGCCCTCCAGAACCTCCCGGTGGTCTTCGCCATGGACCGGGCCGGCGTGGCGGGAGCCGACGGGCCCACCCACCACGGGGTCCTGGACATCAACTTCATGTTGAGCGTTCCCGGGATGACCGTGACGGCTCCCAAGGACGGCGCAGAGCTCCTGGCCCTCCTCCGGCTCGGGGTGACGCATGAGACCGGACCCTTCTCCCTGCGTTTTCCCCGGGACAACGTGCCCGAGCCTGTGCCTCCCATGGCCGAGATCCCCGACGTTCCCTATGGGAGCTGGGAGGTCCTTCGAAAGGGGAAGGATTTGGCTCTGCTGGCCGTGGGCGCCATGGTGCTGGAGGCCCGGAAGGCTGCCGAGGAGCTGGCAGAGGACGGAATCCAGGTCACGGTGGTGAACTGCAGGTTCCTGAAGCCCTTCGACACGGAGGTCCTGAAGCAGGTTCTGGCAGGTCACGACCGGGTCCTGACGGTTGAGGAGGGAGCGGTGGCGAACGGTTTCGGCGCCTTCCTGGTCCGGGAGATGGCAGGTATGGAGGAGGCCCGAGGCGTCCGGGTGGAAACCCTGGGTATCCCCGACCATTTCGTGACCCACGGGAGCCGGGCCGAGCTTCTCCGGGAGGTCGACCTGGACGCCCGGGGAATCGAGGAACGGGTCAGGCGGCTCGTGGGGCCACGGGCCACGGGGAAGGGGCAGGCGGCCGGCCAGTCCTCCCGTCGGAATCGGGAGACGGCCTGATCATGCCGCCGCCTACCGGAGCGAGCCCCTTTCGGCGGGTGGGCCTGGTGGGCAAGAAGGCCCACGGGGGCCAGGATGCGGTGGCGGACCGGCTGCAGGCCGTCTTCGACGAGCACGAAGTGGAGGTGGTGTTCAGGGAACGGCTCCTGCCGGGGGAGTCCCTGGAGCCGGAGATCGAAGGAACCCTGGACCATGGGCTGGACCTGTTGATCACCCTGGGGGGGGACGGCACGTTGCTCTGGGGCGCCCGCCTGGTGGCGGGGCGGGGGATCCCGGTTCTGGGCATCAATCTGGGGCGCATGGGCTTCCTGACCTCCATCACCATCAACGAGATCGAAGAGGGGATGGAGAAGCTGTTCCGGGGGGATTACGTCCTGGACACCCGGTTCACGCTGGATGCCCGGGTGATGGGAGAGGACGGGCGCGAGCGGGAGCGCTACCTGGCCCTGAACGACTTCGTCATCCATAAAGGTGGAATGGCTCGCGTCATCCGGTTGGATCTCCTGGTGGGGGAGGAGGACGATCTGGAGGAGATCAGCCGGTTCAATGGGGACGGGCTCATCCTCTCCACGCCCACCGGCTCCACCGCCTACTCCCTTTCGGCGGGCGGGCCCATCGTGGCCCCGGACATGGGGTGCATCCTCGTCACCCCCGTCTGCCCCCATACCCTTGCGGTTCGCCCCCTGGTCATCTCGTCCCGGGAGACGCTCACCGTCCGTCCCCTGGGCCGGACCGAAAGCCTGGTCCTCACCGTGGACGGGCAGACCGGTACGTACCTCTGCATTGGGGAGTCGGTGGTGATCCGGCAAGGCGAGGCCAGAGTCAACCTGGTGCGGTTCCCGGGGCAGACATTCTTCTCGACCCTCCGGGACAAGCTGAATTGGGCCATCCGTCCCCCCGGCGAGGTGTAGAAAGCGGTTCTTCGGACCTGCCCTTCTTTCCGGGGGCGGGCATTCTCCCATTGAGGCGCCCCTCTCGAGGCTCCTAGATTCAATCCCATGCTGATCGAGCTCCGGATCCGGGATTACGCCGTCATCGACGACCTCTACCTGGAGTTGTCGCCCGGCTTCAATGTGCTCTCCGGGGAAACCGGGGCAGGGAAGTCCATCATCGTGGGAGCCCTTTCCCTGTTGCTGGGGGAGCGTGCTTCCTCCCAGGTGGTCCGGAAGGGAGCGGAGCGGGCGGTGGTGGAAGCGGTCTTCCATGTGGAGGGAATTCCCGGCCTGGAGGATCAGCTCCTGGACCTGGGGTTCGCCACGGAAGACGGCCTTCTCCTCCTCCGGCGGGAGGTGGCGGCGGAAGGACGGAACCGGGCGTGGGTGAACGGATCCCCCGCCACGGCAGCGGCGGTGGGAGAGCTGGG
The DNA here is from genome assembly GCA_003564295.1 of Gemmatimonadota bacterium. GTDB lineage: Bacteria > Gemmatimonadota > Gemmatimonadetes > Longimicrobiales > Gaopeijiaceae > PXFI01. Next base: position 10,666 of record PXFI01000336.1, on the reverse strand, counting down.
GGGCCGGCTGGTGGACATCCACGGCCAGCACGAGCACCAGAGCCTTCTCCGGCCCCGGGAGCAGCGAGCCATCCTGGACGTCTTCGGAGGGGCCGAGGGCCTGGCCCGGGAGACGCGGGCTCTTCACGGGGAGCTCTCGGAGAAACGGCAGGAGTTGGAACGGAAGGAGGTGAGGATCCGGGAGCTGGAGGCCCGGGCCGATTTCCTCCGGTTCCAGCTGGAGGAGATCGACGGCGCGGCCCTCCAGGTGGGCGAGGAGGAGCTTCTTGAGGAAGAGGCTCGGCGCCTGGAGCATGCGGAGGAGTTGGCCCTGGGGGCCGGGAAACTCCATGAGCGGCTCTATGCCGGCGACGACTCCCTCTCGGACCGGGTTTCCGGTCTGCAGGACCTCCTGGGCGCTCTAGCCCGTTTGGATTCCTCACTGGAGGGCTCCCTTGGGACCCTGGAGGAGGCCTACCATCTCCTGGCGGACGTGGGCCAGAGACTGGGGAGCTACGCCTCCGGCCTGGAGCACGATCCCGGGCGGCTGGAGGAGATTCGCAGAAGACAGGACCTCCTCTTCCGCCTGAAGCGGAAGTATGGCCCCGAGATCCAGGACGTCCTCCAGGCCGGCAGCAGGGTCAGGGATGAGCTTGCGGAGCTGGAGGCGGCCTCTTTCGACCTGGAGGACCTGAGGGGGGAGGTTCGGCGCATCGAGTCCGAGTTCCTGGACAGAGTCCGTGCCCTGACGGAGAGGCGGAGAAACGCGGCCCTGAGCCTGGAGCGGGAGGCGGGCGAGATCCTCCCGGACCTGGGGCTGGGCAAGGGGGAGTTCCGCGTGGCCCTTTCGCCCGTGGCGGCGCCCGGTCCGGGAGGGGCGGAGCAGGTGGAGTTTCTCGCGTCCCTCAATCCCGGATTCGAGCCGGGGTCCCTTTCCCGCATCGCCTCGGGAGGCGAGCTCTCCCGGGTCATGCTGGCCCTGAAGGCTATTCTGGCGGGGGTGGACCGGATTCCCACCCTGGTCTTCGACGAGATCGACGCCGGGATCGGCGGGGAGGTGGCCCTCCAGGTGGCGGAGAAGCTCCGGAGCGTGGCCCGTCACCATCAGGTGTTCGTCATCACCCATCTTCCCCAGCTGGCGTCCAGGGCCCAGCACCAGCTCCTGGTGGAGAAGGGGGAGGTGGAGGGACTGGCCTCTGCCCGGGTCAGGGAACTGACAGGTGAGGACCGGGTGCGCGAGGTGGCCCGCATGCTCGGAGGGGACCCGGACTCGCCCACCTCCCGGGACCACGCCAGGGAGCTCCTGGGGGTGTCGTAGCTGAGACCGGCATCTTCTTGTCGGGGGCGGCTCCCGCAGATGTCACATGCCGGTCGGCCCGGGGTCGGCCTCGGGTGCCGCTCTCTGCGGACGCCCCCAGAGAGTCTGGTAGACCGTGACTCCCGCCTCGAATCGGCTCCCCCTGGGAGTCTGCCCTCCGCTCCCGCCCAGGGGTCGGAAGTAGGTAGCCCGGACGTAGAGGGGCAGGGCCGTCTTCCCCCGGGCGAAGGCATCCACGGTGGAGAAGGTGCCGGTGATTCCAAGCTCCCTGAGGGTCTGCTCCGTTCCCTGGTCCAGGAGTTCCGGCGGAGGGTAGTCCAGGTCCGAGAGGGACTCCGGGTCGAGAGCCTGGAGTCGGTGGGAATCGGCTCCCTTGGACCAGTGGCGGTAGCGGACCCCGAAGCTCATGGCAGGATTGAGGAAGACCCGGGGGTTGATGTCCAGCTCCCGGTAGTCTCCCGGGGTCCGGTAAAGGGCGGCCAGTCGTTCCGCGTGGGGAAGGGTCTCAGAGGGGGCCGCGATGCGCCGTATCACTTCTCCCTCGGTCTGGATCCCGTACCGGAACTGGCCCCAGATCCCGAGTCTGGAGCCCACTTCCACGAGGCCGAACACGCTGCCCTCCAGGTCCGTCTGGCCATCCCCGGCATCCTGGTCCAGGAAACGGTTGTAGTCGGCCTGTTCCCCGGTGCCCAACCTGAGGAGCATGCCGGCACCGAACTGATAGCGGAAACGGGAAACCTCCCCCAGGGAATCCCTGGCGAATCCTCCGTGAAGTAGCCTGAGGGCCGCAGTCAGCTCCACGTCTCCCACGCTCCAGAGCCTCGTCCAACTCTGCAGTGGAGCTGCTCTCATGGCCTGGCCGGTCAGATAAGATTGGAATCCTTCCAGGTCCAGGTAGGCTTGGGCCATGGGCACGGATTCCGGTAGTCCATTCACGCCCAGGGATCCGAAAGCGTTCCGGAAATGATCAAGGCGCTGTTGCAGTTGATCTCCCACCCCGGAACCGGAAACGGAGAAGAAGGTGCCGTGGGCATAGGCCTGGGAAAGGGCTTCCAGGAAGTCCTCTGCCGCCGCAACGTCCGGATCGTTCGGGTGGGCGCTACGGGCCTGGGCAAGGACAGTCTCGAACACATTCAAGAACTGGGAGACCGCCGCAGGGCTTGTCACCTGTGGGCTGAGTCCCACGTCCGCCGAAAGGGAGTCGGCGTCGAAGGTGAAGGTAAGCTCCGTCCTGGGCCTCACCAGAGGCACCATGGCCCCCACCGTGAGCCAGTCGGTGACACCCACCTCCAACCGGAATGGTAAGGTGAGCCTCGATTGGTCCACGATGGCCCGACTCCGCCCCAATCTGACTCTGTATGCCGGGTCGTCGATGGCGTTCTGAAGGCTTGCCTCCAGATCCCTGAGGTGGGGTAGCAGGGCGCTTCCCATGGGGTCGGCTGTGAGGTCCAGCCCCAGGGGTTCGGTTCTCGTGGTCCCGTCGGGGCCCGTTCCGTAGCGGGAGTCCCAGGCCCAGAAACTGGGCGCGAAGTCCAGCCGGACCGTCCCCCCGGAGAGCCATGGAAGCTCCTGAGCCCGCATCTCGCCGGCGAAAAAGCCAAGGCCCACGGCCATTGCCGTCGAGACGAGTCCAGGGTGACGAAGTCGAAGGGGAGATCGATGCATGCCGGGGCCACTCGGGGATCAGTTGTCAGGGGCGGGAGGCCGGGCCCCGCACGCCGCCGCGAAGAGCGGAAGGAAATCTAACGGAGGGGTGGGATTCGGGAAAACGGGGGGGACCTGAGGAACCGGCTTGACACCCTTCCGGCCGCTTCCTAGCTTGAAAATGATGATCCGAGAGGGCGTTCGGGAACTCACCTCAGCCGAGTCGGGCAGGTTTCCATGCGATCCTCCGGTCACTTGCGGGAATAGCTCAGCTGGTAGAGCACAACCTTGCCAAGGTTGGGGTCGCGGGTTCGAGTCCCGTTTCCCGCTCTTGGGGGGCGATCCGGTCGCCAGCCGTCCATCGCCCCTTTCCTTTGGCGCCGTAGCCAAGTGGTAAGGCAGAGGTCTGCAAAACCTCCATTCGGCGGTTCGACTCCGCCCGGCGCCTTTGCTCCATGAAGACCCGATCTGTTGTTCCGGGCGGAACACTGAGGATCGCGAAGCGACCGCAGGTGATTCCGCCCGGCGCCTCTTGAGTTTTTGGGGATTGAGTTCGATTCCTGCCAACAGCGCTGCCAACAATGGCATTCGAATCGGGGCCTGGAACGGGGCAGGACGGCCGGACGCTCGACCCCAACCCTCTCTTCCGCTACTCCTCTCTCTGGGCTTCTCTACGCCATCGGCGGATGAGCGTCACGGCAGCCTCTCGGATGCCCGTCCTCCGCGAAAACCCTATCCACCCTGCGGCAGTTGACTTCCTGATGTTGCCCATGGACTGTGGGGCCATGATCTCATGGCTCTTTCTGGTCCGAGGCACCCTCACTGGTATGGTTCGATCCCGGGCCTCCCTGGTAGCTGAGAACGCCCTCCTTCGTCACCAAGTCGCTGTGCTTCAGCGGGAGCGACCCAGGCCGTTCCTCCGGCCCGCTGACCGACTGCTCTGGATCTGGTTGTGCCGGCACTGGAGTTGGTGGCGCTCCTCCCTGGTGCTGATCCAGCCGGCAACGGTCCTCAAGTGGCACCGGGAAGGCTACCGCCGCCACTGGCGACGACGATCCCGTGGGCCAGGCGGCGGCCGACCCACAATCCCTCGGAACCACATCAACCTCATCCGCCGCATCTCGTCCGATCATCCTGAGTGGGGCGAGGACCGGATCGCCGCGTAGCTCAGGGGCACCCGCTAATCCACCAGCGACTGGTGCCCAGGCGGATCCGGTCGTCACTCGTCATCTCCTGGCGCCGGGTCCGAACCCCGAAGAGAAACCTCGGGTCTCTCGCGACCGCCCATCGGTCCCCCAGGAATCAGTCCGAGTGTCATACGTCCAGCCCTGAGCAAATCAAAATGTCCAGAAAACTCAGGCGGATAGGGTTTTCGCGGAGCACGCCTCCACTTCAACGCGATTCACATGTCTGCGGCCGTGAAAGTCGACGTCTTCCTGGCGGGTAGAGACCCCTTCGACCAGGAGCGGCTCCGCCTTCGGGAGCGGCTCCTGGTGAGCACCGCCCCCCCTTCCTGGCTTTGGATGGACACCGCCGAGCATTCTGTTCTCAGGAAGCTGGAGCGGTATCGGCGGGGCGGTGAGGTGTCGGAGCGCCAGTGGCGGGATGTGGTGGCCGTCCTGCGCATCCAGGGGTCCGGCATCGACTCTTCCCACCTTGACGCTTGGGGGGGACGCCTGGGAGTCGCTGATCTGTTGGAGAGGGCCAGGGACGAGGCCCGGGAAGGGGCGAAGCGACGGCGTCCCTGAGGGCCTACTGCCGCCTTCACCCGGAGTCCGCCGCACCTTGTCACTCCTTCACCCCCCAAGAAGCCCTCCTTTCATGCTCCTCTTGATCCGGCCCAGGATCTTCCGGGTTCCGGGGTCCCTGGGATCGGCGAGGTCCGCCGCCACGGCGGTGATAGGGATGCGGCTTCCGCAGGGACCCAGGATGTCCTCGAAGACTTCCGGATCCTTCCGGATACGCTTCAGGTCCAGGACCATCTGCTCGGCCACGCCCCGTTCTCCCTGGCCCCGGGTGTTCACCACCACCACGGGAGCCCCTTCGATCCCCGGGTAGCCTTGGGCTATGGCCCAGTGTTCCGTCGGCCCCTGCTCCAGCCCCTTCGCACTCTCCCTCTTCATCTCCAACAGCTTGGGAAGGAGCCCGTCCCTGAGGGCGTTCCATCCCTTGCTTCCGGGTCGGAACGCGAGAAGGCCCTCCGGTCCCAGGAGCTGCTTGAAAACCCGGTCCGCACCTCCCGGAGTACTGAGAAGCCTCTTCCGCTCCTCGGCTTGCTCTCGGGCTTCACGGGCCCGGTCCCGGAGCTGGCGTACCAGAAGGGACTCACCCTCCGGTAGGGTCGGCGCTACATACACGGCTACGTCCACATAGGGCACCGGCAGGTCCCCCTCCAGGATCACGGCCTCGGAGTAGTCCGCCATCAGGTCGGTGGAGAAGAAGTCGTCCACCGTGCTGCTTCCACGGGGAAATCGATAGCAGCACCGTCCATCAGCACCTGCCGCCCGGTACCGCCGGAGCTCCGGGTCTCCCGAAGGGTTCGTCTCTTCCGGCTCACGCAGCTCGTCGACCCGGGCGCAGCGCGCCACATGGACCAGGCCGTCGAAGCTCTCCAGGATGCGCTCCACCAGGACGGTCTTTCCTCCCCCGGGAGGTCCCGTGACGTGGACGTACGCACGCCGGATCATGTCCCCCTACTCCCCCATGGCCGAACTCCCCGCTGTGGCCTGATCATCGCAACCCCAGCTCCCTTCCCAAGATCGTGTTGACGAACAGCTCCCCTGAGACTTCCGTGGCCACCAGAGCCCGGATCCGCTCCCGGACCTCCTCCCGCCGTCCCAGGGCCTCGGCAGCCGCCAGGGTCCGGTGGTAGGCCACCCAAACGTGGGCGCCGGTGATCTCGTACCCGTATCCCTCCACCAGCCAGCGAAGGGACGCGAAGCCCGCCTCAACGGCGAAGGCTGGGTTCTCCTCGACGAAATCCCGGGCGGCCCGGCTCAACGTAAGGGGATCGGTGGGCGACGCTGCCGCGAGCTCCAGGGCCAGGTCCAGGAGGCCGGCATCCTTCGCCGCCGCGAACCATTTTCCCTCTTTCCCGGGGGTGCTCGCCACCAGATCCCTGAGGATGGTTTCCGGAGGAAGGTGGGGGTATCGCCGAACCCGGTCCCGGAAGGTGGTGAGATAGGTGGAGCGGAGGGCTCCTTTCCGCCCATACCTCTCGTAGGCCTCCTCCACCAGTCCAGAAGAGAGGAGGATTTCTTCGCAAGCCCGGTCGATGGGACCATCCCTATCATACCGGCTCCGGGAAGCCTCGGCGTACCGGAGAGCCTCGGCCTTGCGGCCCATGGCCACCAGGGCCATCACCCCGAAGCGCCGGTAATGCCACAAGGCGTAGGGTGCTGCCTCCAGCAGATCCAGAAGCTCCTGGTGGCGGCCCGCGGCCAGGAGGGCCGAGAGGCAGGCAGCGGTACCCTTGAAGTACCCCCGCAGATTTGGATCGGGGCTCCAGGCCAGCCTCACGGTCCCCAACAGGTCGTCGGCCCAGTTCGAAGCCAGGGCCGGGCTGGCGCAGAGCTCACCCCAGTGCTCGGCCAGCGTCTCGATGTAGGGAGGATCGTCGTCCTGGAGAGCCTCAAAGAGCCTCTCCAGAAGGGCGGCCCGACGTCGCTGGGCGATGGGAGCGGTGGCGATAATGGGAACCAGGGCGTCGACCGCTCGGTTGACGGCCGTCCCGAGGGTTCCGGAAGAGCTGTCCACATGCTCCAAGGCGGGGGACACCCGCTCCAGGAACAGGACGGCACCCTCCGCAGCCAGGGCCGGATCGGTCCTGGCCATCTTCTTCACCTCCGCCACCGCCTCCTTCACCCGCTTCTCGGCGGGCTGAGACCTCCATCCGAAGGCGCCGCGCCGGAAGCGCGGGCGAAACTCCCACCTGTGTTTTTCGGCCATGGACCCCCGACCCGTGCCGGCAGAGTGGCTGCACCCCGCAACGAACCCGAAGATCTTCAATCCGGGCAGGTCCGCAAGGGCCCGGGGGATTGCAGCCTCGAAGCCGAACGGAGGGTCTTCCATCTTCCCTCCATGCCTCCATGAGCTTAAGCTCACCCGCCTTCGACACCTTTTGAACCAGAGCACGAGACCCACAGCCCATGGCCCCCGTCAGCAGCCCCGCCGCCGATCCCTTTCTCCTGGACGCCGAGGACCTTCAGGCCCTGGCCTCTCCTCCCATCGTCAAGCGCGGGATCGCCTACTTCAAGGAGAACCGGGTCACGGACCTGGGATGGAACCAGGAACGGATCTGGGCAGCGGTGGAAGGAACCCGCCCGGGAGCCTACCAGGTGGAGATCGGCCTTGACGAGGACGGGGAGCTGTGGGTGGACTGCGACTGCCCCTTCGACTGGGAGCCGGTGTGCAAGCACGGAGTGGCTGCCTTCCTCTCCTACGCCGCCCGCCAACCCGTGACGGAGGTGCAGGCCGAGGGCGCGGCCCGGGAGGCGGTGCAGGCCAGGGTGCAGCGGGGGCGCTCGGAGGTGGAGGCGAAGCATGTGGAGGGAGATCCGTGGTTCGGCACCTGGGAAGCCCGGTCCATGGCCACGGCGGCGGAAGGCCGACCTCCCTACCGGGTGCAGATCCGCTCCGTGTCCGGCCGCCTGAACCACTGTACCTGCCCCGACTTCGCCACCAACCGCCTTGGCACCTGCAAGCACATCGAGGCCGTCCTGCACAGGCTGCGGAAGAGGGCCCCCCGAAAGTTCGAGGCCTACGCCCGCAAGGGTCCGCCCGTGGGGTTCGTCCACCTGGACTGGGGACAGCCCCAGGCCCCGGGGGTCCGCCTCATGCCGGCTGCCCAGGGGTCCCCCTCCTGGCTGGAGCGCCACTTCGACGAGGAGGGCCTACTCCGGGGATCCCTGCCCGAGGCCTTCCACGCCCTGGAGAGGGAGGTTCGCGAGAAGACAGGCGTGGTCCTCACCCCTGAAGTGGGAGAGTACGTGCGACGGCTGGCGGAGGAGGCGGACCGGACGTTGAGGGCCCAAGCCCTGGGAGGCAGGCTCCGTCGCTCCGGGGGCACGCTTCCGGGAATCTCCGCCCGGCTCTACCCCTACCAGGTCGAAGGAGTGGCCTTCCTGGCCACCGCCGGACGGGCCCTTCTGGCCGACGACATGGGGCTGGGAAAGACGCTCCAGGCCATCGCCGCCGCCTCGGTCCTGAGGGAGCACGAAGGGGTCCAGCGGACATTGGTCATCTGTCCGGCCTCCCTGAAGCACCAGTGGGCTCGGGAGATCCAGCGGTTCACGAGCCTGGAGGCCGCCGTGGTTGAAGGCCGGCCCGCCGCACGCCTGGCTCTCTACCGAAGGGGGGCTCCGTTCACGCTGGTGAACTACGAGGTGGTCCTCCGGGACCATGAGGCCCTCCAGTCGGAGCTGGCCCCGGACCTCCTGATCCTGGACGAGGCCCAACGGATCAAGAACTGGCGGACCAAGACGGCGGCCGCGGTGAAGTCCCTGGCTACGCCCTTCGCCTTCGTCCTCACCGGAACCCCCCTGGAGAACCGCATCGAGGACCTCTACAGCCTCATGCAGGTGGTGGATTCCCGAGTCCTGGGGCCCCTCTGGCGCTGCCTCCTGGACTTCCACGTCACGGATGATCGGGGGCGGGTCCTGGGGTACCGCAACCTCACGGCGCTTCGGCGCCGCCTGACCCCGGTGATGCTCCGCAGGAACCGAACCTTGGTCCGGGACCAGCTCCCGGACCGCATCGACGCCCGCCTCGACCTGGAGCTGGACCGGCGCCAGAGGGACCTTCACGACGAGGCCTACTCGGCGGCGGGCAACCTGGCCCGCATCGCCGAGCGTCGGCCCCTGACTCCATCGGAGGAGAAGCGCCTCCTGTCTCTTCTGCAGATCACCCGGATGGCGTGCAACGCCGCAGGGCTGGTGGACAAGGAGACGGTGGGCTCCCCCAAGCTCAAGGAGCTGGCCAGCGTCCTGGAAGAGCTCTGCGTGGATGGAGGGCGGAAGGTGGTGGTCTTCTCCCAGTGGGAGCGCATGACGAAGATGGCCGAGGAGGTGGCCCGGGAGCTGGGGCTTGGCACCATCCGCCTTCACGGCGGAGTTCCCACCCCACGCCGGGGCGAGCTCATCGACCGATTCTGGAAGGACCCGGGCACGCAGGTCTTCCTTTCCACCGATGCCGGTGGTGTGGGGCTGAACCTCCAGGCCGCCAGCGCTCTGGTGAATCTGGACCTCCCCTGGAACCCGGCGGTCCTGGATCAGAGCATCGGCCGGGTGCATCGCCTGGGGCAGGATGAACCCGTCCAGGTGATTCTCATGGTATCCCGAGGCTCCTACGAGGAGCGCATCGCCGGGCTCATCAACGCGAAGCGGGAGCTCTTCCGGAACGTGGTAGAGGAGGACGCCACGGAGGACGTGGTGGGGGTGTCGAAGAAGATGGTGGAGATGGCCCTGGCCACACTGGAGGAGGATGAGGAAGGAAGGGCTCCTTCGGCACCGCGGGAAGCGGAGGTCCGGGAACCGGCCGAGGAGGAAGAGGTCACCGCGCCCGCTGCGGACACGGTGCCCCTGGCGGCGAGTCCTGATTGGCGTGACGACGATCCGTCCCTGGCCCACCTGGTGGCGAGCCTCCAGGGAACCCTGGGGGAGCGCGTAGAGCGGGTGGTGGCCACCAAAGGGGGGTTGGTGGTGGTGGTAGCGGGGAGGGTGAACGCCGCCACCGAGGCCAAGGTGGCCTCCTTGGAGGGGGAGGTCCCGATGGCGGTGGTGGACAGCAGGAGCTGGGCGGCCCTGACACGGCTGGGTCCCTCGTCACCCTGGTCCGAAGGGCCTACGATCTTCGAGGCCCCGGCGGCGGCACTTCGGCCCCCGGAGCCCCGGCCCGCGGAACGGAAGCTCCGGGCCGCCGAGGCCCTGGCCGAGAGCGGCCATGGAGGGGAGGCGCTGAGCCTCGCTGCGGCATCCATGCTCCTGGCCCTGGGAGACAGGCTCGGAGAGGAGCCTCCATCCCCCGAACAGGCCGCCGTCTGGCTCCACGGCGAGGCGATTCCCCGAGGGCTGGTGGATCTCGAGGAGGCGGCGGCCCTGAGCCGCTCCCTTGCCCTGGCCTCTGCCCCCCGGGTCCCGGAGGAGCTGGTGACGGCGGTCCTGACGGATGCCCGGGCCATGTTAGGGTGAGTCCGGCCTCCCCACATCGACCCGGAACGTCACCACGGTCTGCACGTCGTAGGCGTCCCGGACCGTGGCCAGGACCCAATCTCGGGTAAAGACAGGCTCCGGGTACGTGCTGAAGCCCTCGGGGATAAGGGCGGGACCCAGGTATCGACCTTCTTCGTCAAAGACACCGAAGGCCACGGGTTCCCTCCACTCGTCGGGGAGAGCCCTGGGGTCCGTCGGATCGTAGCCCGGATCCTCCCGCTTCACCCCGGGCTGGGAGGTCTGAACCCACACGGTCCCGTCCTCCCCGGGGTGAAGGGAGCGGAAGGGGGGTTTCACGGAGGGTATGGCCGGCCCGTTCCACCGCCAGTTCGGGTCGGTGTAACGCATGTTTCGGGTGCAGAACCGCATCAAGAGCCTGTTTCGGTTCCGGGGCGTGGCGTGGCGGCTGGTGAAGAGCTGCCCGGGCCTGGGCGAGATCCGCACAGCCCAGCTCCTGCCCATCGTGGTGACGCCCTACCGGTTCAAGAACAAGCGAGCGTTCTGGGCCTACTGCGGC